>DATNNY010000608.1:0-11581 GCA_035601635.1 Pyrinomonadaceae bacterium
AATTCGCCAGGATCACAGACCAAGACCTGCAACAAGTGGAAGATCTTCTTAACGACCGCCCGCGCAAGACTCTTGGTTACCGGACCCCGAACGAAGTATTTTTCAAACAACGATCTGTTGCACTTCCAAATTGAATTCGCGTATCACCACGCTCCGCCTCAAGATGAAAAATCTTCTTAGCCGCTTCGCTGATCAGGTTTCGCACAACTGTGCTGAAAGGATGCTTCGCCAATATCGGTTCGAGTAAATTGAAAACATGATTAAGTTCACCTCGACCGAACGCGTCCATTGCATCATCTTCAATACTTACGTCCGCATGTCCACGTGACGAAGCAAAGATCGGACAGGGCAAATTATAAAGTTGATAGTGGCTTACAGCAGCATTAGTGCTTCCAAGTCGGAAGTACCAGTCCGAGATTTTGGAGTTAAGCAATCCAAGGAGAAAATAGAGTGGCAGCCCGCTTTTGTGCTCCGGTGTATAGTTGATCTTATGGTTACAAAACTCTCCGGATGCTATGTAAGCCGCGATAATTCGACGAAAGTTGTTTTGAGGACAGCTCTCCTGTAGCCCGATCCGTGGAAACCTATGGTGAAATGCCTTCGTTTCAGCCCCTTTACCAGTCAGAAACTTCTCAACATCCAACAAGAGATCCTCGCCCTGTGAGGCCTTTCTCGTCACATAGAGGCAGATTGAGGCACCTCTCGTTACAAGTTTCCCCTCATGGGTATCGTCCGTGAGATTTCCTTTAGCGCGCTCATTAGTTTCGTTAACCTCTCCCTGAAAAAATTCAGCGAACTCCCTCAGTCTTTTCATTCGGCCCGTACGCATGATCCGTGTCGCTAAATCCCAATCATCTTGAGAGCAACTGACGATCGTGAAGTTCGCTGGATCGTATAAAGGAATGCTCTGGGTAGTCAATTTGAGACCTGGTGACGCAGGGTCGATCAATCTCCCAGGATGAACGCGCGCCATGAACGGGCGTGAACTACTCTCGGAACAACTTTCCTTAATCATCGTGAACACCGTCGTCGACAGTTTTGCCTCTGGAAAGATTCGATTTGTCGGATCATCCTTCTGTGGAAACGCTTCGATTCCAGTGAATGCGCCAACTTCAACAATCCGACGGCGAATGTCCGCCGACTGATCGTCGCCTAAGACAGCCATTGGGGTAATAAAGCCGAAGCGCCCGCCCTGCGTTAATACATCAAGGGCGCGACAGATGAACAACTTGTAAAGGTTATTCTTTCCTCGTCGAGAGGGTTCATAGGTGTTGTCAGTCTCTATAAACGCGCGAAGGGCAGACAAGTCTCTTTGGCTCTCCTTCTCGGACAGCACATCGTAGGGAGGGTTGCCAATGATTGCTTCGAAGCCAGGAGCGCTTCGGCGGCCCACTTCAGCGAAGAAGACCTCAGGGAATTCCAGTTCCCAATGAAAGCACTCCACGTCAGATCGGGAGGCTATCGCCCGTGTCCCTTGAAACCAATTTTCCTTCTCGATTTTGCGGAACTCTTTCGCGGTGCTAACTAATCCAACCGCCTCTTGGTAATGGGCTGAAGATAATCCGCTTTTCGAGTCTATTACATTTGCAGTCCAAAGATCGGCAAGTGCCCGAAATGGTTCGCGAGCCCTTTCGAAAACATCTAGAAGCTTTTGCTTCGCCTTTACTTGTTCAGTAGTGTCTGACGAAGCATCTCGAATAGCAATAAGAGGGTTCAGCAAAGCATGAAGTTGGTCTTCAAGTTGGGAGATGAACTCTCGACTGATCATTCCGAATTCGTTGTGCAGAAGACCGAGCTTTGCGACTTTTGCGCCGATCAAACTATTGCCACGTCGCAAATGGTGATCGAGGAAAGTCAAGGGGCGATCAGCTGCTACAGTTTCTAGCCAGAGGGCTAGCTTCGCGAGTTCGACCGCCAATGGGTTCATATCAACCCCGTAGAGACAATGTTCCACAACTTTGCGCTTCCAAAATGTTAGAGCAGATTCGTCACCTTGAAGCTGATCGCCGTCGTTATCTTGCGTGTAAGGGTTCGTTGCAATCTCTTCGGCTAGGTACTGGCAAGCACGAAGCAGAAAATGTCCCGAACCCATTGCCGGATCTAGAACGCGCAATCTTAAGATGCGGTCGTCAAAGTCTGAGCGAAGCTGAGCTAGCTCTGTTTCCAACCCCTCGCGTTCGGCACCGATTGTCGTCTGCAGTAGTTCTTCCTTTTCGGCTATCTGCTTAGTTAGTTGCCCTGATACTTGGCTGCACAGAGGTCCCAACGTGTTCTCTACAATGTAGTCAACGATATGATCAGGGGTGTAGTAACTGCCCGTTGCGCGGCGTTCACCTTTGTCAGTCAGGAGGTAAACCGATCGTGGGGGATATCTAATCGCCGTTACGTTGAAGCCGGCCTCGACCGCCTTGCTCAGAGGTTGTACTTTTTCTTCGGCGCGACCTTGAACTCTGCGACTTATCACAACCATCATTTCTGAAGCGTGATGCGGCTGAAGTTCTAGAAGTCCCTCATAAATTGAACCGAGATGTTGGATCGAGAGGTCATGGTAATCAACGCGCGAACGCCCAAGATGCGAATACAATGGATCGAAAGCGCGCCCAATCTCATCAATGATCTGCGCCATGTAGAAATCAGAGATTTCATTCATAGCCAGGAAGGGATGCCCCTCACCATCAAACAAACCACCATTGTAGGCTGGCACCCCATAAGTTTTGTGGCCGCGATCCACTAGATCGAACAGCTCCCTTAAGTAAGCCCATATCGCCGCTTCGTTCGAAGAATAGCTGGGCTCTCGCTTTAATCTAATGTTATCGAGACGTGACGCAACATCGTCGCGTAGCCGTCCAAGTGAGCGATTATTTGTGTAAGTTCGGTTGACCTTGTAGGGGAGAAGTTGGCGGTCTTCTGCATACATTATGAAAAGAAGCCGATATAACAATATGAAACTCTGTTCGCGTACAGCCTGGAGATCACGAGTTGGGTCAAGACCGTTTGATGACCAGGCGAGGAATCCTTCAATGCACAGACGCAACGCCTCGAAGGCATTCTCTTTTAACCTATCGCCTACGCCTATCCGGTACTCGGTG
Organism: Pyrinomonadaceae bacterium; assembly: GCA_035601635.1. Taxonomy (GTDB): domain Bacteria; phylum Acidobacteriota; class Blastocatellia; order Pyrinomonadales; family Pyrinomonadaceae; genus UBA11740. The sequence goes on from DATNNY010000608.1 coordinate 3,090, forward strand.
CTGCCCTCGATAGCGCGAACAATCAGGGAACGCCGTTCAGCCACTTCGAGATGCGGAACCGGACTAAAGAAAAGATAGAAGTACAGAAACTCATCAATTAAATGTGATTGTTCAGTGAGATTCGGAGAATCAACCCAGGCATCGAGAACGCTGGGCAGATTAAACTCAAGATAAGTTTCGAACCTTCTCTGCTGTAATTTGAGTTCGCGCGGAATTAATCTCCAGAGTTTTCCATTTGTCAGAATGCCATACGATAAGTTTCTACTATTCAGATACCACTCCATCTGCTCGGGCGGATATTCGCGCTTGTGCTGGTTCTTAGTAGGACGGTCCAAGCGGATGTGCCAAGCCTTTGAATCGGCGACGACCGTTGCAAAGTTCCAAAATTCAGGCGCTGTCCGAGATTCTTGAAGTGCGGCTTCCAAAGCAGCTTCGTCAATGAACAGCGCATAGTCAGGATCGCGACCCTTGAGATGCGGCTGATACTTGATTGTCCATCCGAGGGCTCTTAGAACAGGTTGAATGAACGCCTCTTCAAGTCCTTGTTCATCTCCGTACTGGGTCACCCGCTCACGTTGTACTCTCCATAGTTCGCCCAGTCTTTCCAGCGCGCGTCCTGCAGCTTCTTTATTCTCACTCCAATCAGGTTCCATCGGCAGTCGCGTCTTAAGCCAGTGATTCGAGAAAAGATCGCGATTAACCAAGGGACCGAATGGTAAAAGATCTTGGGAATCTGCCATAGGGGTTAAGGCCTGACTGAAAGAGTTCGCAAACGACTGTTAGATTACCAGAAATCTAATAGAAACTGACGTGTCTTCAATCAGGCTGACATTCGACGATGCCTTTGCCCTGAACCGTCAGAACTCGAACTATCAGCCTGTTGTGAAATACATACTTTGACGTTTTTTACGACAGGTTACCTTTCTTTACCGTCGGCTCCGCTTGCTCCATCGTAGTCCGTCCGGGATTGAAATCCTGGCACTTTTCTAAGCGAAAAACAAAAAACGCTTCTTCGTCCTAGTCGAGCGCTTTGGTTTTAAGCAAACTGGTTAGCATGGCACGCTGGTTGAATAGATCCACTAAGCTGTAGATCATTTCCCTCCTAATTCCCAGAATCAAATAAGGGTCAAGCCATGAGTGGAAGTCTGCAAACCTCTGCGTTTCCGAACCGTCCGCAGTTTCTAAGAGTCTCCGAACTCGCCGCGTTACTGAAGGTCAAGCCGCGCACGATCTACGACATGGTTGCGCAGGGTCGCATCCCGTATCGCAAGCCACAAGGATCGAACATTTTGCGCTTCGATCTTGCGGAGATCATTGCGTGGACAAAATCGGGAATTGGCAAGTGACTTCATCGCTTGATGCTGCTACCATGCGGCCATTCTCTTTGGTGGCTGCAACCTCAAGGAGAAAAATGTCGGTCTTTAAGAAGAAGAACAAGAATGGAACTACCAGCTATGGATACTATTTCCGAGATCGCGTTACCAACACGCGCCATCGGAAGATTGTGTCCTTAGCTCGCACGAAGTGGGATGCAGAGCAAGCGGAGATCAAAGCCAAGCAGGAGATTTTTGATAAGCGATTAGGGGTAGAAGAAAAGGGGACGGATCTGTTGTCAGACTTTCTCGATACGGTCTATCTGCCCTGGTCTAAAGCGAACAAAAAATCCTGGCGAGACGACTCTTACACTGCTCCTATGCTGAAACAATACTTTGAGGGAAAGGCCTTGCGCGAGATCTCGGCACAGCTAGTCGAACAGTTCAAGAATGATCGCTTGAACACACCGACGAAGAAGGGAACGGCACGACGGCCGGCGACGGTTAATCGTGAGCTAACTCTTCTAAGCTCGGCGTTTTCGTTGGCAGTCAAGTACGACAAAGCTGAATCGAACCCTTGCAGTAAGGTTGATTTATTTACCCTCGATAACCTCCGCTACCGGTACTTGCTACCGGAAGAGGAGCCAAGACTCATGGCACAGCTTAACGGGCCACGTGCTCACCTCAAGCCTGCCGTGATAGTCGCACTCGGAACAGGGATGCGCATGGGCGAACAGCTACGAATGAAGCGCCACCAGGCGGACTTTCTTCGCAACATCGTTACTGCGCGAAACACCAAGAACGGGAGACCACGCGATATTCCGATGAACGATGATGTCAGAGAAGCTCTGGCTGAGTTGTGTCGGAATAAGAGACCAGATGAATACATCTTTGTCAGTCCTAAGAGTAAGACCGGATCATGTTTGCAGGAAACGAAACGGGGATTTAAGACCGCCTGCCGACTAGCTGGTATTGAAGGATTGATATGGAAGGATCTGAGGGCTACGTTTGGAACCCGCCTGGCCGAGATAGGATGCGACGCCTTCACAATCGCCCAACTTTTAGGGCACTCAGACGTTCGTGTGACCATGCGTTACGTGAGGACAGTTGAGGAGAGCAAACGTGCGGCTGTTGACGCCGTGCAGTTGAATTCCAGAAAAAATGTCCACGTATTGGCCACTTGGCCAAAACAGCCACCGTTGCCGGCGGCTGTAAATGGTTGAAAACAAATGGTGGAGCAGAGGGGGATCGAACCCCTGACCTCCGCATTGCGAACGCGGCGCTCTGCCAAACTGAGCTACTGCCCCACGCGACGAAGAATACAGTTTCAAGTTTCGAGTTTCAAGTTTCGAGACCAATCCGGTTGACGCAGAACACCAGGTCAACTGAAAACTGCTGAGCTCAAAATTTTGACAGAGCGTGATTCAAATCCAGTAACGCTAATTGCTCGCCATTTTGCAGATCCTGCGACGCGAATTTGATCGCTTCGCTCAACTTTTCTATGTTCTTCCCACCGCCTTGCGCCATGTCTGGTTTGCCGCCTCCGCGCCCATCAATTAGCAAGCAAGCCCCGCGCATGAGTGTATTCATATCGCCGGATGCGTCGGTCGAGCGCGCGAAGACTAATCGCGCGGCGCCGCCGTCACGTGAACCCAGAAGCGCAACTGTGTTTGGATGGGCTATGAGCGCCAGCGCGAGATGCTTGAGCGAATCCGCGTCGCGATCGTCAAATATCAATCCGAGTACCGTACGATGGGAATCAGGATCCGTCGCGGAGGAGCCCGCCGCTAAACGAGAGTCCTCGCTCAGGTTGGAGTCGTTGATGTGGGCTTGCTTGATCAGATCTTCCGCTTCGATGCGGCAAGCGACTTGTTCAAGCTCGGCGGAGCGTCGTTTTAGTCTCTTGTTCTCTTCAACTAATCGCGCGACCAATATCGGAGAATCATCGCGTCCCGCGCTGAATAACGCAGCCACTTCACGCGCGGTTTGATTTGCTTTGCGATAATCAGCGAGCGCGCGAACTCCAGCCATGAAGTGGATTCGCGTGAGCCCTTTGGCGCGCTCCCATGATCGCACAGCGATCAAGCCGACTTCGCTGGTTGATCTTGCATGCGTACCACCGCAGGGAGTCAGATCGAAATCATCGATCTCAATTATTCTCAGCTCGCCTGCGCGCGCCGGCTCTTTGCGGAGCGCCAGACCCGCGGCCTCTTCTGAAGTCACCTGACGAATCGATATCGATCGACTCTCCCAGATGATCTGATTGGCGAGATCAACTGCATGTTGGATTCGTTCGTCGGTTGGATCAACCAGCGCGACATCGATCTCGCATTCGTGTTCCAACACGCGAAAGCTTCGCGTCGGCGCGGCGAATAGTTGCACGAACGCGGCCGAAAGAATGTGCTGGCCCGTGTGCTGTTGCAGGTGATCCAGGCGGCGCAGCCAGTCGACTTTGCCGCGGACGGTGTCGCCCACCTCAGGCGCCGGTCCCTGAATTACATGCATGACACCGTCGTCTTCCACGTCGATGCAATCAACTACTCGAGCATCGCCAAGCGTACCCGTGTCTGTGGGTTGCCCGCCGCCGGTTGGATAGAATGCGGTACGATCGAGCGTGACCGCGATCTGACCATCATCGAGCTCGCTCAGACTGACGACGCGGGCATCGAATTCGAGGAGGCGGGAATCTTGATAATAGAGTCGCTCGGTTGCGGGCATGGAAGCATCTTAGTTCGGTAATCATCGAAAAAACAATCGGCGGATTTTGCCGACCGCATAGACCACAAATCATGGAGACTTGTTTCTCTCCGGATGGTCTTAAGGGAAACCCCGGGCTGCGCTTTGTAAGTTGCGGAAACCTGTGTAACCTGCGGAGCGAATGATTAATAAGCGGAAACTTTCTTTCGCCCAGGGAGCTGCTCTGACACTCTTGCTGCTGACGATTAGCATCGCTGTCGTTGGCCAGGACGAACCACTCACAATCCATTACCACCTGGCAATGCCTCATCCGAGCTCGCATCTTTTTGAAGTGAGCATCGAAGTTGAAGCAAAATCAGAATCGGGTTTGGATTCAATCGACTTTCAAATGCCTCAATGGTCTCCGGGACGTTATGCGGTCTTTGATTTTGCAAAGAATGTACAGGAGTTTGGGATCAGGGAAATACCGCCGCCAAACTCGCGCTGCGCCGACGCAGACGCGCAACTGAAGCGACTCGACACTCAAACGTGGCGGGTTTTTATGTGCAAGGCAAATCGCGTCACGGTGACCTATAAAGTTTTTGCCAACGATCTATCCGGAACTTTTTCAGAGCTTGATTCACGTCACGCGAATTTCAATGGCGGCTGCGTTTTCATGTACTTGGTGAATCACAAACAGGATCCGGTCGCGCTCTCGATTGATCCTCCAAAAAATTGGCGCATAGTCAATGGCCGCACCGACCGTACAGATCAAAGAGACTGGATCTTCCCCAACTGGGACATCATGATCGACACGCCGACTGAAATTGGGCCGGACTGGACTGAAGACAATTTCAAAGTTGATGGCAGGGAATACCATGTTGTCGTGCATTCGCTCGGCAACGAAGGCGGCAAGCGTCAGGCGCTGGTACGCGACATTGAAAAAATCGTGAAGACCGAAACCGCGATGTGGGGTCCGCCGGAGTTTGCTTCCTACACCTTCCTGGTGCACTTCGCCAACGATGCGCACTCAAGCGACGGCATGGAGCATCTGACTTCGACGCAAATCATTATGCCGGGGAGCCTCGCCGACTCGAACACATATGACGACGCATTGGATGCGATCGCGCATGAGTTCTTCCACGTTTGGAACGTCAAACGCCTGCGTCCGACCGAACTGGGTCCGTGGGATTTCACCAGACCCGCCAACACGCGCGGGCTGTGGATCGCGGAAGGCATTACGAATTATTACGGCCATTTGATGCAGCGCCGCGCTGGATTATGGAACGATGCAAAGCTTTGGTCGACGCTGGTACAACAGATTAGGGACGTCGAAAACGCTCCCGGCAGCCGCCTGATGAGCGCAGAAGAATCTTCCCTGTCCGCGCCGTTCATCGATGACGCGCCGCACGCACAACACACGAACCTTGCCAACACGTCGATTAGTTACTATCCCAAAGGTGAAATACTCGGGCTGGTACTGGATCTGTTGATTCGCGGCAAGACCAATGGTAAAGACTCACTCGATGAAGTGATGCGCCGGATGTATGACGAATTCTACATGAAGAGTCCGAATGCGACTTACTATCTGCGCGGGCGTGGTTACAACAACGAAGATTTTGAGCGGATGGTTTCGGCAGTCGCAGGCACGGACATGCGCGACTTTTTCAAACGGTATGTGCGTGGCGTCGAATCACCGCCGTACGCGGAAGCGTTTGCGTATGCCGGACTGCGTTTTGTGCGTGAGCAGCAGCAGCCTGTATGGGTCGGTATCGGCGCCGATGAAAATGATCCCAATGAGTTCAAAGTGGCGGTCGTGCGTCCCGGCTCGCCCGCCGCCGACGCGGGTTTAGAGATCGGCGACGTCATAAGAACTTTCGGCGGGATCAAACTTACGCCGGACAATCTGTTGAAGACGGTGGGTCGCTACAAACCAGGCGACCAGGTCCCAGTCACCCTGCAGCGTGGCCGGCAGACGATGCGGATATCGATCGTGTTGGGTCCACCCCAGACTTCGACCTACCGCATTGAAGAGATGCCCAATGCCACGCCGGAAGCGAAGGCGTTACGCGCAGCCTGGCTGAATGGGATTTAGAGGCGGCTAATGCTCGCCTTTGGAGTGCGGTGGCAAGCGCAGCGCGACACCGCTTTGGATCGGTTTTGATTGAGGCCCCGTCGTTTAGATATCCAAAGCGCCGTCGCCGCTGCGCTCTGCCGGCGCACTCCAAATTGCTAGCGCTTCTGTAGCCGCGAAGCAAGAACCTTCGCTGCTGTCGCGCCGGCGCCAACCGCACCGCTGATCGTGGGCGACAAGGGATTCGCAGCATCACCAATCGCGAAAACATTCTCCGCGCTCGTCTCCTGAACGCCGTTGATCAAGAGATAACCTCGATCGTCCATCTCCAACTGATCACGAAACAACTCAGTGTTCGGTTCAAACCCGATGCGCACGATAACGCCCTGCACCGCCATCTGAAAAGGCTTGATAGCACCGACACGTTCAATCTCGACTGCTTCAACTCTTTCATGGCCGATGATGCGATGTACAACTGACTCGGAAAACACGGTGATACAGTGGTTAGTGCGTAATTGTTCAGCGAACTCGCGACGGGCGCGCAGCTTCTTTCCCCGATGGACGAGCGTAACCGTCGGGCAGACTTCGGCAAGTAACAGAGCATTCTCAGCCGCCGCGTCGCCGCCGCCGACGACGCACACATCTTTGCCGGCAAACTCCTGACGATCCGCGGATGACTCGATCATCCCGCGCCCGACGAATTCGTCTTCGCCGGGAATGCCGAGCTTCCGGCGGCGCAATCCTGTCGCGATAATGATCGCGATCGCTTTAATATCTTCGCCGCTCCGGAGCAAGACGCGTTTGGCTTTCAAATCTATGCCTTCAATCTCGACCTTCGTCCAAAGATCAAAATCACACTCTTTGGTTTGTTCGACAGAGCGATCGCGCAACTCGCGTCCGTTCGCGGCGTGAAGACCGAGATAGTTAGCGATGGGATTATGAATCGAGAGAAGTTGTCCGCCGACTTCTTCATTCTGTTCCAACACGAGGGTGTCGAGACCAAGCTCGTCGCACCAACGCGCTGCGGACAAGCCAGCCGGACCGGCGCCGATGATGAGAACGTCATGCATGCGATCTAGTTTATCGCTTTGATTCCAACTCGATCTAGTACGCCCAGCAGACGACTGAACTTCGTTTGATACAGAACCGGGAGCGGTGGCGACCGCGTCATAAGTTCAACCGTGGAAAGATCGATTGAGCAGACTGTCCATGTTGCGTGCTTGCATCCGGTCGCTGCCGCTCCCGGTTCTGTAACTTCTGTGCCTGTTTCACAGGCTTACGTTCCACATTTCTTGGCCAACCCCAACCCTGAAGTGCTGGGCTATTTTCGATCGTCCGCTTCGCAGACCCAATGACAGTATTCTCATTGACAATCGGTAAGTCGCGGTGCGACGCTGAATCGTTCCAATTCAAACTAACGCGAGAGGAGATCGGAATGCGTCTGACCGAAATGGTTTCGTGCTCTGGTTGAGCGGCTAAGCTGGCCCCTGGGGTCCTCGCTCAGGTGTTGAGTGGGCTTGAGAAACAACCTTTCGATCCGAATCTGCTGGTCGGTTTCGACACAGCGGACGACGCCGGAGTGTATCGTCTACGCGACGATCTCGCGCTGGTGCAGACGCTCGATTTCTTCACGCCGATTGTCGACGACCCGTTCGACTATGGCCGTATCGCGGCGCTCAATTCCATCAATGACGTGTGGGCCATGGGCGGACGGCCGATAACGGCGATGGCCATCACCTGTTTTCCCAAAAAAGGTTTGGACTTCGCAATCCTGGGCGACATTATGCGCGGCGGCCTCTCTGTCTTAACTGAGAATAAGGTCGCTCTGGTTGGCGGTCACAGCGTCGACAACGAACAAATCATGTTCGGCTATTCAGTCACCGGCGTGATCGACCCGAACAAGGTCGCGACCAATGCCGGCGCGCGGCCGGGCGATGTGCTAATCCTGACTAAACCAATTGGCACGGGTGTCATCTCAACCGGTATCAAGTTCGCGAAATCGTCGCCGGAAGTGATCAATGAATCGATCGCGACAATGTTGACGCCGGGCAGATACGCCGCTGAAGCGATCGCTAAGTTTGACGTGAAGGCCGCGACCGATATCACCGGGTTCGCTCTGCTGGGTCATACATGGGAAGTAGCCTGCGCCAGTAAGGTCACGATTGAAATCGATGCCGCGCGTGTTCCTTTGATCAAAGGCGCATTGGAATTGGCGACGGCGGGACTCTTAACCAGCGGCGACAAAACTAATCGCGAGTACGTCGGCGAGCAAATCGAAATCGCCTCGGCCGTTGATCCGAACCTGGTGAAGTTGCTTTACGATCCCCAGACGGCCGGCGGGCTGTTGCTGGCGATTTCAGCTGATCGGGCCGAAGAGTTATTGGCAGAGTTGCGCGCGAATTATCCGCGAGCAGAGATTATTGGACGAG
>DATNNY010000609.1:0-10817 GCA_035601635.1 Pyrinomonadaceae bacterium
GGCCGCTCGCGCTGAGCAGCGGCGAGCCGTCGTCCAGACAAAAGCTCAAGGCATCATCGGTATAAGTGCGATTACATTGGGGACAGCGTTTCATCTTCAGCCTCGTTTCCTGAGAAGTACGACAGATGGGCGCTCAGCCGGCGCGTTTAGGTCTGCAAAGTCGCGCGGCAAGTCTATACGAGAAGATGAATTGCACTCAAGTCTAAATCTGGAGTGGCACAGACTTTAGGAAGCTCTGAATAAGTTGATGATCTTTTCTTGAGCCTGCGAAGCGCGGCGACCGCATAAAGCCTGGGGTGGAGCGCAGCGGAACCCCAGGGATCGTTGGAGTGTGAACGGAAAGCCCACAAAGTGGGCGATAGCCTTTCATCACAGCAAATCGCAGCGCTTGTCCTGTCGCACGCTCCCGCGCGCTCGGTTTGATTACGTTTCGTTACCCTGGAGTTCCGCTTCGCTTCACCCCAGGCTTTATGCTTCCACCTGCTTCGCGGGTTTTGAAAAAGATGCGTCATGACCTGTTCAGAGTTTCCTTTAGTCTGTGGTCCGCACTAACCAACACTCAATCATCGACTAAAGGAAGCTCTGATTAGGTAGAAACGTGGGGAACGCTACCGCTAACCTGGGCTACGTTGCATACCGCTTCGCGGTTGGAAGAATCATTTAAATCACAGCGTCCTTCACTCTTGATCCCCGCACGGGAAATCACAGACTGAAGTCTGTGCCACCAAAGCCGCCGTTAGAGTGTACGACCGCATCGTCCGCAGAACCTGGTTCCGGGAGGATAAGTGGAATTGCATCCCGGACAAAGAACTTCCACGGGCCGTGGCGCGCTCCAGGCGATAGCGCTGCCGCCCAGAGAGGCGCCGCAGCGGCCACAGAATTTTGTGCCCGCGGGCTGGTCTACGCCACAACGAGTGCAGCGAATTCTGGACGCACCGCTCGCCGCCTGGTTCAAGCTGGGCAAGCTCGACGGTTGGACTGGCGGCATTCGCGGATGCATCGCACTGTCGGAAGTAACCGGCTGAAAACTCGTGTTGCCACAACGGCCACAGAATTTTGCTCCGCCCGCAAAGCGCGACCCGCACTTGGTGCACGCGACGACGGCGTGGGGCGGCAGGGTCATGCCCGAGACGCTGCCCAGACTCCCACCCTGCGAAGGAGACAGGCCGCTCGAAGGAGCCGACTTGAATTGGGCCTGAATGATCTGCTCATCGCCGTCGGCGCGGATTTCGATCACGCGCTCGTCGTCTTGATCGCCGGAATGCGCAACGCGCAGCACGTGCTGCCCGGGCGGAATCGATTTCAGAATGACCCGGCCTGAACGCCCGATGCTGCCGTGACGCTCATCGTCGACGTACACCTCGGCGCCGGTGGGCGCCATGACTACCAGACGCGATTCACCTTCATCTTCGGCAACCGCGGCGCCACTCGCCGCTCCATCGAATTCGTTATACCAGGCGGCAACCGACCCCGGCCGTCCATCCGCTTCCTTCTTGAGCGCGTGCATTACTGCCTGTTCAACGGGAGCGGGAATGTCGGAACGCAGCGTGCTCAGTGCAGGAGTCTCGCCAGTAAGTTTCTGCGCGAAGATCTGCATGATGTCGCCGGTGAACGGCGGCCGGCCGCCCAGCATGTGATACGCCATCGCCCCCAGCGCGTAGATGTCGGCCCGCGCATCGAGTGTAGCTCCCGCCTGCATCTGCTCGGGCGCCATGTACTCAGGCGTGCCCAGGATTCCGCGCGAGGCCGGACCGCTCCCCGAAGAATCGCCGGCCAGGCTCTGGCTGATGATCTTAGCCAAACCAAAATCGCCGACCTTCACTAAGTCATCGACGGAGATCGTGCCATCCTTCTTCTTTCGTTGCACGATGAAAACGTTCGCCGGTTTCAAATCGCGATGCAGGATTCCTTCGTCGTGCGCGGCTTCCACCCCGGCGCAGATCTGGCGCAGCAAAGCGTGGGCGCGCTGCACTGACAGCGTGCCTTCGCGCCGAAGCAGCTGATAGAGCGATTCGCCTTCGACATATTCCATCACCAGAAAAAAAACGCCTTCATCGCTCTTGCCAAAGTCGTTAACGTCGATGACGTTGGGATGCTGAATAGAAGCCGCGGTGCGGGCCTCGCGCTCAAAGCGTGCTATGGCTTCGCCTTCCTGTAGGTCTTCGTCAGAGAGGACATCGGGACGAATGGTCTTTACCGCTACCCGCCGCGTGATCAAGTTTTCATCGCGAGCCAGGTAAACTTGCCCCATCGCGCCGCGGCCGAGGCGCTTGTCGAGGCGATAACGACGGTTCAGCAGAGTCGTGCCCGGCAGAGTCGCCTTTGTCTTGGCCTGATCGTCGGGACAGAGGAGGACCTCGTCTTCATAACACCGTTCACAGCGGGGACATTCGCGCATGGTTGGTTATCGAAGCAGGTCAAATACGTGTGAGAGAATAAGGAATAGCTGTCATGCGGTCAATCGAAGGTTCGGCCGCAGCCAACTTGAATGTCATGAAATTTTGAATCGTAAACGCAAAGGACGCAGAGGAATTCGCAGAGGAACGCAAAGATTTTCCTCTGGGACCTTTGCGAAAACCTCTGCGTCCTCTGCGTGTATTAATCGTTTGCCAGTGCTCAACCTGATCCACTCTGGCTCCAAGAAATCTTTTGACTTGATGGGCCAAGTGGCCCATAATTCCCTCCCTTTGCCCTAACGGGCCGGGGCCGGACCCGGTGAGGATTCCGGAAAAATGCGGGCGCGAGGCCCGCGTTTGTGTCTATGCAGTGGCAGACTTCAGTCTGTGACTCTTCGGCAAGTTGGAAACACAGACTATAAAGTCTGTGCCACTTCGGAGAAAGAAGCTATGCGATCGATTTGGAAAGGCCACATACGTTTCCTGCTGGTTGCGATTCCGGTGCGCGTCTATAACGCCATCGAAGCGTCCGAAAAAATCCAGTTCAACCAATTGCACCGCGAAGACTTTGGACCTATCGGCTACGACAAGCGCTGCAAGAAATGCAATCAGGTGGTAACCGGCGAAGACATTACCAAGGGCTTTCAATACGAGAAGGACCGCTACGCGCTGATCGAGCCGGAAGAGATCGCCAAAGTCAAAATCAAAACAACCAAGGCGGTCGACATCCTGGGCTTTGTTGATGCCTCAGAGATTGCCTCGACCTTCTATGACTCGCCGTATTACATTGGCCCCGATGGTCCGGTGGCCGAAAAGCCTTACGCGCTCTTACTACAGGTATTGAAAGACACGGGGAAGGTCGGCCTCGCGAAGGTCGTGCTGCGCGATCGCGAGGATTTGGTCGCCGTCTTTCCGCATGAGAACGGCATCGTCTTGCAGAAGCTTCGCTATCCGGCTGAAGTCCGCAGCATCAAGGACGTGCCCGAACTCGACCACGTGCAGAAACTCGACAAGCGGGAGCTGACTTTGGCCACGAGTCTGGTTGAACAGATGGTCACTTCATTCAAGGACATCGACACCGTCGATCATTATCACGAAGCGCTGCGGAAACTGATCGACTCAAAGATCAAAGGCAAGAAGGTAACCGAGTTCGAAAAAGACGAAGAGATGCCGCGCCTGGATATCATGACCGCGCTGAAAAAGAGCTTGCAGGCCTCATCGCGTAAGCCGATGGTCAAGGCCGCACCCGCCGCGAAGAAAAAGGCCGCGCTCACTCTGGTTAAAGCGAAACCCGCGGCGGCAAGAAAGCGCAAAGTTGGATAGGATCCACTCCAAAATCTCAACGCTCGCCCTAATGAGGTCAGTCCCACCCGCGTGAGCGGGTGGATCCAAGACTCAAGTTGCTGGATGACTCATAAACCCACCCGCTCACGCGGGTGGTACTGACCTCATTACGACGCATGCAAATCACATCGGCCGTACTGCTTTCTGAAACGCTTTCACTCCCAAAGCATTCAAGACTTCGCCACGTCTGACCCACCCCCGTCGCGCGATTCCTACTCCATACTTAAGGTTGTTGAGCGCACCGGTAGAATGCGCGTCCGTTGAAATCACGAACTTGATTTTGCGCTTCCGGGCTTCGCGCACCCAGCACGGTTCCATGTCCAACCGGTAAGGATCTCCGTTTATTTCGATGGCCGCGTGTGACTCTGCAATCACGTCCAGAATCTCTTCCACCCGGCACTCGAACGGTGGCCGCTTTTCGATGAGACGCCCCAACGCGTGTCCCCAGATCTTGAATACCGGCTGCTGCATGGCGGTGACGATGCGCCGCGTCATTTGATCTTCGTTCATCTTATAGCGCGAGTGAATGCTGGCGATGATCACGTCGAACTGCTCCAGAATCCAATCCGGATAATCCAGCGAGCCGTCCTGCGTAATGTCTGACTCAGTGCCTTTCAGAATTCTGACCTTCGTTCGTTCCTGCACCAGATCAATTTCTTCCCATTGCCGCTGCAGACGATCGATCTTGAGGCCGTTCGCATAGAACGCTGTCGGCGAATGATCAGTAATCGTAATGTACTTCATGCCCATCGACTCTGCCGCCTGGACCATTTCAGCGACGCTATGCTTGCCATCGGAATACTTTGTATGACAGTGAACCATGCCGCGAATGTCTTCGGCCGTGATCAAATCTTCCGGCAAAGCGTGTGCGAGCGCCGCTTCAACCTCACCTTGATCCTCGCGCAACTCAGGCGGTATGTATTGCATGCCGAGCCTCTGGTAAATTTCTGCTTCAGTCCTTAAGAGGACAGGAACTGTGGTCTTCGACTTTGACTGCTGCGGGGCGAGCTTTTCAATTCCCTTCCCAGTGAGTTTCAGCTTTCGTTTCAAAGCGATCTGATCGAGTTTGTCCAGATGGGCTTGCGAGCCAGTAGCGCGCAGCAATACGTTGGCGAACTCGTTAGGCTTGACCGCAAACAGTGTCGCTTTGAATCCGCCACTGAGGGCGGCTGAGCACCTCTCCGCGCTCTGGTCTTCGACTCTGATAACCAGCGGGAAGCCTAGAAAGTGGTCGATAAGCTGTTGGGGTTTTTTGGCGCTAGCCACGACAACTATCCGCGCGGCCGTCTCTTGCCAGCGCCGTACGGACCCGGCGAGTTCGCCCTGGTCAAATCCCGGCGTCGTTGCGAGGTACTCGACGATTTGCGCCCCGGCCCGCAATGCATGATGAATGTGAATTCGCTGCTCGCGATCCTGAGATCCAGTTCCAGCCAGGGCAATCGCTGCGAGGATGTTCTGCTCAGTCTTTGCGCCAAAGCCTTTGACGTCCCGCAGCTGATGAGACTCGCAAGCGGCTTTTAATTCTTCGACGGTGGAAATACCGAGTTCCTGGTGCAGGCGTTCGACCTTCTTCACGCTCAGTCCGGGTATGTTACTCAACTCGATAATGCCCGGCGGCAATTCCGCGCGCAGTTGATTAAGTAAAGTTGACTGGCCCGTTGTGTAAAGATCCTGGATTTGCTTAGCCAGTGCATAGCCAATTCCCTTAACAAAGGTGAGCCGATTTTCTTTGACTAACTTGCCTAAGTCTTCGGTCAATTCCGCGACGGCGCGGGCCCCTTGTTTGTAGGCCCGCGCTTTGAAGTACTCGCCGCCCTTTAACTCCAGCAGCGCGCCAATCTCTTGCAACGCGGCGGCAATCGCGAATTTGTCGGTGACTGGTTTCATCTCTCTGCGATCAAGTGCGAGCAAGGATGCTCGCGAACAGCAGGCAGGGATGCCTGCGCTCCATTGTGCCTGCGCTCCTGTTTATGGCATGCAGGGTGCCTAATATACAAACTCTGCGTCGGCGGGAGCTTCCGCGAGCGGAAAGCCCGCTGACAGTCAGGAATCTGTAAGAATGCCGAACGAACTCCGCACCGAAGTCGAACAGGTCAAGCAACAGGAAGAGGTCAAGCGTGCGCTGAAACAAACCAGCACCGTCAAGCCGGAAACGACTCCCGCGGCAGAAACGAAAGATAAGCTGTTACTCGGCACGCATGCGATCATATTGATCTCATTGGCCGTGGTCCATTATGTTCTGCAATTCAGAGTGTTCGGCTTTGCGGCTCGCTTCATTCCGCTAATCCAGAAACTAAACCTGAGCGTGATGGCAATCGTGTTATTGCTGGCCATCGCCAAGATCGTCGACGTTTATTTGATCGGCCCCGTCGACAACCCCGTTGCGCGATACAACCTTCGCCGCGTCGCGAGGTTGGCAATGGTCCTGGTTCTGGCCTTTGTCGTGGTCTCGATCCTTTTTCAGAACTGGTACACGGCCGCCGTGTCGCTGGGTTTGCTCTCACTGATCATGGGCTTCGCTTTGCAAACGCCGATCACCAGCTTCATCGGATGGATTTATTTGTTGGCGCGAACGCCCTACCGGGTCGGCGATCGGATCAAGATTGGCGAGGCTACCGGCGATGTCATCGACGTCAGTTATCTGGACACCACGCTATGGGAATTTGGCGGCGACTTTCTTTCCACCGACCACCCTTCGGGTCGGGTGATTAAATTCCCTAATTCAAAAGTGCTGAATTCAACGGTCTATAACTATACGTGGCCCCTCTTCCCCTACATCTGGAACGAAGTTAAGTTCAATGTCGCGTATGAGAGCGATCTGGAATTTGTGGCCAAGACTATGCAGCGCGTCGCCGAAGAAGAAGTCGGGGAACGCATGATGAAGCAGGTGCGTATCTTCCGCGAGATCCTGGCCCAGACACCCGTCGATCAGTTGGAAGTACGCGAGCATCCGGCGGTCTTGTTCCGCGTCAACTCAAATACCTGGATCGATGCGATCGTGCGTTATCTGGTTCATCCCAAAGAGGCGGGACGAGTGAAGACCAGACTGATCCAGAAGCTCCTCGCCGAACTCAAGGCGACCCCGGACAGAGTGATGTTTCCGAAGGGCGACGCACGGTGACAGTCTTCATACTCCGTTACGCAACAAGCCGAGATTACAGATGAATGAACTATTCCGAAAGTTTGCGCAGACTGCATCACAAGCCGTCGGCTCGCCGTGGGCTTTTATCCTGGCCGCGTTAGTTATCGTGATGTGGGCCACGACCGGCCAGCTATTTCACTATTCCGACACCTGGCAACTGGTCATCAACACCGGCACGACGATCATCACGTTCCTGATAGTTTTCCTGATTCAAAACACGCAGAATCGCGATGCGAAGGCGATCCACCTGAAGCTCGATGAGTTGATCAGAGGCGTGGAAGGAGCGCGCACGCATCTCGTCGATCTCGAAACCCTCTCTGATAAAGAACTCGATCGGCTGCAGGAACAGTTCAAGCGAATTCGACACGCCGAAGCCGAAGACGAGCGCACTACTGATCAGCTCGTAGCGCAAGATTAGTGTAAGAACCCCGGCCCGCTTGAAGCGGCCTGGATCTCTGTTGCGTTTTACGTCGAGTTCGAAGGACCTATGACCAGAATTGAAAAGCTGTGCGCGAAAGGCATTCACAGAACGGGCTCGCCCGCGCGGGGCTTTCGCTATCTTGATGCCGACGGTCGAAAGATCAAAGGCGCGGACTTGTCTCGGGCCGAAGCTCTCAAGGTCCCTCCCGCCTGGACAGATGTCTGCATCAACTCATCAGCGTCCGGCGCGGTGCAAGCGGTGGGCAAAGACGCCGCCGGGCGGTGGCAATATATCTATCACGACTCTCACGTTCGCCATCGGGAAAGAAAGAAATTTCAGCGGCTGAGCGACTTTGCCGAAAAGCTGCCGGCGATGAGAAAGGCGGTGGCCAAAGATCTCCGTCAGCATGGCTTTCCGAAACCGCGGGTGATGGCGAGTATTCTCAGAATTCTATCGATGAGTTTTATCCGGCCCGGCAGCGAGGTCTATGCGAATGAAAACGGAAGCTACGGGCTCGCCACGCTGCGATCAAAGCACGTCAGGGTCAAGGGCGACCTGGTCATATTTGATTTTCCCGGCAAGTCCGGCGTCCGCCAGCATCGCGAGTTTCGCGACCGCACCACCGCTCGGATTGTCAGAGAACTTCTACGAAGACCTGGCCGTGATGTGTTCAAGTACCAGAACGGTGACGACTCGTTTGTCGATGTGAAACGACGTGATATCAATGTCTACATCAAGGAAATCATGGGCGGGAATTTCAGCGCCAAGGATTTCCGCACCTGGGCGGCGACTCTGATTTGCGCCAGCGCTTTGGCGCGCGTGCAGTCGGAACTCAACGGAAACCGACATGCTGGCAAGAGACTCCTGGTGGCCGCGATCAAAGAAACAGCAGAGGCTCTGGGCAACACGCCGGCCGTTTGTCGCAGTGCCTACATCTGTCCTCTGATCATGAACAGCTTCGCCAAAGGACGAGTTATCGATCGGCATTTCCTGAGCGTGAGGGAACTAATGGCCTATCGCGGCACCAGTCTGCACCCTGCCGAAAAGTCGTTGCTTAGATTTTTGAAGCGATAGAACATTTCCATGACTTAGTCTGCTGAAGTTGTGTCGATAGAATGCAAAGCATCGATCGGGGCATTAGCCCGACCGTCAGGGAGGGCTCAGATTGATGGCATCGAATAGCGGAGCCCTCCCTGACGGTCGGGCTACTGCCCCGCCCACGGCAACGCAACTTTTGAACAGTGCTTTCCCTGGACAGCTTTGACGAAAAGCAAATCAGGATGTTAGGTTTTCTCATCTCTCCATCGACTTTAAATTCCGCCAGGAAGGACTAATCTTGAAGCCATGAAAAATATCGTTTCGAAATCACGAGTCATACTTGCGCTCGGCATGCTGGGAATTTTTCTCGTTGCGACGGCCTATGCGCGCGCGGGTAAACAGGACTTTATTCTGCACAACCGCACCGGTGTTGAGATTCACGAAGTCTACGTTTCGCCCCACACCGCCAACGAGTGGGAAGAGGACGTACTCGGCAAGGACACTCTGGCGGACGGCGACAGCGTGAAGATCACTTTTGAAGATCGCGAAAAGCACGCCCACTGGGACCTGAAAGTCGTCGACAGCAAAGGCAACAGTATCGAGTGGGAAGACCTCAATCTGGTTGAGATTTCTGAAGTCACTCTGCACTACAAAGACGGCAAGGCCTGGGCAGATATCGTGAAGTAATTTATGCCGCGCGCGCGCAGGCGTTACTTCCCCAACCCACCTGCGTGCGCTCATTTGGTTCCTGATTTAGGCGCGGACCAGGTTCGACCACGCCGCTTCTCTGGAGCTCTCTTAATGCCGATTGGCTCCCTCGCACGACGTGTAATTCCCGCCTCGGTCAGGAAGGGTCTCCGCAATTTCTTATCGCCCCGTCACGCCCGAACCTGGACGCTCGACCCTGGTCGAATCCCCTGGTTTGATCGACCAGATGCTCTGGAATTGCTGGAGAGTCGCCGGCGCCGCGAACATCTGAGTGATGCGGACACCGAACTTCTCACGCGCTGGACCACGGATGGTTACTGTGTCGCCGCGGGAATCATTCCCGCCGATCTCATCGATTCGATGTTGCTGGATCTTGATAATGCTTGGACGGCTGAACAACCATTCGCCGGCCTGAATTTTTGCGATCTGCGATTCCACCGGGAGATCCAGTCGCTAAAACGTCCCACCGGGACTTGCTGCAAGCGTCGGCCGCGGAACGCTTTTATGCGCGCAGTCATTCCAATTGGCGGACGTCCTCGTTCCATAATTTCTCTGACGGCGCGAGAGCAATTTTTCGTCATCAGGAGCTAAAGCGTTTGTGTTCATTGATTCTTGATCGCCCCGCCTTTCCTCAGGGCAGTATTAACTTTGAGTACGGCAGCGCGCAGGAGGCGCATCAGGACACCGCCGTCTTTCA
Organism: Pyrinomonadaceae bacterium; assembly: GCA_035601635.1. GTDB lineage: Bacteria > Acidobacteriota > Blastocatellia > Pyrinomonadales > Pyrinomonadaceae > UBA11740. Next base: position 9,747 of record DATNNY010000609.1, read on the forward strand.
CGTATTTCCTCCCAACTTTATCGTGGGAGCATGGATCGCCTGTGAAGACATTTCGCCGGGATGCGGCCCGCTGATGTTTTATCCCAAGTCACATCGCCAGCCGCTCTTCAACAAGTTCGACAACTATCCGCAAACCAATTTGAGGACTGCCGGGCTGAGATTAGCCGGGAATATCATGAACACGTCGAGAGACCGACCGGTCAATACGAGCGTCAACTGTTTCTGGCAAAGAAGGGTGACGTGTTTCTCTGGCATGGCATGACCCTGCACGGCGGCAGCGAGATCGAGAACCCGCAACTGACCAGAAAGTCTTTCGTCATTCATTACATGCCCAAAAGCATGAATGTCTCCGGCAAGATCGTCGGCCCGTTCAATTGGTGAACGCGGGCCGGTCGAACGACTCGTTCCAGCTGTTCCCCGTTTCGCCAGTTCCCGGTAGAATGCTGCCGCGTTCGAAATTCGTATCCGAAAGGGAAACTCTATGCGATCTCGTCTCTTATTCGTCTTGATCTCCATCGCTCTGCTCGCCGTTCCGGCTTTCGCCCAGAAGCGAAACATTACTGAGAAGGACTTATTCAATTTTGTCTGGGCGGGTGATACGCAGATTTCGCCCGATGGTTCGCGCGTCGCCTTTGTGCGCGTGACCGTGAACGAAAAGAAAGATGGATACAACACGGCCATCTGGAGCGTTTCTCCCGCAACCGGCGAGACGCATCAATTGACCAGCGGCCCCAGGGACTCGACGCCGCGCTGGTCACCCGATGGAAAGTTCCTCGCTTTTGTGCGCGTTACTGAGAAAGACGGCCGGCTCGACCTCCCGCAGCTCTTTATGCTGCCCATGGCCGGAGGAGATTCGTTTCAGTTTACGACCATGACGCGCGGCGCGGGTGGCCCGCAGTGGTCGCCGGACGGCAAGATGATCGTATTCGGCAACAGCGCCAACCCCGAAGACCTGGCGAAGGCGGAGCCGCGAAATCAACCTTCACCGAGTCCAACTCCTGCTGACTCCAAGAAGCCTGAAGAGCCGCGCGAGAGTGACGTGCGCGTGATCACGCACGCCGTCTATCGCTT
>DATNNY010000610.1:0-2535 GCA_035601635.1 Pyrinomonadaceae bacterium
TAAGGACGGGAGAGTTTCCGGGTACGTATGACCTGCTCTCGGCTCTCTACCGCGTGCGGGCACTGCCCCTGACCGATGGCTCGTCGTATTTGCTGACAGTGATTCACGACGGCGATCAATACAACGCTGAAGTGAAAGTGATTGGCCGCGAGCGGCTCAAGACCAACATCGGATCCTCGAACACGATCGTTACGCGCTTGATTGTGAAGTCGCACGATTACAACGTGCGCGTTTACTTCAGCGATGATGAACGACATGTGCCGGTGCTGATTACCGCTAAACTTCCGTCGGGCGAGATCCGCGCGGAACTGGCGGCCTCCCAGCTGGCGATTCCAGATGCGGGCCCAGCCAACAGTACGGCTCAGACCAGCAAGACCCGCACCCAGGATCCGCCTCCGGTTAAGTCGAAACCGGGCACGCGCGGCAGCATTCCAACGCTGACGGGGGAAGCTATTTCCGACCTGCCACTCAAGGACGTTCCTTTCAGAATCGGCGAACAACTTACTTATCAAGTTTATCTCTCCAGTAGTCCGCAGCAGGTCGGCACAATTACCTTCGCTTTGAAATCGCGGGGACGGTATTTCAATCGTGACGGTTTACTGTTTTCAGTCACCGCACAAACCACGGGCGCGGGGGGACGGGTGTTTCCAGTCAACGATCAAGTCAACTCGTATGTCGACCCGACCACATTGCTTCCGTTTCGTACCGAACTCAATTTGTCAGAGGGCAAGTATCATTACAGTCGTACATTCAGTCTAGATCAGAACCGCGGCGCCGCCCTGGCCGATACCAAGCAGCGGATCGAGATACCCGTCGGCACGCACGATCTGATCTCAGCGTTTTATTCCATTCGCACTTTTGATCTCCGGCCGCCAAAACAGAACGCCATATCCATCATGGCGACCAGCCAACCGCGCACATTGCTGGTGAAATCCCAGCGGCGTGAAACCATTGAACTGGGCGGCCAGAAGATAGATGCGATGATGCTGACACTGACAACCGACGATCCGCTGAGTGATAAGTTGCAGTTGCGCTTGTGGATTGGCGACGATGCTCGCCATTTACCCCTGCGCATCACGGCCATAACTCAGTTTGGTCTGGTGCTAGCGGATCTATTAATTGCTCCGGTTGCTTCGCAATAACAGGACGCTATGTACATGGACGATCGGCAGACAAAGTTGAGAAGAGGCTTCCTCAATCCGCGTATAGTCACAAAGATTTCCTTTTGGACTACGAGCGCGTGCATCCTGGTGGCGGTCGTCGCGTGTCTGCTCGCCATCTGGAATTTCGCCGGCACCGACGTTCTTTGGCGGACGGTGGCTACGTGTGCGGTTATCGGCGGCGGCATGATCGCGTTCTACGTAGTCAACTCAATCTTCGACCGGCCCGCTGAATAATTCCCTGTCAGTAAGCGTCAGAAGCCCGACTGTAAGGAAGGGCCAGTCCGATTACACAGCTTGGCCCTCCCTCACAGTCCGACTTCCTGAAACACCCGCCATTCGATATTGACAATCATTTTCAATTTGAGGCATACTGCGAACCAGCCGTTAACGGCGTTTCAAATTTTTTCGCGATACTCCGGCAAGCTCCGATTATGCTTCAGTCTTTCATCATCATTCTGCGCGAGGGCTTCGAATCCTTTCTGCTCGTGGCCGTCATTTTTTCTTACTTGCGTAAATCCGGGCAGCGCCAACTCGCGCCCGCGGTCTATTGGGCAATTACGGTAGCCCTGGCAGTTAGCGGCGCACTGGGTTACCTGCTCTTTCAAATGCAGACTGGCAAAGGTGATTGGATCGAACAGCGTTTCGGCCAGACATTCGCCGGATTTCTCGGCAATGAGGCCTTACGCGAAGCCATTCTCGGCGTCATAGCGATTGTCATGGTCGCCTCGCTGGTGGTTTACATGTGGCGCACCGGACCAAAACTCAAAGCAAAAATGGAAGAGCGGCTGGGCGAGGTTTCCCTACGCCGTTCCGGCAAGACCGCCTGGTTGGGAGTTTTTCTTTTCACGGTTTTGACGATCAGCCGCGAGGGTATGGAAACATCTCTGATGTTGCTGCAGGTGCGCAGCCCGCGACTCTTATCCGGCGCCCTGCTCGGACTGGCCGCTGCGGTGGCGATGGCCTGGGCCTGGGGACAGTTCGGCCATCTGATCAACGTCAAGAGGTTCTTCCAGGTGACCGGAATTTTCCTGCTTTTGTTTATGACGCAAGTCGCCATCTTCACTTTTCATGAATTTGCCGAAGCCGGGGTGTTACCAAATAGTGAAACACTGCACGCGGCGACAGAAAAGTTTTCGCCCGACGGGCTTTATGGTAAATGGTTTTCAGTGGTGATGGTCGGAGCCTGCGGGTTGTGGCTGGCGGGGGCGTGGATGATCGATCATCTAAAAACACCAGCACCAAAAGTCTCGGGCTTTCCTAACTTGAAGGAAAGTCATTAGGGTCCAACGCCAACGGCATCAAGAGTAGTCAATGCCTGTGAATTGCTTTGCCAGTTCCCTCTTTAGGAGCTTTCCGGTGGGACCTTTCGGAA
>DATNNY010000611.1:0-10763 GCA_035601635.1 Pyrinomonadaceae bacterium
CGTGCGTGTGCGCCGCGAGATTACGTTAAGGATGTCGCGAATCGCGGCGCCGCTTGGCGAAGTGATTACGCCGATGCGGCGGGGCAGCAGCGGGATAGCGCGCTTTGATTCCGGCGCGAATAAACCTTCAGCCTGCAGACGAGCCTTCGTCTGTGCGAAGGCCAGTTGCAAGGCGCCGGCGCCGACCGGCTCGAGGGCTTCGACGATTAGTTGATATTCGCCCTTCTGTTCGTATACGCCCAGGCGGCCGCGCGCGCGCATTTGCAGGCCATCTTCGGGGCGAAAACGAATTCGCTGGTTGCTGCTGCGATAGCAGGCACAGCGCAGTTGCGCGAATTCGTCCTTCAAAGTGAAGTACCAGTGTCCCGAACCGTGCGCGCGAAAGTTGGAGATCTCGCCTTCGACCCAGACGGAAGAGAAGCGTTTTTCCAACTCGGCGCGGATCATGGCGGTTAATTCAGACACGCTCAGAGGCTGGCGTTCAGTAGTTTCAAACAGTGATGCGAGAAACGGCTGTGACATGGCTCTATTTTGGAATCACCTGCTGGTAGAAAAGCTGCACCCCCGATTTGCGCAGGTCGGGATTTACCATCTCAACTTTTATTTTCCCGGGGCCCGAACGACTTGCCGGGCTATAAGAGATCACGTATTGACTCCGCAGCTGCTGGCCAATTTCAGCAAAGGTCGCGCTTAGGTCTGCGGGCTTCTTTGGAAAAAATGCTCGTCCGCCCGTTCGCTCCGAAAGCTTGCGCAGGGCATCTTTGTCGACGCCGTAGGGATCTTTATCTCCAATGCCAATCGCATAGACCGCCACGCTGTCAGAAACGGCGCGGTCCACGGCAGTGGCCATTTTGTTCTGGCTGATAGTGTCCTGTCCATCGGTCAATACGATGATCGCGCGCCGGGCTTCCCGGGTTGACTGTGACAGCAAGTCTTTGCAGGTTTCGATTATGGCGTCCCAGAGAGCCGTCTGGGCCGCGAGGGTAGCCGGTGTGCGCTTCATGGGCGGCGGCCGCCCGATGACCAGGATGCCCCGACTATAGCCAGGAGGCGGAACAAACTGCGCGCGCGAGATTGCCTGGCGCAGCAGCAGCACATCATTCGTCAGCTTTTGTTCGACCGCAAGCGTTCCAGTGAACGTCGCGATGGCCACCCGATCAACGCCCGGCCGCATGACGGAGTCCAAAAAAGAATTAGCCGCGGATTTCTGTGCGGGCAGAGTGCGCTCCTGCGATGCGCTCGTATCAATCAAGATCGCGATTGAAAGAGTCCTGTCAGCGGTCTTTTCAAAGCCTTCGATTTTTTGCGGTGTTCCATCCACGAGCAGGCGGAGATCCTCCGCTCTCAACGTCGTTACGAAATGCCCGTCCTTATCAACCGCGGTGAGAAGGATTTTCGCGTTGTTGGATTGGGCGCTGTCCAGAGCGTGAACGTGACCGGTTGTTTCACTAACACCCATTGTAAGCAGAAGGAAGACCAGAAGGATCGCGGAAGGTCGATCGAGAGTCTGATGTTTCGAGGTCATGGTCAGAATGGATTGGTCGGGAGCAATGCTAGCATCGCCGCGAGTCCAAAGCCATAGAATGGAGGATGGTAAATCGATTGACTGAAATCCCACGCGAGTCCAGAACTTATTCAGGCCAACCCGGCGCCAGCATTCGTGTCATCAAAGCCGCGTTCTTTATTTCTTGATTGTGCATCCATTCGTCGGCTTCAGCGATCAGCTCGCGACCGCGGTCGCCGCCCAACAACTGCCCGAGCCGGCGGCGAGCCGCCATGGCGCGCAGACGCATGTCGGTCTGATCAAATCCCTGGACAGCTTCGGAGAGAAGGGCCGCCGCCCTTGACGCGTCACCACGGTAAGTGGCAATGGGAGCGAGGATCAGCGGTACCAGCGGATCTGACCACGGCATTCGTTCTTTGGCAATACTGGTCGCCAATCGTTCCGCAGCTTTCAGCATGCGCTCCCGCTCTCGGTTGTGATTGGCCTGAATTCCGGCTGCCAGGGCGGTGCGTGCCTGCAGATACAACGAATCCACCCGCAGCACTTGCGTGCGCAGGAGCAGTGACTCTTTCAATGCCTTGTATTGACCTTTCACATGTTTCCACGCGACTTCCGCGTCGCCCGTATACAGTTCAATCTGGGCCATGGCCAGCATCGAGCTGTAGTGCTGCAAATGAAAACCTTCGCGCGGCCATATTTTGAGCGCTTCAATGACTTCCATGCGGGCACGATCCGGATCATCGGCCGCTAACCAGACCAGGTTTAGACGGGTTCGCAAGTCAGTTGCGGCCAGAACATCTCCCTGTTCCAAAGCGGCGCCCAGCAAAATGGGAACACGTCGTGATACATCGGCAAGTTCCCCCAAATACAACAACGAACTGAGCATGAACCGCTGCGCCATTCCAATCTCCCAGGTCGCGCCGGTACAGCGATCGCGAAACACTTCAACCGCGCGATCGCACGAATCAGCAGCCCTTCTCCACTCACCCGTGAGGTAGGCACTGAGGCCGTCTGCCCAGAGTGCCAAGCCGATGGCATGAGGGTGACCCACTTTTTTTGCGAGGTCTTTCGCAAGCTTTAGAACCTTGACCCCGCGGGCTCGGCTCTTGCCTCGGTTCGACGCAGCTTGCGCCGCCTCGAACGAGATCGCGCGCGACACGCGATAGGGCTCCCCGGCGCGCAGCGCCAAGAGCAGGTGACGACTTTGGAAGTCGGCGCTATGAATGAAATCAACTGCACCCAGGCCGGCCGCGACTGTCCAACAAATGTCGATGCGGGCCAGATCGGCTTCAGGAATTTCGCTGGCTTTGCGTTCAGTGAATTCAAGTCCGCGCATGCGAATCCATAGGCGTCGCAAAATTAGTGACAGCAATGCGCGTTTGGGTCCATTGGCCAACCCGAAGCCGGCAGTTTCCAGGACGACCCGAAAAACTTCCAGCCCTTCTTCAATGTGACCACCGGTCAATAACTGCGCGCCCGCGCGTTGTTGCAGCGCCAGTGACTGCTGCGCTCCACTTGTTTTCGCGGCGTCGAGAAATTCTGTTGCGGCTTCGGCTGGCCGGCCGGCATTCGCCAGCGCGTCACCGAGACTAATTTTCAAATCGACCAGGTTGGCTTCGCCTTGTCGCAATTCAATCGCGCGGCGGTAGTACAACGCGGCCCGATCAAAGGCCAACGCGCGCGCCGCCTTGCGGGCCGCAGCCTCGGCATGAACGGCCGCGCGATCTTCTTCGCCGGCGCCGAGATAGTCCTCGTAAAGGGCTTCCGGATCGTCCAGGCCCCGCGCTTCGAGGGCCTGCGCCAGACGACGATGAATCTGGCGCCGCTCGTCGTTACCGAGTTGCGACGCCAGCGTTTCGCCAATGCGATCGTGATAGATTTCGACGCCATAACTCGTGCCGCCGCTGCGTACAAACTGTGCGCTTCGTAAAGCACTCAAGACTGTCAAAGCATCGTCATTCAGTCCCGCCGCGCTGATGGCCACGTCCTGATTGACCGGTCGCCGGGCGACCGCCAGCGTGTCGATAAACTGGCGCGAGCCTGACGGCAGTTGTTTGATACGCTCGTTGAGCATCGTGAGCAGGGTAATTCCCGCGGTTGCCTCCCGGTCATTCATCATTCCGTAATGCGTTAGTTGTTCCAGCAGGAAAGGACTGCCGGCGGCTTCCTGTACAATCGAATCAATAAACGGATCGCTCCGAATTCCCACGGAAGCAAACAGCGCGCGGGTCAACTCACGCGCCTCGCCGCCCGGTAGTGGACCAACGAATAGTTCGCGACAGTTGTCAGTGCCGGTCCCCTGCAGGATTTGCTTGAGGAAGGGCTTCTCTTCGATGTCTTCGGTGCGAAAGCTTCCCACCAGCAGCAGCTTCGGAGCGTCCGGAGGCCGTAATAATTCCTCCAGCAGAAATGTACTGTCGGCATCGGCCCACTGAAGATCGTCGATATAGATCACCAGTGGCTGACGATCCGCGATGCGTCCGAGCAACTCTCGCAGCGCGCCAAATGCCTGGCGTCGCAAGGTGAACAAGTCAACTGTCTCGGGACGCGCCGAACGGGCATTGAAGATCGCGTCAACTTGCAGCATCACCGGAAACACCCGCGCCAGCGCAAAGGAATTCCGGGGTATGAGAGCTTCGGCGCGGCCGTGACGCACGGAGGCAAGGTGCTTACTCAAACTGTCGACTACTCCGTCGAAGGCCTTGTAGGGGACTGACTCGCGTTCATAACAGCGCCCCTGGAAAACGATTGGGTGTTGGCGTTGCTCCTTAATCTGATCGAGGAACGTCCGCACCAGCGTAGACTTACCCATGCCCGAATTGCCATGCACATAAACGGATACCGTTTCTCCTTCGCAGGTGGCTGAGAAAGCGTCGTGCAGTTCGGCGAGCAGACGCTCGCGTCCGATGAAAGCACTTTCGGCAGTGGTAGTGACGAACGATGGCGGCAAAGGCCCGGTCGTGCGAGCGCCCAGCGCGCGCAGAACCTCGCGCCCGGTCGGCCGCGCTTCGGCATCGCGCCGCAAGAGCTTGATGCAAAGGTCGTTAAGATCGCGCGGGACCTCGCGGTTAATCTCGCGGGGCTGGATTGGATCGCGGGTCTGCTTGCGCATCATGATTTCAAAGAGACGGCCGCGGAACGGTAGCCGGCCGGTCAACGACTGGTAGAGAATCACACCAACGCTGTACCAGTCGCTGGCTTTTGAAATCGACATCTGCGCACCTTGCTCGGGCGACATATAGTCGGGTGTGCCGGCCAACAACGTCTCGTGCATTTCCGACTCAATGTCTTCGACCAAACCAAAGTCGAGCAGGACCACGCGGCCGTCAGCGGTGACCAATACATTCGAAGGTTTGATATCGCGATGGAGCTTGCCCAATTCGTGGAGACGGTTTACACCTTCGGCGAGTTGCCGCAGGCCTGAACGCAAGCGCGATTCGTCGAGTTGGTAATCCGCCGACATCAACGGCGACCGTTCATCCAGCGGAGCCATTTCGCCTGAGTCAAGCGAGATATGAGAACTGTCGAAGAGTTCAGTTTCAGCTTCCGAGTCGCTGGCCTTTCTTGGAACTGTGCGCGGTCCCAATAGAGTATTGTCAGTCGAACTGTCAGGCTCACCCGCTATTTCCGGCCGCACGTATTGAATGAAGGTCACGCCCTTGACCAGTTCCATGGTAAAGAACCAGTGGCGCCCGTCGGACATTAGCTCGTAGAGCGCGACCAGATTCGGATGCGAAACATCAGCGAGCGTGCGAAACTCCCGTTTGAAGCGATAGATGTGAGCGGCCTCGGCGCGAGTCAAAGTCTTGAGGGCGACAATTTTGTCCATCTCGAGATCGTGCGCTTCATACACGACCCCCATGCCACCGGCCCCGAGACGACGACGCAGGATGAAACGGTCGGTGCCGCTAAACTCTTTGGCGGGTTCAACCATGTGGGAAACTCGACTATCGGCCCATAGCCAACACGAATATGTTGACAGATGAGCAATTGTGCCTTACATGAATTGCGCAATCAATCGTAACTGGGATTAAGGAGTTCACATGGACTGGCGCGTGATGCTGACAACGTTCGGGGTAATTTTTCTGGCCGAGATTGGTGACAAGACCCAGATCGCGGCAATGACCATGGCTGCCGAGAAGAAGCGGCCGTGGGAAGTCTTCATTGGCGCGTCGCTGGCCCTGGTCGCGGTTTCGGCTATCGGCGTGATAGTCGGAACCCTGTTGAGCCAATATCTGCCGCTTGAATGGATCAAGCGCGTCGCCGGCGCCGCATTCATCGTAATTGGAGTGCTGATTCTAATTGGTAAGTTTTAGGAGCGACAAGTGGCACAGACTTTTTAGTCTGTGATCCAATATAGCCCAAGAACTGAATCACAGACTAAAGTCTGTGCCACTAAACCAATGGGGAGAAAACTCGATGCCGCAAACACCTCACGTCGAACGACATTTTACCGCCGGTGAAACGGTGCGTGACATTGTTATTGGCATGTCAGACGGCTTGACGGTCCCGTTTGCGCTGGCGGCGGGTCTGACCGGCGCCATCGATCACGTGGCGATCATCGTCACCGCCGGTCTGGCGGAAATCGCTGCCGGTTCAATCGCCATGGGTCTGGGCGGCTACCTTGCGGCCAAGAGCGACGCCGAACACTACGCCAGGGAGCGCGAACGAGAGAAGCTTGAAGTGAAGGAAATTCCGGAAGAAGAAATGCGCGAAGTTGCAGAAGTCTTTCATTCTTATGGGCTGACCATCAAAGAAAGCACGCCGATAGTTGAAGCGTTGGCAAAGCATCCAAAGAAGTGGGTCGACTTCATGATGCGCTTTGAGCTGGGCCTGGAAAAACCGGATCCGAAACGCGCTTTTATCAGCGCGCTCACGATCGCGTTTGCGTATATTGCCGGCGGCTTGATTCCGCTGGCGCCTTATATCTTCGCCGCTTACGTCAAGCCGATGCAGGTCGTCAACGCTTTGTTATTTTCGGTCGGGTTCACGCTGGTCGCGCTGTTCGTCTTCGGGTTTATCAAAGGGCGCTACACCGGCACGCGTCCGGCGCGCAGCGCTTTGCAAACCGCTTTGATTGGCAGCGTGGCGGCGGGCGCGGCGTTTCTGATCGCGCGCGCGATTTCGTGAGGAACTCCCTCGATGCGAAGAACGATATTGCGTTCATCTTAAGATCTTCGAAAACGAGGTCAGTACCGGGAGCGGTAACGACCGGGTTCATTCTCACGACCTCGACCCGTGTGGAATGTGTTGAGACCCGGTCGCTACCGCTCCCGGTACTGACTTCGTGGCGGTCGATGGAGAAAGCCGCAAAGGAGTTGCCACCGTGCGTCTTTCTGATGGTAGGATACGACTTGCCGCAAGTGCCCTCGTGATTGAATCGTCAGATCCGGTGTCTCCTTGAAGAATGATCATGTCTGAAACTCTTAAGTCGAACGCGGCGTTGGAAGATGGCTACCAAGCCATGGCCGACGATGAGGAAAGAGAAGCGGAGGCGCTGGAATGGGCCGAGGCGACCATTGGAGACGTGGCGGAGGAACTAGAGTGAGGTTTGGTGGTTCGGGCGAACCTGAGGGCATAAGCCAAGGTCTAATTCTTGAGAATACTATTCTCACAATTGTTATATGAAGTAGGAATTCGTCAGGAAGAGTGGAATCAGTCATGACGCAGTTAGTCATTACCGTCGTCGCAATTATTGCTGGACCAGTTCTAGCCGTACAAGCCCAGAAATGGCTCGACAATCGGCGCGCTTCACGCGAACGGAAGCTTCACGTCTTTCGCATACTAATGGCTACGAGGGCAACTTCGCTGTCACCTGGCCACGTCGAGGCGTTGAATCTTATCGACATCGAGTTCAGCAACAAGAAGCGCAGAGAACGGCGCGTTACGAATGCCTGGAAGGTTTACCTCGACAATCTGAGCAACAAACCCGAGGGCGATGATGAGACGCGGGCATGGAACACCCGAAATGAAGATCTCCTGACTCGGCTGCTCTGGGAAATGGGAAGTTGTTTGGGTTACGACTTCGATGAGGTTCACATACGGCGCGGCGCCTACATTCCAGTCGGGCTCTCCAACATTGAGAGGGAGTGGCATTTCATCAGGCAGGCCTTCGTCAAAGTCTTGAGCGGAGAAATTGCTTTGCCAATGAAAGTCACAGACTTTCCTCTTGTCGCGGACGATGCGAGTGTTGAAGTCGCTGTTAGAAAACTTCTGCCGGAAGTGCTGGACCGCCTTTCCGGCGCAGACGTTCCTGCCCTTCCTTCCTCTGTTGGTCAAGCGCCAGCGGCCGCGCGAAGACCAGATCAAGTCGACTTCGTTCCAAAGAAATGAAACTTCACGTCGGCACCAGCGGCTATAGCTACAAAGAGTGGAAGGGCAATTTCTATCCGGAAGACTTGCCCGCGAAGGAAATGCTGGCGTATTACTCCCGGCGTCTGCCGGCCGTTGAAATCAACAACACCTTCTACCGCCTGCCGCAACCCTCGATGATCGAAAACTGGAAAGAGCAAGTACCGAAGGCGTTCCGCTTTTCGATCAAAGCCAGCCAACGCATCACGCACATCAAACGAATAAATAACGTCGCGGATGAAACCAAGTATCTGTTGGAGACTGCGGCCTTGTTGGAAGAGCGTCTGGGCGTCGTGCTCTTTCAGCTTCCTCCGAACATGAAGAAAGACACTGATCGGCTCAGGGCCTTTCTTGGTCTGCTCACGGACAATACACGCAGTGCGTTTGAGTTCCGTCACGACACCTGGTTCGACGCTGAAGTCTTCGAACTGCTGCGCGCGAAGAATTGCGCGCTGGTAGTTTCCGACACTGACGAGAAGCCGCTTACTGAGATCATCAGCACCGCGAAGTGGGGCTACCTGCGTCTGCGGCGTACCGCTTATGACGACCACGATCTGCTTGAATGGATGAAGAGAGTGCAGGCCCAGAAATGGAAAGACGCCTTCGTCTTTTTCAAACACGAAGACGAAGGCGTCGGCCCAAAGCTGGCCGCGCGGTTTATCGAGTTGGCGAAACTTTGAGATGTCTAATTCATTGCTCTTAAAAGGATGGCCCGTCGCGCTGTTGATAGCGTTGATATCACAGTCGCCGCCCGCTCAGGCCCAGGACTTGACGCTGAATCAACTGCGCGCGAACTTTGCTATGCGCTTTCTTGAGCCTGCACCCCACATGGCCCTGGCAAAGTATTATTTGGATCACGGCAATCGTTTGCAGGCCTTCTACATTTTGGAAGTCGCGCGACGGTCGCGCTTTGAAGAACCAGTTTTCAATCAGGCCTTTCAATTGTCCTTCCACGGATTCGATTACAGCTCAACTGCCGAAGCAACACTGCTTAGAGAACTCGCAGGCCACCCGCAATCCGAGGAAACGACCTTTAAGCTCGCGGATCTCTACATCGCGCGCGACGACCTGGCCAAAGCCAAACAATACTTATCGGCGGGAATCAAGATTTCTCCAGATGATTTCAAATTCATAACCGGACTGGCAGAGATCTTCAGAATTGAGGGTAACACGCAGGAAGCGGATCGCCTGATCAAGGATTACGTTGACCGGCACCCGCAATCTGAAGATGCGTTCGCAATGAAGGTTGAGAAGCTGATCGAGACTGAGCCAGAAAAGGCAAAATCGATAATCACGGAAGCGCGAGCGAAGTTTCCCAAGTCCGGCGGTCTGGCGTTTGATTTAGGGAGAATACTTCAACGCGAGGGAAAGCTTCCGGAAGCCGGACAGGCTTATGAGGAGGCAGCTAAACTTTCGCTCAACTCTCCCGATATCCAGGCCTGGACCGGACGGTTCTTCTTTAAGGTGCGAAACAACAAGCCTAAAGCTCTCGAGTATTATCTCAACGCTTACTTTCTGGATCCCCACACCTACGAGACTGAATTCGTTGAGTCGCGCATAAGCAATCTCAGCAGAGAACTTGCCAAAGCTGAAATAGAAAAGCAGACCAGGGCCGGCACTCCCATCGAAAAACTATTAGCCGATTCAAATCCAGAGATCGTTGAGATCGCCCTCGCGCAAATCTCAGAGAAGTGGAAAGCTAACTATCTGGAAGCGGTCCTCAAGTGTCTCGATCATGATGATGAAGGCGTTCGTTGGGGGGCTACCGAGGCGATTAAGAAAACCGTCGATCGTGGGTTTGACGATAAACTGAAGGACCTCTTGAAGGACAATGATCTACGTAAGCGAGGGCTGGCCGCGTACCTCGCCGTGCATCTTTGGAAGAAAGCAAGCTTCGGGATGATCAAGCTTATGCTGAACGAGGAATCTCAGTTGCTGCGGTACGATGCCCTCTCAGCGCTTATCCTCGAAGGTGGTGAAGAGGGTCGCCGGATTGCCTTTGAACATGCTGCTCGCGAGCCGAATCCTAACCTGAAGAAGCTTATCGAATCCGCCAGGCAGCAGCCGACTGCTCCTTAAACTTACAACCAGTCGTGGTCAATACTGGTCGACGTCGTGGACTGAACAAACAAACAGCGCGCGTCGCTTAAGTCGCGAAGCGCGCTGTCATAGTTTTGAAATACCACTCGGGTCTATTTGATTTTTATACCCGCCGATGCGCGAATATTGTCCTGACGCTTTCCGTTAAAGAAAGTCGGCAGATAATCAATCTGAATCGCGCGCACGTCTATGTGTTCGCCGGCGTGTACATCCAGGCCGCCGCCGAAAGCCATCGCAAATGCGGTGGCGCTCCTGGTGCGATCGGCAAAACCTGCGCGGATATGCTCGATGCCGAACAGTCCTTCGACAAACGGGGTCACACCTTCGGTGCGCCAGTTGTAGCGCGGGCCGACCAGTAAATCGTAACGCTGGACATTGGCCCGGTAAGTCTTGCCTGAGTTCCTGTCAAAGTAACCCTCGTTACCCTTAAAGGTGGCGCCAAAGCTCGTCACGATGCCGACGTGCCGGGTGACGTTCTGATTAAACTCCGCCACAAAACCGTTATAAGCCGGTCTATGGGAAACCAGGTCGATAGTCGCGTTATTGATCTTCGCGCGGCCGTTCTTATCGAACGTGTCGGCGTTATTGCTGGCGCGCTGGTACGCATAGCCGACATAGAATTCGTAATACGAATAATCCCGGCTCTGGGAAAACGCAACGGGCGCGCACATCAGAGCGATCAGGAGCAAGAGAAAGATTCTGGTCATCGGGACGCCTCCTTGTCCTTACACGATTCTGCAAAAATGAGATTTACGGGTACATTAATACAACCAATCCCGAAAAATTCCCAGATTTTTCCGGCGATTAC
>DATNNY010000612.1:0-3862 GCA_035601635.1 Pyrinomonadaceae bacterium
TCGTTCTTTGGCGCGAGTGTTTGCAGCAGCGGTGACCAGGTTCCCGCCAGCGTCACCTGCATGGATTGTTTGAAGCTGCCAATCTGGCCGCGCGAATCAAAATTTTGATCTTCAAAGAAGGCCACGCGCACGCTGCCGGCGTCGGCCAGGCGTTTGTAATCACCGCCTCTAATTCGCGCAGCGGTGCGCACAGCTTTCATCCCGGCCCGCGCCAATAGCGGAATGCTCTGGTGCTTGACGTGATAGAACTGCTCGATGATCTTCACGGCGTCATTGAAGCCGTCCCCATGCGCCAGCGAGCCGGCGGGCGCCGCGCTGAGCAGAAGCGCTGTCATTAGTCCGGCGATCGTGAGTTTGGTCTTCATCGAGTTCGCCTATTTCTTTTTCGTCTTATCCGATTCAATGCCGAGATCGGGAACGCCGAACTGACCTTCCAGCTTGCTGAGCTTCTCGATGTCGATCGGTCCGACGATGTTGACAACGGTGAACTCCTTTGGCTCGATGCTAAGCACGGCCAGGCCGGTGATCTGATCGCCCACCATATTCAAATAGACCTCAACGTTCTCCTTGTCCTTTTTACTCTTGACCGTCAGGATCCTGCTCCAGGTGTTGCCGTGAAGCTGGGAGACTATTGAGTCAACTTCGAGTTCTGAATACTCGCCTTCTTTTTCAAAGCTGAAACTCTTGACATAGATTCCCTTAATGCCTTTGAGAGCTTCCTTGATATCGGCATCGTCTTTGCCCGAGAAGAACTTGGCGGTGGTTTGCATCAGGCGCTCGTCCAACTTGATGTCGACCGTTTCACTCGCCTTGTTGGCGAGGAAGTCGAGTTGATCCATTTGCAGCTTCGGCCCCTGCGCCCGGGCCGCAATGCTGCCGGCCAGCAATAACAACAGGATCGGCGCAAGTTTCCAGGTGCTTTGGAAGAGAGTTTTCATAGTTCGTTCATCCTATCTTATGTTGATTGCGAATAGTGTTCGGTTGCGGCCCGCCCTGCGTCTTTCGCTGCGCGAGATTGAGCTTATAGCTGACCAGACGCAGAGCCGCCAGGACCTGTTCCTTTTCGACTAATTCTTCTGCGGTTAGCCCGGGTTGTCGAGTTATTGTCCGGTTCCTGTTCTGGTTTCGGGCCTCAAGATTTCGCGGTGCTTCGAGATGCCTTTCACTGCCGGTTTGCCTGGGACTCTTCGCCAGAGTAGCTATCGCGGGCTGATGGTCGGGCTTCAATGGCGACGGCGTTGGATTCCGCGGCTGCTCGACAGGCTGAGGTTTCTTTGCTTCGAGTGCCGGAGCCTTATGTCGATTGAAGCTAAACCAAAGACCCAGAAGAACCGCGAGCAAAGCAATCGCGGCGGCAATTGCGATCGCCGGCAGGAAACTTCGGCGGCGGGCCACCTGGATGTGATGCGGAATCTCAAGCGCCCGCGGCTGATAGCGGAGCGTGCCGAGAAGTTCTTCCAGCTTTTGAATCTCAGGATCAGGCTCACCTGAACGATCCCAAAGATAATTGTCTTCCATGTCGTGATCTCCTTAACGGAGCGCGGACATCCCTGTCCGCACAGTCGGGCGGTAGCCCGCCTCTAAACAATGTCTAGGTAGCAACTGCCCCGATCCTTTCGCGTAACAGTTTTGTTCCGCGATGCAGGTTGACCCTTACTGAAGCCGGCGTCAGACCTGTGCGCGCCGCGATTTCCGGGCCCGTCATGCCTTCGACAAATCTCAGAACCAATGTCTCGCGATACGCTTCCGGCAGACGGCAAATCAAATCCAGAATCTCTTTCGCGGTTCTGTTAGGCGGCCCCGCGATCGCCATCTGGTCTGTCACTTCGACGGTTTCGCGAGAGCTGCGATAGAAGTCCATCGCGCGGTTGCGCGCAATCATTGCGATCCAGGGACCAAAGGCTTTGGCGTCGCGTAAAGTGTGCAGCTTTCGCAGAGCGTGCAGAAAGATGTCCTGCACCAGATCGTCAACTTCACCACGAGGCACCCGCGCCAGCAGAATTCCATGGACCATCGGCGCGTACATTTCATATAGCCGCGCGAACCGATCGCGCTCGCCGTTTAAGACGGCCTCTACCAGGACCACCTCAATTGGCCGTTCACTTGCTGGGCGCGCCGTGAATGGTTGAGTCATGAGCAGCATGTCCGCGGTTGCTTCAGCCTCTAACATCCTTACGCCTCTCTGGGAATCTCTGGCCTCGAGTCCGATTAACCTTAGTTTGTTATCTCCCTCCCCCGCTCGAGGAGGGTTGGGGCTTGTACGCCGTATCCCCTCTCCCCTAACTCCTCTCCCAAGAGCAAGAGGGGAACCTGAATGTCGCCTCACTTTGCGTTTGTCTGACATGGCTAAGACGGGAATCGTGGAGAGAGTGTTAACTGAATGGTTTAGAGTCGGGCTACTGCCTACTCAGCGAGCGGTAGCCCGCTTCTAAACTGAAGGCAACGCCACGTGGCGCGCTCGGTCGCTTGGTACGTCGGCGGGCGAGAATAGTTTCGCGCGCCAGATGACCAGCGTTGAGACCAGCAGCGCCACCGTGCAGGCTGCGCCTCCTTCGATCCCATAGGCGCCGCCAGTCAACCAATCAGGCCCGACATTGACGGCCTGCAAGAAAGGCGCGGGTGCGATTCGCTCAATGCCGCTGACCGGAAAACCTAGCAGCGATGCCTGGGCCCAATTCCATGACCAGTGCAGCGCTAAGGGCAACCACAAGCTGCGCGTGCGGAGATAGGCAACAGCCAGCCACACGCCGGCCAGGATGGTGTTGACGAAAGTGAAACCGGGAACGGCGTGCGGGTTGTTGAGATGAACGGCTGCGAAGGGGACCGAAGTGAGCAACACACCAAGCCAGGCGAGATTCGCGCGCGTCAATGTCTGTAGTGGGTATCCTCGGAAAAGCATTTCTTCTGCTGCGGCCGCGAAGACAAAGAGAAGGAACGACACGCCTAGTGTCTGACCGATCGAGCTCGAGCCGGCCGGATCGAAGCGGAAATGGACACCCCGAGTTACGGTTGTGAAAAGAGTGGCCAGAAAGAGTGTCGCAGCCCCCAACAAAGATCCCAGTCCAAGGTTTCTCAGCCAGCCCCGATGCAGAGAACATCCCAATGCTCGAAACGGCAACTCCTCGAAGAGGGCCCCGCAGGCCCAACCTACCAGCAGCGCGGAAATCAGAATTGATCCGTGCCCAGCAACAAAGGCCCAGTTGCTGTTTGCGATCTCAAGAGCGCTGCGATGAAGAGCTACTGATAGAGTCAGGAAGAAAAGCGCCTGACTCAATTGCGTGCAGATCAGAAAGGCTACGGCGAATATCGCGAGACGCCATCCACTGCGGAGATGTCCCGCTTCATTGGTGAAAAAGTTATGGGCTTCCATCGGGTCGCGGCATTCTAACATCTCGAAGTTGTCCGCAGATTACAAGATTACGAAGAACAGAACAGTAGAGAGGGGCTGAAGATCTCGAACAGACTTGCCGCAACTGGGTAGTGTCCTAATAATGTGTTGCCGCGCCGGGGCATTAGCCCGACCGTAAGGGAGGGCTCCATTACGGCGAATTTTGAGCCCTCCCTTACGGTCGGCGCTAGTGCCCCGCGCACGTCAGCTCTCAGCAACAGGCTATTAGGACACTAGGCGCAACTGCTTAGCGAGCTACCGGAGTAGCGTTGTGCTAAACTTTCGCTCGCCTGATTCCGTTAATCGAGCCAACCGCTTTACGTGAGCAAAGCCATAAAACAAAATGAGGACAAGGTAACGCCGATAGGTCGTAGCCGTCGCACTGTACCCTGGCTTTTGGCAGGGACCGTGGCGGTCTTGCTCGCCATCATCGTCGCTCAGCAACTTCTGAATCGGGGATCGCTGGTAACGCCC
>DATNNY010000613.1:0-4096 GCA_035601635.1 Pyrinomonadaceae bacterium
CTGAGACCAACGCCATCCTGCACGTGACATGTTAGGAATTAGCGTCGAGCCGGCCATCCTTAAGAGGGTGTTTGAAAAGTCCTGCCAATTCCAACTTCACAGAGTCTGCTATAGGCTTCACCCCAGCTGTCCGGAAGCTGAAGTAAGCACATACTCGACAGAATTTGACGGGAGTCAGGACTTTTCAAACACCCTCTTAGAAACTTCGAATGGTTCAAGTCGAAGGAGATGAAGCAGAGTTGGCCCCTTTAGCCGTGGGAGTGTCAATAAGAGTCTAGGCCAATTAAGCGGAGTAGTTCGGCACGGATCGCCACCAACTCCGGTTTTGAGATCCGGAAAGATGCTGCGCGCAAATCACCTGTATCTCTCCCCGAGAGGTAATCCAGGTGTCGAGTGTTTTACGGTTGACGAGATTGGTGGGTCTAAGGACCGCGATAAGAGGAGAAGACACAATTCGGACTTTAAATATGCCCTTCAAAAGGGTTAAATTCCAACAAGGGTACCGAATGCGACATAGAAAGTCGCGCGACGAGGATGCTCGCTGGGGGTTCAACTCTGCAATCTCCAGTTTCTGATTGCGCTGGCTCGGTCCCTCACCGCCTCGGTTGCTCTCCGCCCGGGCGATCGCTCTGAATCATCTTGATGGGTCCGTCCGAAAGAATCTGCCCTGCTAGCAAATCGCATCCGTTCTGGCTCACCCTCGCAGGGCAGAGATCTCGCCTCACCGTCCACACGACCTAGGCTACAACTTCAATCCTAAAGAACCCGGCATGCTGGGGCAGGTCCCTGTAAGATAGGCGGTTTTGAAACCCTACCCAGGAGACCCTTCATGCCCCGAATGAATATTCTCAATACGGTGGAACGTGAGGCTTTCAACTCGCCGCCGGTTTTCAGCAGTTTCCAACGCAAGCAGTATTTTGACTTCCCCTCCAAGTTACGCCGCTTCGCCGCTGGCCTCCGCAATCCGGCCTACCAGCTTGGCTATTTACTCAGCGCAGGCTACTTCAAAGCCGCGAGGAGGTTCTTCTCACCAGGCTCTTTCCACCCGCGGGATATCGAGTATGTGGCGCGCCAGCTCGAGCCCGGAGCGCCGACGGTCGACTTCGCCCAATATCATCCTCGCGCCCGCCAACGTCACCAGCACACGATCCGGACGTTCTATGGTTTCCGGGCCTGCGATTCTGCGGCATCCCGCCTCCTGCTCAAAGAGATCGCTGGCCTGGTGCGATCCCAGGTTAAACCCAAGGTCATCTTCTGGCGCTGTATCGATGTTCTGGTTCGTGAAAAGATTGAAGTGCCAAGTTACACGAGGTTGACGAAGCTCATCTTGGGCGCGATCAATCGGCGGAGTCAAGAGCTTGCCGCGATCATCGAGCGGAGCCTCACCCAGGAAGTGCGCGCGCTTCTGGAAGACCTACTTACGCAGGAACCGCTCGTGGGCGATACCGTCCCCGGCAAAACCAGCGCCTACAAGCTCACCCTGATGAAAAAACTCTCGCAATCAACCAAACCCTCCAAGGTCAAAGAGCGGGTGGTCGATTTGAGCTTGGTTCGTGGCCTTTACGATCAACTGAGCCCAACCCTTCAGTCCCTCGCACTCATGCCGGGAGGGATCCGGTACTACGCCGAGAGCGTCCTCCGCTCGGAGATCTTCCAGCTCACGCGCCGGGATGACCCCGACCGGTATCTGCACGTCATCGCCTTCATCGCGCACCAGTTTTACCGGCTTCAGGACAACTTGGTCGATGTGTTGCTCACCAGCCTGCGGAGCTTTCAGAATGGCGCGATTCGCGAGCACAAGGAGCAGTGTTACGCCCGGCGCGAGCAGCAGCACGAAGCACTGAAGACGCTACTCGGCGGACTCGAGCGCGGGCTGGTCGGGACTCTGACCAGCATTGGCAGCATCACCGAAGATCAGGCGCTCAGTGATACCGAGAAAGTGACCCGCATCCGAGCTTTGCTGGCAACACGGGAAACCCGCCGCCTGCTGGAAGAAGATCCGGTTGCCGAACTCAAAGCGTCGCTGGTGAGCGAATTAGATGAAGATGACTATTACAAAATCCTGGAGTTGAAGTCGGTCTGGATTCAGAATCGGGTGAGCCCGATCTTGAAGGCGCTGACCTTCCAGGGCGATCCTGGTGTGCGGAAATTAGTGGACGCCATCGAGCACTTCAAAGAGAAAGATGGCGGGGTCGATAGATCCGCCCCGACCGGTTTCTTGGACCCCGAGGAACAGACAGCAGTCAACAGAGATGGCAAGTTCCGCGTCTCCCTCTATAAGGCTCTGCTCTTCCTGCACGTTCAGAATGGAATCAAATCCGGCGCTCTGAACCTGGAGCATTCGTATAAATACCGACCTCTGGATGACTACCTCATTGACCGCGACCGCTGGCAGCGCGCCAAACAGCAACTCATCGAGCGGGCCGGGCTAGAGGGCTTCGTCGATCCCCGGAAGACGCTCAAGGAACTGGACGAGGCCCTTTACCAGCAATATCTTCTCACCGACCGCAACATTGCGGAGGGGAAGAATCCCCACATCAAGTTCAAGAAGAACGGCGGCTTCACTCTCTCGACGCCCAAGCAGGAAGAGAGCGACGCCGAGCCTTTACAGCAATACTTCCCCGACCACCGCATTGTGCCGCTCGTGGAAGTCCTCGCCACCGTCAACCGCTTCACGCACTACGTGGATGAACTGCAACACCCCAACAGCGCTACCACCATGGCAAGCCCTCGGAAGCCGCCATTTATGCGGGGATAATCGGCATCGGCTGCGCAATCGGCCTCCGCCGCATGATGCACATCTCGCGCGGCATTACCGAGGCCGAATTGGAGCATACGGTGAACTGGCACTTCACCCTGGACGGTCTCAACGCAGCCAGTGACCGGGTCGTGCACCTCATGGACCGGCTGGATTTGCCGAACCTGCTGCGCCGCTTGCCCGAACAGTTACACACCTCCAGCGACGGCCAGAAATTCGAGGTGCGCGTTGACTCCCTGAATGCCAACTACTCGTTCAAATATTTCGGCAAGGAGCAGGGTGTGGCCGCCTACACCTTCCGCGACGAACGTGACCTGCTGTGGTACTCCACCGTCTTCAGCGCGGCCGAGCGGGAAAGCGCCTATGTCATCGACGGCCTGATGCATAACGAGGTCGTGAAGAGCGATATTCACTCCACCGATGCCTTCGGTTTCAGCGAATTGGTCTTCGCCGTCAGCCATCTGTTGGGCTTCTCCTACGCTCCCCGCTTCAAAAACCTCCCGCGCCAGCGGCTCTATATCTTCAGGAACCGCAAGGGGGTAGACCGCTCCGCCTGGAAGATCAAGCCCGCTGGCTACGCCGATGACGAGATTGTGATTCAGCAGTGGGATGAGATCCTGCGCATGATCGCGACCATCAAGCTCAAGGAGGTGACGGCTTCGGACTTGTTCCGCCGGCTCAACTCTTACTCGAAGCAGCACGCCCTCTATCGGGCGCTGAAGGCGTTTGGACAGATTCCGAAATCGCTGTTTATCCTTCAGGTGATCGACGATCCGGTGCTGCGGCAGGCCATCGAGAAGCAGATGGATCGGATCGAGCATGTGCACCGCTTCACGCGGGCCGTCTCAGTGGGCAACCCGCGGGAATTCCTCCAGGCGGAAAAACAAGACCAGGAGATGGCGGAAGCCTGCAAGCGGCTCATCAAGAACTGCATCATCTGCTGGAACTATCTCTATCTGTCGCAGAAGTTGGAAGAGATCACGGATACCGAGAGCCGCGAGGCGCTTCTCGACGCGGTGGCCCACGGCTCGACGGTTGCCTGGCGGCACCTCAACCTGCTCGGCGAGTATGATTTCTCGGCAGAAAAGCTGCGGGACAGCGTCGGGATCCGGCTCCCAAAATTGGGGGGCTAAAAAGGAAGTTTTTTTGGACCTAATCCAAACTCACA
The DNA here is from genome assembly GCA_035601635.1 of Pyrinomonadaceae bacterium. Lineage (GTDB taxonomy): Bacteria > Acidobacteriota > Blastocatellia > Pyrinomonadales > Pyrinomonadaceae > UBA11740. Next base: position 3,927 of record DATNNY010000613.1, read on the forward strand.
AACCTCAATGTACAGAAAGGATTAGGTCAGCTCGCCATGTCGCATTTGGTACCTTTGTCGGAATTTAACCATCATGAAATCGTCTTCCACATCTGACGTAGCACCTTCAGAATGGAAGCGGCCGGCTGCTGGCCGAGTTGCGGGTCCACCGCCCCCAGCACATCGCCACT
>DATNNY010000614.1:0-5739 GCA_035601635.1 Pyrinomonadaceae bacterium
CCGGCCCTCTCTGCCAGCTTCAACAGAGACGGAACAATCGTATTCAAACTCAATCTGGCGACGCCTATCAGTTTCGGCGCACCAGGGACTGGCGCCACCGGCACTCCGTTTACATGGGATGGTCGCGTGGTGGGAACAACAATTGGAGCCGCCCAGGTAATAACGGGAACGACCTACGTCCTGGCGGGGGCGGGCGCCGGACTATTAGAAAGCGTTCAAACAACCAGCGGTGAGGAATACACCAGAACAGGCAATACAGCGTGTGCCACGGGAGTGCCTAACTCCGGCGTTACTGCGAATCCAACATCCGGCGCCCTTCCGCTGACGGTCAATTTCGATGCGTCTGCTTCAAGCGTCCCGCAGTCGTGCAACACTATAGCTTCATACGCGCTTGATTTCGGAGATGGCTCAACAGGTGTGCAATCGTCGCCTGCGTTCAGCCACACGTACAACAACGCCGGTGATTATACGGCGCGACTGACCGTTACTGATTCGGCCGGCCGAACCAGCACGAACGGTGCACAGGTCGTGATCCATGTCACATCGGCTCCTCCAACTCCTACGCCGACGCCCGCTCTGCTTCCGGCGCCGCAGGATCCTGGACCAAAGGTGGGATTCCAAAACTTCGAAGCGCCACCCACCCTGGTTAGCGTGACCTCGAGCAGTCAGGGACCGTCAGCTAAGACGGTGGAATACCTCGGGCACGACGCAGGTGAGCCTTCGATTGGCAACAATTGGAAGACGGGCACGACCATCTACCAATCCGATTTGCAGACTCTTTTTGTCACCTTCAACGACAACTGTCCTTCCGGCTCGCCGGCAACCTGGGTCAATCGACCGGCACCGACTTCGCAGTTCGTCGATTCAGATCCGATCGGATTCACCGATCGGTATACCGGCCGCACCTTCGCGGGCGAACTCACATTGGCTTCGCCGACGTGCAAGACTTCATTCACGGATGATGATGGTCAAACATGGATACCAACTCAGGGAAGCGGCCTCGGCGCGAGCGTCGACCACCAAACAATCGGTGGTGGTCCATTCCACGCGCCTCTGACTCGACCGACCAGCGTCCCGGGACTGTATCCGGACGCGATCTATTACTGCTCGCAATTACCGCACGAGGCGTGTGCGCGCAGCGATGACGGCGGTGCTACCTACGGCCCAATCGTCGAAGTCGATCCGGTAGCCGACGCACACTGCGGTGGCTTGCATGGGCATATCAAAGTCGCACCAGACGGAACGGTCTATCTACCGTTCAACTACTGCGACGGCCAGGGAGCGACGATCGTTTCACAGGACAACGGCGTCACCTGGACCATTCAGCACGTTCCAAACACGGCCAGCGGTCAGAGCGATCCGGCGGTCGGCATCGATAACAACGGCCGCGCGTACTTTGCGATGTCCAGTGCGACCGGCAATGGCTCGCAGGCGGTCGTCGCCACTTCGGATAACGGTGGCCAGACCTGGCAGAACGTATACGACGTGGGCGCGGTGTATGGACTGAAGAACATCGCCTACCCGGCCGCCGTCGCGGCCGATCCGGGCCGGGCCGCGGTTGCTTTCTACGGAACCACAACAGCCGGCGACCTGTCGGCGAATGGCTTCCGCGGCCTCTGGCATCTCTATGTGGCCGAAACCTTCGACGGAGGTCAGTCCTGGACAACGACTGACGCCACGCCGAACGCGCCCATGCAGCGCGGATGCATCTGGACTGGAGGAGGGGCAAACATCTGTCGCAATCTGCTCGACTTCTTTGACGTGACTGTGGATCGAGAAGGCCGAGTCGAGGTCGGCTATGTCAACGGCTGCGCCGGAGGAAATTGCGCGCAGGCAGCGTCGACTGCTACCGGCAACGCGTACACGGCAACGGCAACCATCGCACGTCAATCAAGCGGTCGCAGACTGGTAGCCGCCTTCGATCCGCTGAACGCAATGAATGCCAAGTCCGCGCCCGGCATGCCGTCAGTAACAACTCGGCGCGTCGGCAACGTGGTTCACCTGGGCTGGTCTGAAGCCGACACCGGCAACTCAGCGATCCTTAGTTACAAGATCATGAGGAGCACAGCGAGCGGCGCTGAAACCTTGCTCACTACGGTGACGGGAAGTCAGACGACTTACGATGATACGACGGCCACCGACACCAGCAAGACTTACTACTACAAAGTGCTCGGGTCGAACGGAGTTGGCACGTCGTGCGCCGCAAACGAGGTCGCCGCGCCTTACGTGGGCGATACTTGCGGCGGCCTGATCCTACAACGCAACGATCCAAGTCATCCGGAGAGTCTGCTAGCCGGCCAAAATCCGTCGCTGGCAATTGATTACGTCGCGGCGGGAGAGCCTCCGGGCACGAACAATCTGATGTTCCGAATGAAGGTCTCGAGCCTGGCGAGTGTGCCGGCCAACAGCAGATGGCGCATTGTTTGGAATTCAGAAACCGCGCCGGGCCAGCAGTGGTACGTCGGTATGCGCAGTGATGCCGGCAGCAACGTCAGCTTTGACTATGGAAACATCGCCACCGCAGTAGTCGGTTTGGTGATTGGCGTGCCGACAGAAACGAGTCGTGGGGCGATCAACGGCGCCTTTGCCGCGGATGGCACCATCACGATGTTCGTGCCCAAGACTCTGGTCGGAAATCCGCAACCCGGTGATCTGTTGGGTGCGGTGAACGGCCGAACTTTCACCGGCGACACGCCGCAAACGAACACGCTCGAGCGTTCCACTCTGCTGATCGATCATACGTTCGTGAAAGCGCAGAGAGACAATGGCGCGCCGGCGGCGACGTACACGATTGCGGGAAATGTCGACTGCTCACCGTTGATCGAGCAGAACGTCAACTCGCTGGTCAGTTTGCAAACGAGCAATCCTGGCTCAGCAGCGGGAATAAGCTCGTTCAACCTGACGATGAAGAACACTTCAACGCAGACGATCTTTACTCCGTTGCGCGTCGAAGTCGCCCAACTGACTTCAGCGTCCGGCAAGGTCAAGGTGAACAATGCCGACAACAGTCAGCTGAGCGCGGGCGCGAACTGGGATTACAGCAGCAGCGTGGGTATCGACAATATACTTTCCGCCGGTGAAGTTTCCGGAGCGCGAACTTTGAAATTCAGTAACCCGAATAACGAAGCCTTTACCGTGACCTTCAACGTCATCGGCAACCTGGCTCGCGCCTCGGGTGGTGGCTCATCGAGTAGCCCATCGGGAAGTAGCGGCCTCGCCGGCCCTTCCGGCTCACCGAGTGCGACCAACACGGTTACCAACACGGTGTTCAGCGTAACGTACAACCCGTTGCTGAATACTCTGACGTGGCAAGTCATAAAAACATGAGGTCATGGTACAGAACCGGGAGCGGTAGCGACCGGGTCAAGCACTCTACCTGTGTTCTGATTTGTTCGACCAAAACGCGCTGGCTAGAATGATGACGAAATTGCTTCGTTAATGGAGCGCGAGTAAGCCGCAGGTTCCGTAGCGCTTCTCTCGCCCCACTTGAAGGCCTCTCCGAGGATGTGAGACTCGGAGAGGCTTTTTTTTCGAGAGCCTGTGCGGTCGCTGGATGCTACAAACACATGGTAGTTGCTGAAAAGATCGACACTCGCAGTATTATGCTTGGTGGTTTATGTGCATACTCATTTTATCGACCCACTGAGTTGGAGGGGACCCCCGTCGCTACCGCTCCGGGTTCTGTACCGATCTTCATGCCGCTTGTCGCTGTCATCCCGAAACCGAATGCGCCGGTCGAACTGCGCGAGGTCCCTACCCCTGAGTTGGAAACTGACTCGGCTCTGCTCGCAGTCGAACTCTCGGAAGTTTGCGGCACAGACGTTTACCTTCAACAAGGACGATTGCAGGGAGTTCCCTACCCGCTGGTTCCCGGTCATGTTTCAGTCGGCCGTTTAAGTAAGATTCGCGGAACGCTTCGTGATGTCGAAGGGCAGGTGTTTCGGGAAGGCGACCGCGTCACCTTTCTCGATGTCCATCGCACCTGCAATGCCTGCTGGTTCTGTCTGGTGGCCAAAGCGACGACGCGCTGTCCGGAACGAAAAGTTTACGGCATCACTTACGGACTCGATGACGGACTCTGCGGTGGCTGGGCCGAACAGATCTATTTAAAGCCGGGCACACTCTGCATCAAACTCAACGGCGATCCGGAAACATTCATGGCCGGTGGTTGCGCTCTACCCACCGCGCTGCATGCTGTCGAACGCGGTGACATCGCGATCGGCGACACGGTATTGGTGCTGGGCTCGGGGCCGGTAGGAATCAACGCGATCATTCTGTCGTTGATGCGCGGCGCGCTCAGGGTCCTCTGCATCGGCGCGCCCGCGCTTCGTCTTGAGGCAGCAGCGGAAGCCGGCGCGGCCGATGTGCTCAACTTTGAAAAGCACAATGAACACGCCAGAATCGAATGGATTTTAGAGCGAACCAACGGGCGCGGCGCCGACGTGACGATCGAAGCGACGGGTGCGCCGGATGCAGTCGTCCAGGCAATGCGTTTTACGCGTGACGCCGGACGAGTAGTAATCGTCGGGCAGTATACGGATCACGGACCAACCGCATTCAACCCGCATCTTGATCTGAATAAGAGGCACCTGGACGTGCGCGGTTGCTGGGGCTCAGACTTCTCACATTTTTACCGCAGCGTGCAGCTCACTTCCGATCCGGTTCGATCGGCGCCATGGGCCGCGTTCAAAGGCAAACTCTCGCGTTACGCTCTCGCTGAGGCGAATGAAGCGTTGGCTGATGTTTGTGCAGGACGTGTGCTGAAGGCGTTGATTGAGCCGCACGGGGAAGCAAGTGTTCGGCACCGGCGATCGTTCTAACCGGTGTTCCACAGTTTCAGCGGACGGTGAAGAATATTGTATCTCTTGTTTAATGCGAGCGTGTCGTAGTGAGAATCTCTTGGAGGGTTCGCGAAGCGATCACTTCATCTTTTAGAACTTCAATAAAGCGGCCCCACTCTTCTGGCGTCGGATCCAAGTTGACCCATGAAACCATGAAGTCGAAGTTAAGTTCCGTGTTTAATCAGGCGACCAGGAATCCCGCGGATCCCGCCCACTAAGAAATCAACTTCACGCCGCGGCAGATCGCAATGACCAATGCTCAGATGATTTCAACGCGAGAACTTATTCGACCCACGCGATAAGTGGCGAGATCCCGTCGCTACCGCTCCGGGTTCTGTATCGAACTTACGTTTTACGCTTCTTTTGTCCCGTCCCCGTATCCAAGTCCACTGGCGCCGGATACCCTTTGCCCCTCAACTCCGCGATTTCGATCACGATCTCCTTCTGGTTTTTACCGGCCCGAGGCATTGGTTTAGTCGCAGTTGATTTCTTCTCAAATAGCGACGACGAAGTTGCCCTCTTGTCAGCCATTGGGCTCCGCTTGGCCGGGGGCGTTGGCTGGACGGTGCTGGCGCCGGACATCTGGGCCAAAGCATTTAAGATTTGCGTTCGCTCTTCCTCGCTTAGATCGGCTAAGCGAACTCCGTTGGCTTCGAGCACCGTTCTCAGATTTTCTTCAGTGTTCGTGTCCTGATCGTAGATGTCGCGAAAGATGTGTAGTTTTCCATCCTCGACCACAATCGTTTCATAACGCAGCTCGACCGGTATTGCGTTAGGGAGTTTCACCTGTTTCGTTTCAGTCTTGTCGCGCGCGTAGGCGGCGATATCGGTATCGGTCAGGTGTGCGCCGCCCAGCTGAGCCAGAACTTTCGCAAAGTCCTGCACCTGCGGTGTGGTT
>DATNNY010000615.1:0-2601 GCA_035601635.1 Pyrinomonadaceae bacterium
CCGGAAGACGTTTCTAGATTGTCCGAGGCTACGCCTCGGATCAGAGGCAGAGCCTCAAAGAACTAGTCAGCCCGGTCCGGAAAGCCGAAGGCTTTCCGCACATCAGGCGGCAGAGCCGCTAAATGGACAGGCTGCGAAGCCTCGCAAGCTGCCAGTTTGCGATACATAAACTAGATCGGCGCTACGTCCAGCGCCCGAATGAAATCACGATAGAGTTCGTTGTAGTGGCGCAATGAAACTTCGAGCGCTTCGGGTAATTGCTCAACATCGGAAGGATTGATGACGAGATTGACGTTGTTAAGAAACGCCGCATGCAGGTCCATCGTGCGTACGCCCGAAGTTAAGTAAACGAGAAAGAGCCGCCGTCGCTCGGAAGGCCGCAACAGGCGAACTTCGCGCGTGATGAAAGCCACGCCTTGCTCGAGTGGATCGAAGTTCGCATCGAGAACGATGACGTCCATACGCTCTTCGCGCATCCGTCCCAATCCCTGCACCATGTTCTCCGCGACGAAAACGTCATAGTCCTGTTCCGCCAGCGAGAGCGCGAGCAGTTCACGATATGCCGGACTGGCGCAAACCAAAACTTTTCGTCGATCCCATGCCGGTCGGGTGCGGCCTCGGCTGGCGCCGGGTTGGCCTCCGGAGTGACGCAGGGCGTCAGCCAGGAGCTTCGCGATGTCGTTCAGGCCGGGAGCTCCAGCCGCGGCAGGAGCATTCGAGTCATCGTTGTGGGTCCGGAAAAGTGGCGCAGTCGCCGGACGTTCAAACGGACTACGGTTCGGAACCGGAGTCACCTCCGGCGAAGTGACCACATCAGGAACATCTGATTCGCCTGCTGTTGCCGTCGCGGGTTGGGCATTGACGCTGGTTTGACACTTGGGACAGCGAACAGTGAACGGGCGCGATGGGGCCTTGGCTTCGTCTAGTTGCAGACGCGCTTCACATTTTGGGCAGATGAGAACCATGATTGTCTCTCGAGTAAATTGGTTAGTTTATTTAGTTATTCAGTTAGACTGAACGCGAACGGCTGTCGCGATGGTTCGGGAAGCACATTTTCTGACTGACTCCGAATGAAATCTTCTCCGGAAGTCAGACCTTTCAGCGAAAGCAGCAGGTTGTTCTGATTAGTCGCAAAGCCGATGCCGTCTTCGACCGAAATGATCTTACGTTCAATCAGGTCTTTGATCACGGTGTCAAAATTCTGCATGCCTTCAAGCTTACCGTCGCGCATTGCATCGAGCAGCGATTTACCCTCGGCTTCGCCGTTCTCGATGTACTCGCGAGTGCGTGGGGTCGATCTCAATATCTCAACTGCGGCGATGCGGCCGCGAAAGTCCGATCGGGGAATCAGACGCTGCGAAAGAATGTAACGGAACGTTTGCGCAAGCCGCGTGCGAATAACCGGCTCTTCGTTTTTCGGATAGAGGCCAATGATACGGTCAATCGTCTTTGACGCGTCGATGGTATGCAGCGTGGAGAGGACGAGGTGTCCGGTCTCGGCAGCTTCGAGCGCGATCTCAGTGGTTTCATAGTCACGCATTTCGCCGATCAAAATCACTTTAGGCGCCTGGCGCAGTGCAGCGCGCAGGGCCGAAGGAAAATCTTTCGTGTCATGTCCGACTTCACGCTGATTGATGGTTGAGTTCTTGTGGGTATGCAGGTATTCGATCGGATCTTCGATCGCCACCACATGATAATGCTTTGACTCGTTGATGATGTCGACGATTGCCGCCAGGGTCGAACTTTTTCCGGATCCGGTTGGGCCCGTGATCAGCACCAGGCCGTTTCGCAACTCGGCAATCTCTGCCAGTTGTGAAGGCAATCCCAAAGAACCAAGCGTGGGAATGTCCGTCGGAATGACGCGCATTACGATCGAATAAACCCCGCGCTGCTGAAAGATATTACAACGAAAACGAGCGCGCGAAGGAAGGGAATAACTCAGGTCGGCCGTCCCCGTTTGCACCAACCGTTCCGCCGCCTCAGAGTTCTCCTGGAGCAGCGTCATGGCAATAATTTCGGTTTGATAAGGAGTCAGCTTTTGCAGGCCCAGCGGTTGGACTGGCGTTAGCTTTCCGTTGATCTCAACCTGAGGCAGTTGACCAACTGAAAAGTTGAGGTCGCTGATCTTGTCAGAAACCATCAGCATACGTTCGATTATGGGCGGCAGATCGAAGAAGCTCATGCCTGGCGGCGCTCCATTTCTAATTTATCGAGGATTTGGCTTTCTTGGATTAATGCGAGGGTCAAAGGGAGACCTGCCGCGCACATTCACGGCGAATCCATTTTCACCGATGTCAGCGATAAACGCAAGTAAAAAATGTTCAACTCCGGCTGGACGCGTTTGGCACGGCGTGTGTGAGACTGATCATTTCGCTCATGTTTTCTGCGATCGTCGTTGGATCGGCGACTAAGTCGGCAATCACGGCGACGCTGTCGGCCCCAGCCTTGAACACTGTGGGGGCCCTTTCGAGTGTGATTCCGCCTATTGCTACCAGAGGTAAGGGCCCTTTGATAGTGGCAACCGCTGCCAGCCCGCCCAGGCCGGTAACCGGGTCGGGATTCTCTTTGGTCGAAGTTGGGAAGATTGGGCCAAACGCAAGG
>DATNNY010000616.1:0-6329 GCA_035601635.1 Pyrinomonadaceae bacterium
TTAACTCGGTAGAGAAACGCAGGTGGTCGTCGAAGGCCAGGAGCGAGACGTCTGCTCGCTGCGCCAGGACCCGCGCGAGATGGTAGTTCCGTAGCTTGGCCCCGGTGTCGAGCGGCCAACAAACTCTGGGTGCGAACTGCAGCACGCGCATGTTCGAATCAGATGGTTTCAGGGCAAATCTCCAATCGACGAGCGGCCGGCGGCGCCCGGCTTTTGATTCTAACGGTTAAATCCATGCATTCGGAGGAAATTTTCCGGTATCTGGCCAAAAATAGCTGGATTCGAGGCAGGTTTCATCCTGTATAATGATCGTGGCAAATCTGCCGCCCTTCCTGATAGCGGCCCACCACTCCGAGCCAACTTCAGAGACCAGTTTTTCCGAAATGAATCCTGTGACTTCCAAACAGCAGCAGCCTGTGATTGCTGACGAGAATCGCCACTTTAGTACCAATCACCTGCAAGGCGATCTGGCGGGCCGCTCGGCTCGGGGCGGAGCGGTGACCATGGCTGCGCAAGTTTTCAAGTTTGTCTTCAGCACGGCGGCGACCATCGTACTCGCGCGCTTGCTGACACCGGAAGACTATGGACTGATCGGCATGGTGGCCATCCTGATCAATTTCGTCGGCATGTTTCAGTATCTGGGCCTTTCGACGGCGACAGTCAAATGGTCCGAGCTAAATCATCAACAGGTCAGCACTTTGTTTTGGGTGAACATGTTATTGAGCGTCGCGATTATGCTGATCACCGTTGGAAGCGGTCCGTTACTCGCCTGGTTCTACCGAGAGCCGCGGCTGATTGGAATTACCACCGGCTATGGAATAACGATTCTATTTGCCGGGCTCGCGATTCAGCACGAAGCGATTTTAAGCAGGCAGATGCGCTTTACCGCGATCGTCGTCGTCGAAGTGGTTGCGCTCTTGTCGGGTTTTGTCTCGGCGGTGGTGTCGGCCTTACACGGAGCAGGTTATTGGTCGCTGGTGCTGAATCAATTAGTGATGACGTTGGTGACAGTAGTTGGCGTGTGGGTCGCTTGCCGCTGGCGGCCGGGACTGCCCGCGCGCGGCATCGGACTCCGGTCGATGTTGTCGTACGGTGGAAATCTTACCGGCTTCAACGTCATGACTTTTTTTTCGCGTAACCTGGATAACGCGCTGATCGGAAAGTTCTGGGGTCCTTATCAACTCGGCGTGTACTCGCGTGCTTATCAAATGCTGCTGATGCCGATGCAGCAAATCAATGCGCCACTGGCAGCCGTTGCAGTCCCGGCGCTAAGCCGGCTCGCTGAAGAGCCCAAACGCTATCGCGCTGCGTATCTGAAAATTCTGGAAAAAATTGTGATGATCACGATGCCGCTCGGAGCATTGATGATCGCCACTTCTGATTGGATGGTGCTGCTCTTGCTAGGTCCGCAGTGGCGCGAGACCGGACGGATTTTCATGCTCCTCGGCATCGCCGCCATGATCCAGCCGGTGACTAAAACTGCCTGGTGGCTGTTCTCGACGCAGGGCCGCACACGAGAGTTGTTTCACTGGGGACTGTTGGGTGGAGCGATCGCGATCGTTTCAATCGTGGCCGGTTTGCCCTGGGGAGCGACAGGCGTGGCCGCGTCTTATGCCGTGGCAGATCTGTGCATCGCGACCCCGCTCTTATTCTGGTATGTCGGGCGGCGAGGGCCGGTTCGCACCGTCGATTTCTATCGCACCATTGCTCCCGTCGTGGCTGCTTCAGTGTGTTCGCTGGCGATATTGTTTCTCTGCCGGCCCTGGCTGAGCAGTTTGCCGAGCCTTATCGGGCGCTTAAGTGTCGCCTTCGGAATTACCGCCGCTGTTTCGCTGCTTGTTTTGTCGGCATTGCCGGCCGGAAGATTGGCGATCCAAAGCCTGACGGAAACTGTTCTGCTGCTTTTGAAACGCAGTCGCAAACCTATCGCTGAGCCGGCCAAATGACCATGCTAAAAAAGTTCAAGCAAGCGGCACTCAAATCTCTTAAGTCAGCGGGAGTCTCGACGCTGGTGCACAACAGTCGTTGGCGCCGGCAGAGACTTTTGATTCTCGCTTATCATGGCATAGCCCTGTCAGACGAACACCTTTTTAATGGCTCGCAGTTCATTTCCGCGGACTTGTTCCGCGATCGTTTGGAATTGTTGAGGAAGTCAAAGTGCGCAGTGTTACCTCTCGGTGAAGCTGTCGAGCGGCTTTACTCTGACGACTTGCCTGATAGAGCAGTAGCAATAACTTTTGATGACGGTCTTTCGGATTTCTACCGCCGGGCCTTTCCGCTGATCAGGGAATTCGACGTTCCGGTGACGCTCTATCTGACGACGTTCTATTCTTATTACCAGCGACCGGTTTTTGATCTGATGTGCTCTTACCTGCTCTGGAAAGGGCGCGGCAATGTTCTGGATTTGAGAAATCTGACGGGGCAGGATCTCAGAACCGATCTACGCGAACTCGACGCGCGTGAAGCAGCGCTCGCGCAAATTCGCGCCTTCGCTCGCAATCAGGAATTATCTGCTGGTGACAAGGACTCACTTGCTGCTTCGTTGGCGGCGCATTTGAAGGTCGACTATGCGACGCTGCTCGAGCAACGCACGATGCACAATTTGACGCCGAATGAAGTCGTGAAGCTGGCCCTTGGTGGGATCGACGTTCAGTTGCATACGCATCGTCATCGAACTCCCAAAGATCGCCAGCTCTTTCTCAGGGAGATTGAAGATAATCGGAAGAGCATCCGGGAGATGACGGATCGGAACCCCACACATTTCTGTTATCCCAGCGGAGTTTACGACCTGGAGTTTCTGCCCTGGTTGCGCGATGCGGGAGTGATTTCCGCAACCACTTGCGAATCAGGATTCGCTTCGCGAAGTTCGAACCCGTTGTTGCTGCCGCGATTTCTGGACAACGCGACGCTGTCACCCATCGAATTTGAAAGTTGGCTGACAGGCGTATCGGCTGCCCTGCCTCAGCGCCGCATCGGCGTGCGGGAATACGCGGGAGGAACCTCATGACGCTGATCGCAGGAATACTCTCGCGCAACCATCAAGGGCTGGCGCACTCTGAATGCCAAAACCTGCGTCAATTGATCTCGCGCAATCCCACCGACGAAGTCAAGACTTTCACGGATGGGAGAAGCTTTTTCGCGAGCGTCGACATCGATGCATTTGGTGAGCCGGGCTCATTTACTGATCCAAGCGGCGCATTGTCGCTGCTGGCAGGCGAGCCGCTCCTGAGTAATGGCGCGTCGAACCGTTTACAGGATCTCACCGGCATTCACAGGCAGGCGCTGCGGAATGATTGGAGTGTGCTCCGCGAAGCTGAAGGCACTTTCTGCCTCGTTCACTATCAACCACAAACGGGGACGCTGTCTCTGGTTGCTGACAAGCTGGGTGTCAGACCTCTTTATTTTTGGCTGGACGATAATCGCTTGGTCTTTGCCAGTGCGTTGCGCATTCTGGAAGGGCTTTCGTTCGTGCCGAAGAAGATGGATCTGCGTGCGGTAACTGAGATCGTGGCATTGGGTGCGCCGTTGGCTGATCGCACGCCATATTCAGGCATCTACCTCCTGAAGCCGGCCGAGATCGTACAGATAACTCGTACGGAAGTGTTGCGCCAGTGCTACTGGCGTTGGGACGAAATTGAGTTGACGAACGATTCCGAACCAGGATGTCTGGCCAGGGTCTATGATTGCTTTCAAGCCGCGACCAGACGCCGGAATGGAAACGACAGAGCGACCGCAGCGTATCTCAGCGGCGGTCTGGACTCGCGTTGTGTGGTGGCGGCGTTATGTGATGCGAGGGTGCGCACGCACACCGTGAATTTTGCCAGACCGGGAACCCAGGACTACTACTTTGGAAATCATTTTGCGGCGCAGATCGGATCGACTCACCAAAGTGTCCCGAAGGAACGCGGCGACAGCATTCCTGATTACTCGTCTTTGATGGCCCGAACACTGAGCGCATTCAAATATGAAGCGGAACGCCCCCGAGTGGTTTGGTCCGGTGAAGGCGGCAGCGTCTTGCTGGGACATGTTCACCTTAATGAATCCATTGTTGAGTTGATGCGCGCGGAAAAGATTGACCTGGCAATCGAAACATACGTTGAGCGGGAGCAGATCGACGTACCGCTCAAGCTTTTTCGGTCGCAGGTTCTCGAGAATGTTCGCGATGTTGTCGTGCAGGGCATCCGTGACGAGCTGAAGGAAGTTCAGGCCGCAGACGCCGGCCGGAACTTCTACTTGTTCCTGATGCGCAACGACCAGCGGCGCAAACTGGCAAACCATTTTGAGAATATTGATCTGCACCGGTTGGAATTTCAGTTGCCGTTTTTTGATGGCGCATTCCTGGCGGCGGTGATGGCCACGCCGCTCGATTGGTGTTTGCGGCACAAGTTTTATCTGAAATGGTTATCGCTTTTCCCGTCGCCAGTGGCAGCGGTGCCGTGGCAGGCCTATCCCGGTCATGAACCATGTCCGCTACCGATCCCGACCGAGCTTGCTTACCAATGGGATGATGCATACCAGGCAGAGGAAGAATTCTCGCAAAAGCAGAATGTAATCGAACAAGCGTCGCAGTTGTTGGGCTCGATCGATTTCCCAAGCCAGATTTTGAATAAGCGGAAGCTTCGCCTTGCGACCTGGATCCATTCCCGGGGCTGGCGCGATTACCGATACGCGATTGAAGCGGCGCGAACCTATCACCTCTATGCGCAGAAGTGCGGTGGTCAATTTACTTTCTCGTCGAGATAGCAGATGAAAACATTGACCACATCCAGAGAGCCGGTCCAACCTCCCGATATTTCACGGGCCGGCGCCGCTCTGCCGCTCGAGCGTGAGGGTCCGCTGGTGAGCGTCGTCATTCCGGCCCACAATGTCGCTCCCTACATTAGTGAGACTTTGGCGACCGTCTTCGCGCAAACGTTCAGCGACTTTGAAGTGATCCTCGTCAACGATGGCTCGCCGGACACTCAGGAGTTTGAGCTCGCGATCATGCCTTACCGCGAGCGCGTTCGTTATCTCAAGCAGGAGAATCGTGGCGCCAGTGCAGCCCGCAATACCGGACTGCGCGCTGCGCTTGGAGAGCTAATCGCGTTTCTCGACGCCGACGATCTCTGGTCGCCGGATTATCTGAAAGAGCAGCTCAAGTTCATCCGCGAATATGGCTGCGATCTCGCGTGTGCCGATGCAATGATCTTCGGCGTTTCTGCAGACGCCGGCCGAAGCTATATGGACTCGCTGATGGAATCAGCGCCGCCCAAGGGACTGGTGACATTTCTCGAGCTCGTTAACGCAGACCGAAGCTTGATAACTTCCGGTGTCGTGGTCCGTCGTGATCTGGTTTTGGAAGTAGGACTTTTTGACGAAGCTCTTCGTAACGCCCAGGATTTCGATCTTTGGCTGCGCCTGGCCAGAACGGGAGCGCGACTCGCCTATCAACGGAAGGTCCTGCTGAGCTACAGGTCACGCCCTAACAGTCTGAGCGGCGACGCGATCAATTCACACCGGAGGGAGTTGCGTGTCTTTGACAAGATCGAGCAGTCATATGACTTCACACCAGCAGAGCGCGTCGAGGTCAGTGCGGTCATCAGGAACCGCCGGGCCCTGCTGGAATACGAACTGGGCAAGCTCTATCTGGTTCCCGGTGATTTTGCCGCAGCCCGCCAATCGTTTGCGAACGCTAACAATTTGGAACGAAGCTGGAAGGCCCGGCTGGCGCTGTCGCTGACACGGATTGCTCCGGGTCTGTTGCGCGGTCTTTATCTTCGCCGCGCCCAAAGTGCAGTTGCCGAGTAACTTCATTCGAAGGAAGAAGCAATGAGAAACGTTAAAGAGATTCCAGTGAACGCGAAACTGGATTATCACGGGCGGCCGTCGTCAAATCTTTCACCGGCGGATCATCTGGCCGCGGAACTTGAGACCAACGGCATCGTTGTCTTGCCGTCCATTGTCAGTCCCGATCAATTGTGCGCAATGCAGAGGGCGTTTGAGAGCCGCCTGCAGCGAATTCGCTGGAACAACTTCGAAGGCTATTTCAGGACGGAACTCTACCGGCACATGGTCGAGGATGTCTTGCTGCTCGATCAGGGTTTCATCGATCTGGCGTTGCATCCTTTGGTCAAAGAGATCCTGGGCCGATATCTGGGGACAGAATATGAGTTGACCGAAGCCAAGGGCTGGAAGTCACTGCCTACTAGGTATGACTTTCATGGTTGGCACGGCGACACCTGGTACGATCAAGCTAAGGAGCAGACTATTCATGGGGAAATCAAACTCGGCATGTATCTGACGGACGTTAAGAGCGGCGCGTTCAAGTTTGTCAAAGGAAGCCATCGAAA
>DATNNY010000617.1:0-22645 GCA_035601635.1 Pyrinomonadaceae bacterium
TCTCTACTTGTGGGTGGACATAAACGCGGGATACTTACACAGGCACCATGTTCTAAGTAAAGTCATGAGAACCTCCCGGAGTGATTTGTCTCTGTTGGGGACTCTTGCAAAGCGAACAACGATTCGATCGCAATGGAAATAAATCTGGAAGTAGCCCAGTGAAAGCTTCCAGGACTTCAGGTTTACTATTCACTAGTCGCGAGGTTGGGCGCACGATATTACAGGCGCGTGACTTAGTCAATAAGAATTGCTGCTCAGAGATCGCACTATTCACACCGTTCGTACTAACCGGATTCTTTTGTGACTCAGATGTGACTCCAATAGTAGACACCAAATAGACACCAAAAACCTGTTTGATTGTTTCGGACAAAGAGAGAAAGGACTTCTCGTCGGTGGTCAATTCCGGAAGTTAGGGGTGACCTAAGACTCCTTCGGGCAATGCAGAAGCCCAGCGACGGTAGTCCTCGAAGTGGTTTTGTAGAGTTGTGGACTTAAGCGATGCTTCGAGAAAGAGCCTTATCACCAAGTCGAGTCTCAGAAGGGTCTCAGAATCACCTCTGATTTTGAGGCGCTCTGAATTGACCAGACTTGAAACTGTCGAGGTGCCATCTATTAACCGGAAGAGGTCACGCACGCCGATTTGCCCCTCGGCTTTGGCGCTCATGCTCCATCGTCCCGAAATGATCTTCACGTCACGCATAACCACCACTATCCGAAACCTCTCATCGCCAACCCGGAAGTTTGTAGTTGCCTGATCGAGTTCCGCAACCAGGCGCCCGTAGACTGGCGGATGTTCCTTCTTCAGGACAACGAATGCCACACGGAGAAAAGAGGCAGTTGAATGACGATTGCTCACTTAAAACCTTCCGGAAGCGGGTTACCCCGCAAGCTCGGCAAACCCCCTGAAGCTGAAATCAACGGGATGCCCACAGATTCTTCCTCGCACTGTATATGTTCCCACCATTTCAGTAATAGTGGTTACTGCCTTCCAGACCGGGTGCGGGATCAAGAATTGTGTAGCGCCTTCCACGTCCAGGACCATGGTCAAACGGTCGTCGTCTTCCTCTACTAATATTCTCACCTGCTTGGGTATGCCGGTAGGACAACGAGGATCGAGAATGTCCATTGGCCCGGGTATTCTTGGGATGCGCACGCCCTGCAACTCCCCGGAATACTGTATCGACACGGCCTTATCCATGTAGGCCTGCCGGAATTTGTCTGCCACCCACACTATGAGAACCAGATCGGATTTCGCTTTGTGATGAGCGTCTGTAACTCTGCCAAAAACAATCGAAATCGGAGAGTTAAGGGACTCTTTCTTCAGTGATTTGTCTTGGAGAATGAAGCCCCAATCCCAACCAATGTCCTGGCCCCAATCCCAGTAGCCCCAATTATGATCATGATACCCGGCCGCTTTCTTAAGAGAGTAATCAACCCCATTGATTGAAAGCTGTCCTTCGACCGTCATCCTCGGAGCTAGAAACGTGCTAACCCGACTCCCGATATTATCAAGCCTGACCGGCGTCGCCGTGGGGACAAAGCTTGCGTTCAATTCAACCGAGCGATCCTTCATCGCCGCCTTGACCTGGTAGCTGCCATCTCTGAATTTCACTGAGTTTTTGCCGATCCGCAGATCAACGCGACCAGCGACGAAGCCTGCGTCCTTTAGCGGATACAGATTCACCGTGCCGTGCCAACCTTTCCGCCAGTCGTACACGACCAGCGATACACCGCCGCGCGCCTCCTCTCCATTTTGCACGTTTCCAGACAATGCGAGGTTGAGAATTCCGTACAGCCCGTGCTGGTCATCAGTAAAGTTAAAATGATGCCACTCACTAAAACGAGCAAGATCGGTTGTCTGAGGCCTGGCGAGATTTAGCGCATCATCGCGCTTGATTTGATCGACGAGTCTAACCTTCATATCTTCGGCCGCGTCAACGCAGCAAGCGAGACCTCGATCTCTGAATGGTGCCGCGTTGGGGCTTGGCCCTGGTTTGTTTGAGCTGTTTGGGCCTGGCGACGTCTTCCGTGGGATCAACTCTCGGACGCGACGGGTCCGACACTTCTGAGGAAATCAGCGCGGTCGATACCAGTGAAAAGAGGCCGAGCAGATAATAAATCAAGTCGTCCGCCTGCGCACTCGCCGTATTACTGGTGGCCCGAACCTTGGACTTTTCGGCGAGAGAGGTTGATGACTGCTGACCGAATGCTCTCATGTCACTCAGGTATTTTGAGAACACATCAGCCGTCGCCATTAGCCGAGGCTCCTGCTTCAAGAGCGCTTCGACTCTGGCGAGGAAGCGCTCAGTTTTTTCATTATCCCGAAAGAGTCCACCAGCGATTACGTTTTTGAATTCTCGACCTGACGCTTTTTGCTCAAACTCCTTCCCTTCTTCCTTAATATCTTCGAGCGCTTGCCGAGCCAGCAGCGACCCTCCAGTCATCAAGCCGTCCAGCATGAAGTAGAGATCGTTGGCCGCACTCTCCGCGATGATCATGTGCGGAATGTTCTTGGGCTTGGGCTTTGGCATGCTTTTAGGACATCATCGACAAACGCATTAATCCAGGCCAGCGTGAATCCTAACGAATCCTATCCTTCGGAAGGAATTGGTGCTATTTCGGCAAATTCTTTCTTGATGTTTTAGGTCGCGCGGCGCGGGATTTCGTCTTGCTGCCGGCTCTACGAGAGGATTTGTCCGCTTTCAGTTCCGGAAGAATCGTAATTAGAAAGAGTATTTCCCTTGCCTGAAAGCCTATGACGTTGATGGTGGTCGCGTAGGTTTCTCCGACTTCGAAATCACTAGTAATAGTCACTATTGACTTAACAATCGCTTGTTCCTTTGGCTGCAGAGTGAGCGTTTGCGGCTCGAACTTAATACAGTCCGCAGAAACCGTATCGCCTTTCAGTGAAACCAAATCGCTGGCCCGGAACGAGGCCTCGAGAGAACTCGGGTGTTGGTTCTCGATAACAAAAGGAGCGACCAGCGTCTCTCCTACGCGGCCACTCTGATTTATTTCGAGCCGAGCGTGCGGCGCCTTTGCAGGTTCGGCCGCTGCCGTTGTCTTCAGCCCGAGCGTGTTCTCAGCAGCGGTCACGAGATCGTCAAAGAGCGCGAGGCCATGCTCAGATAGAAGCGAGTAGTAACTCAGATTCAGTTCGAGCCAGCGCGAGAGCAGTTCATTACCTTTCGGCAAATTGCGGCTGCCCGGATCAGCGCTCAGCTCTTTGCTAGCCTGTTGAGCCAGCGTCGCAATCCGGTTGAAGAGTCGCACATTGCCCTGAATGTTCTTGCCCAGCAACGCTCGCAATTCCTCAAGCGCCGCCCGCGTACTCGTTGGTTCGGATGCATTCGTCGATGCCATAAGCGCCCTCTATCAAAGTCTGGTCTTTCGATGGTCTATCCTTCGCGAGCCGAGGTCACGCCGACCGTCGAATCCACCGTGCCTGGATGTTGCGGCGGATGGAAGCAGGGTTCTTCGCACTGAAAATGATGGTACCACTGATGAGCATGAATGCGTTTGGGAATGTCGCCCTGTTCGACGTCGCAATGAGGTTGCGTTGCCGCACGGACGCGCAGGATGACATCCACACACTGCTCATAGGCCCCAGTGATTAGGACCTCGGCGTGATACGCCTGGCCCGGTTGGAAATTCGCGCCGACTCCAAAACTTACGGCGATGGTGATTGCCTGGTTCGGCGCCAGGTTGGCACTGGTGGGTGACAAAGACAACGGCACATTAGGATTACCCGGTCCCTGGAATACGGTCGAGCTGAAATGAAACAGCCGGGTAGTCGAAGACGTGTTCCTCACCGTAATAGTCGCCTGCAATTTTTCCCCGGGGCAAGCCTCCCACTCAAGGTCGCAAACGCAGCGAGGCGGACATTCTGTCTCGGGAATGGCGCACGACGGACAGTTGCAGCGCGGCAGGCCGATGTGAAGTTTTGGCAAACTAACGGTTGGTAGAAGGCCAGCAGCCTCTTTCGCGAAGGATCGGCTGCTCTCTGCGGACAACGACATGAGCTTTGGCCCAAAGTCGATCAGCCTAAGCAGTGTGTCTTGAAGTTCGGTGTTCTCCCGAGACCTAACATTTCCTTGACTCATCGTGTCCTCCCATTCGTTTTCTTATCCCGGCCATTTACTTCAACCTCCACCGACAAAGTCTCATTTCCGAAGCTGATTGTGCTGGTGTAGGTTCGTTTCCTTTTTATGTCAGCTGGGAGCTGAATCGTTATTTCGACGCATTTGGTTTCACCCGGAGCAATGTTTTCTTCTTTGAGATCGATCTTTACCTTTGCCGGTTGCACTTCGTTGTCGGCAAGTCGCTCGACGAACCGATCCAAGAACTTCGCATGACCCGCATGACCGGCTTCATTCAAGGCAATGGCAAGGGATTCGTGAAGCATATCTAACGCTTGCAAAGGTGCGAACGCAGCCTTACGCGTGCTGAATGGCACGTTCCCTTCGTTAGTTATATAGATGGATCTGGTGACCCGCTCACCCGGCGCTGCCACGATCTTTATTTCATCGGGAGTAAGGCGCAGATTGTCGTTCTCTAGAACAAAGATTAGTGCCGGCACCTGCTGCTGACCAAAACGCACCTGCGCCTTGTATTCACCAGGTGGTGTAAACTTAGCGACGGTGAGTTGGGCATAAACGTTTACGTTATCGTACGGGTCTACCCGACCTGCAAGCTTTACCTGTAGCGAATCACGCGCCCGTTCTGCGAGCTTTTGTTTTTCTGGTTGAGGCAATAGTCCAGTCCGGTAAGGTTCGATCCCGGCACCCTCTATCACGATCGACCGGACCTTAATTTTTTCCGCGGACCTGTTGATGAGATTTACAACTCCCTGGATGTAGGGAGGTCTGCCGCTAAAGACGAAAGGCCCTGATCCGAGGCTGCAATTTGTTTCTTCTGGCGTCACTTTACTGTCCATCGTAAATTACCTCCCTCTCGGCCGATCAGATACAAAGAGAAGGTCCGAACTCAGTCGCACTTCTCCGTCGCAAGAGGTTTGTAGTCTTCAATTATGACCATGTTCTCTCCGCAGATATCGAAGCACAGGACTTGTACACCTAAAACGCACAGACCAAACGTCGTATGCATCGGCAAATGGACTTTTGTGGGCCTCACCCCGAATTGCAAATCGATCTGAGGCAGTTCCTTGATACGGATTACGCTGTCGGTCTTCGCGTCAATCTTACTATCCGTTTTTGCATCAATCTTACTATCGGTTTGAATCAAGGGAATCTGATCTATCGCGAGATGGATGACCGGCAATTCCTTAATACAAAAGTCGAAGCAGTCAACGGTGTTGAGATTAAATCCGATAGTGTAATTCGTTGGAATCTTTGGTGACCCCATTGCTAACCTCCTTTGAGAGTGGCAGCTTCATGTTCACAGCTCCCGGTAGATCACATAATCAATTGCGTCCTTCAAGAAGCGTTTGTGCGAAGTTTCAGGCCATTTGCCTGCTTCGCGCTCGAAGAGACGTTTTGCTTTAGTGGCAAAACCTTTCGAGACCACGCGGCCCCGGTCAATACAATCATAACGCCGCATCAGCTCCAGCGTGTATTCGACTTCATCGGCGGTTTTGTCGGTGCGGGATTTGGAGAGTATGCGTTCCAGCTTGCTGCGCTCTCTGGCCGAGCTGCGCTGTAGCAGGTTGATAAGCATGATCGTCCTCTTACCTTCCCAAATGTCGCCTGCCCGCTCCTTGCCGTACAATTTTTCTTCCCCTACCAGATTGAGAATGTCATCTTGTACCTGAAAGGCTACACCCATGTAGAATCCGAGTCGATTAAAGAAGTCCAAATCCACCTCGCCGTTGCCGCCGATGATCGCGCCAATTCGAAAAGGCGCCACGCACGTGTACCAGCAAGTCTTCTTGTTCGTCATCAGATAATAACTTCGTTCCGAGATGTTCCAATACTTTTTCTTCACCCACTCTAATTCCATGGCCTGGCCATCCACCGATTGTCGGGTCATTTGCTCGATTTCTCTGAAGATTCGCAGGCTCTTTTCCAGGCCGACGATTTCCAGGTTCTTCAAAAGCGGCGTCAGCGAGAGCACGCTCAGGGCGTCGCCGATGTTAATCGCAATGGCCGATCCATATTTTCTATTGATGGTAAGCTCGCCGCGCCGATGTATGGATTCATCTTCGATATCGTCATGCACGAGAAAAGCATTGTGGAACAATTCCAGGGCAACGGCAGAATTAAGCGCATGTTCTAATTTCCCTCCGTAGGCCTGACAAGTTGCCAGACAGAGCGAAGGCCGCAGACCCTTACCCAAGCGCAACGGGTACTCGGCCATCCGACTTGCCAGCGTACGCCGAAAGGCCTTCTCCGAAATAAGGCGACGAATCTCTTCAACGATGATGTTTCTGTATTTGGACAGAGTCGTAGTAAAAAGCCGGCCCGCCTGACTGATGTTCGCCGGGCGCCCATTTGGTGAAGCTCCGTTCCCATTGTTACTCGCTATTCTGTCAGTGATTGATGCCATGACGAACGCTACTCAAACCTGCCCTGGATCGTGCCAGCATAGTACCGTTAAGACTGGGCGCAGCAAGTTATGACCCGATCGATGACTTCTCCAACAACTCGCGACGGCGTTGAAGCACCAGCGGTGATACCTATTACCACGTTGCTTGCAGGCAACCAGTTATCGGTCGTCATTTCGTGCTCCTGGCCCACAACCTTGTGAAGTATGCGCGTTGCAGAGAGCACACAGTTTGCTCCTTCTATATGGTAAGTCGGCTTACACGAGTTTGAAATCTCGCTCAGATGAGTGGAGTTGCTGCTCTTGTAGCCGCCGACAACGATCGCTAAATCGATTCCTTCCTGCAAAAGCTTTGTGACCGCATCCTGGCGCTCCTGGGTTGCGTTGCAAATGGTATCGAAATGACGAAATCGATCGGCCAGTGCTGGATTTCCATATCGCAATTGAATCGCCTCACGGAACATTTCTGCGATTTCCAAAGACTCTCGGCTGAGCATGGTAGTCTGATTAGCGAGCCCGATTCGGCCCAGGTCGCGATCCGGATCGAACTGCGGAGAACAGGCCTTCCCAAACCTTTCAAGAAATTCTTTCTGGTCACCTCCGCTTACGATGTAGTTGCAGACCCACTTGCTCTCGGCGAGGTCCAGTACGATCAAGTACTTGCCGTTTTCATATTTCAAAGCCTGCGAACTGGTTGCCCGCGTCTCTTCGTGAGAATACTTCCCGTGGATGACGGCCGTGAAACCTTCGCGGGCGTAGCGCTCAACGCGCTTCCAGACCGCTACTACCGAACCGCACGTAGTATCAACAACCAGACAACCTTTTTCCCGCAGCGCTTGATACTCGCTTATCGTCGCCCCAAATGCCGGTATCAGAACAACATCGTCGGGGCCTATCGAGGCAAATTTGTCAGCAACGGGCAGCGAGGAGTTCAGTGTGCGAACGCCCATCTCGCTTAGGCGTTGATTGATTGTGGGGCTGTGCAAGATCTCGCTAACGAGAAATATCCTGCGCCCAGGAAACCTGCGGCGCGTTTCGTAAGCTAAATTCAAAGCGTTCTTAACTCCATAGCAGAAGCCAAACTCTTCAGCGAGCCGGAAAGTCAGCCGACCGGCTGTTAGCGTGCGGCCTTGTTTGCGAATCCTTTCGACGAGGTCGCTGTGATAGTCCGCCACCAGAGATAAGTGAACCTCTGGTGCCATGGCAATTCCTCGCCTCATTACATTTCGCTGTGAGTCTTGAATCGTGCTCATCGGAATGCAAAAATAGCTTGCGGGGATAATGTACCGACCGCATAGGCCTGTCAGCGTGCCGTTCAATATGTCAACCCAGGATGCCGAGCGCCTGCAAAAAAAGTCGCCGTTCGTTTGGCCCGTCAAATTCAGCCATGATCACATGTTGCCAACGACCTAAAACCAGCGCACTCTGAGCTATGGGTATCGTAAGGCTGTGCCCGACTATGGCATTTCGTAAATGGGAATGAGCATTCTTCCGATCACAATCGGAATAGTCCGGGTCGTTGTGTTTGTAGTAGAGCGTCAGCGGAACCAGACGATCGAGCGTCACCTTAAAGTCTGCCAGCAGGGCATCCTGCCACTCGTTGATAAATAATCCAGCCGTAGTGTGTAACGACGAGATCTGAACATAGCCATCCTCGATCCCAGACATCTCAACAAAGCGACGGATCTCGTCGCTAAGATTGATTAAATCGGTCCGCTGATCGCTCTTGACGAGAAGCGTCTTCGAGACAATTTGAGCCAATCCCTGGGTCGACCGACAATCTAACATCGTCGTCGAGGCATTCGGGCATTCCCTGACGCTCTCCATGGCAGTTTTCCTCACGAACAGGTCGGCCAATGCGGCTTACATCGAGAGTCGGTCAACCTAGAAACACTGCTACAGGAAGAGTCTGGCGAGGCCAAGTTTTGAGGGTCGACACGAGTCTCGAAGCAGTGAAACACTATACCTGGTTCCACGCTAAGTCAATACTAACTGCATGATGTCTTGCCGCCATGCGTAAAGAAACAGTTATCAATGTGAGACCGCGGAAGACCTCTCTTACGTCTATGGTTCTCAAATTCTACGGAGCTAGTAGATTAGAACGCTGCAAGAAACGCAACACAATGCGAAAGGCCGCGCGACAGCGCGGTCTTTCGCACACACCGTTGGTCGCACCCGTCCTGGGATTCCAACACTCGGCCTCCGGTTAGTGCTCCATTCGCTCAGTAATTGGGCCTATCGTCTCTACGTTCTGTGCCTAAGCTAGTTAGCGCTACACTGGAGACATGTATTGGCCTCTTTTTGCCCGCAGGATAAATGCGGTCGATGAGGCGACAATCCTCATCAGGTACGTGCCAAGGCCAAGTGCTCGTTTTTGACCGGAGTGTAGAAAGTGTAAATCAGAACCGCGCAAGAAACACAAGAAGAAGCGAAAGACCGCGCGACAGCGCGGTCTTTTGCAAATGGCGTTGGTGCCGAAGGGGGTTAGATGAGCTAATTCCCTTCTCTCGTCTTACTCACGAGAATTGAAAGCACTGCGCCTTAATCGATCTCTCGCTTTCTACACTGAGTCCGCAGAGTCAACTTTCGGCGCACAGTTGGTCACTAATCGGACACTAGAACGTTTGCTCAGGGCGCACACGGCGTAAATCAAAAACCTCCCAACCCCGTAAAATGCGAAAGACCGCGGTTGAGCGCGGTCTTGCTTAATAATATTGGTGCCGAATGGCGCATTTTTCAGAGCTTGTTAAGCCTCGTTACTCCGTCACGTTAACAAAAATGCTTCCTCCGGTTCGCTTACTCAATGTGAGATGATCGTATCGTTGGGTACTTGCAGAAACCGTCACCCAAAACGCTTTGCCTCTGAGAATGCCCTCAACCTCTGCCTGGTAAATGTCTTCTTCCGCGCGGCGCATCAATATTCTGTGGTCTCTACCAGACAGATTGGTATGCAAAAATGGCTCTGCTCCTTTGTAATCTGCCACCGTCAACACTGTCACTTTTCTTACCGGACTCGGAGATTTCTTGTTGGACCTATTTCATATTGTCCCGCAAAAGAAACTGACTTCACGCGGCTGATTTGCGGAAGTGACCGTGATTTCTGTTTCGTCCATAGTTCATCCAAACAAAACGGGCCACTGAGATGCCTTCAAGCAGTCGAACTGATATCGACGCCCGACTCGATGAAGCGATCAGCAGGAAGGGTTAGGCTGAAGCGGATACGCGGGGCCCAAGTTGAGACTCAGGCGACGCGCCCGTTTCAGACAGTCATCGCCTCAACCTCTTCGACTAGATCAGACGTGTATTGCCGCGCTAAATCAACGCGTTTTTGATAAGTCTCGTGTACGAGCTGAGCATCTTCGAGAAACTGTGGAAGCAGATTAATCGGCAGCGCCTGCGGACCGTCCACGAGGGCTTGGCTCGGCACGGGGTGAACATCCAGCAAGACCATGTTGGCGCCCGCGATTATTCCCTGCGCCATGGCGTGCATTAGATCCAGGATTCCTTCCGGCCCTTTTTCAAGCGAACCAATCGCGTGGGACGGATCTATGCATACCGGCATGCGGGTGAGACGACGCACTACCGGGATGTGCGCGAAGTCCGCGAGATTGCGATGCGGCTCGCCAAAATTCGACTTCATCCCCCGCAGACCGAAGACAACTTTGTGATTTCCCTCGCTAGCGAGGTATTCCGCGGCGTGGAGCGATTCGTCCAGCGTTATCCCGTAGCCGCGCTTGAGCAGCACCGGATGGGTCTGCTGGCGTCCCACAATCTTGAGCAACTCAAAATTCTGTGTATTGCGGGTCCCGATTTGCAGCATGACACCGGTCGGGTAGCCCGTTTGATGCAAGGCCTCGTGAATCTCGTTGACATGGGATTCGTGGGTCGTCTCCATGCTAATGACTTTGATCCCGTATTTGCCTGCCAACTCAAAGACATACGGCAAGCATGATCTGCCATGACCCTGAAATGCATACGGACTAGTGCGCGGCTTGTATGCTCCCATTCGCGTGCACACCTGTCCGTTTTCGCTGAGCGCTTTCATCACTAGTTCAACGTGCTTGGGAGTGTCCACCGCACAGAGGCCCGCAAACATGTTGAGCGTATCCTGGCCGAAACGGACCCCGTTGTAGTCAAAGTACGACGACCGATTATCGTCCTTGTGCCGCCCCAGGATGCGGTATTTCTCTGAGATACGGACGACACTCTCGACGCCTGGCATTGCCCTTACATCATCGAGAGAGAGCTGGGCCGTACTCCCGATCAAATGAATCTCGGTCAAGTTCCGGTATTCCCCTTCTTCCCGGTGCACCCGACACTCAATGTCAGAAAGGTTGTGAAGGTACCTCATCAACTGCTGATAGTCGTCATCGTCGCTAGGACTAATTCTAGGTTTGAGTATGAGAATCATAATATCGTTCCCTTAACGTGTTACTCCCGCCTTTTTTGTTGAGACCGGTCGAATAACTTCCGTGAGATGGGTAAAGCTACACCCCCGAGGTTCGTCTGCTCATGCAGTTCATCACGCACGGCCGTCAGTTTTTCGATCATTTCATCCAGAGCTTTCGCGATGGGGCGCGGCGCAGTCGCCAAAATATCTCTCCACATAGACCAACTACTGCCGGCCAGTCTGGTCATGTCTCGATAGCCGGTTCCGGCCACCCCGAGAAGCGTTTCGGCATCGCAGCGTCCTTCAACGATCGCAGCCAGCGTGCTGGACATTAGTTGTGGCAAATGGCTAAGCAGGGCCAGGGTCCGATCATGCTCTGCAGCCGTCATGAAGATTACGCGCGCGCCCAGCAATTCGAGTGTTTTTCTCAGCGCGATCGAACCTTTACTCGGCTCTCGTCGCCCTCCGATAGTCAG
Source organism: Pyrinomonadaceae bacterium (assembly GCA_035601635.1). GTDB lineage: Bacteria > Acidobacteriota > Blastocatellia > Pyrinomonadales > Pyrinomonadaceae > UBA11740. The sequence goes on from DATNNY010000617.1 coordinate 11,368, forward strand.
CACATACGGCGCGTTTTCGAAGAGGTCACCGCGAGCGTGCGCGAGACCGCTTTGCTGGCCGCCGGCGATGGGATGACCGCCAATGAAGCGCACCCTTTCCGAAAGATAAGCCTGAGCGGCGCGACAAACCTTTACCTTCGTGCTTCCCGTGTCGGTTACGAGCGCGCCGGGCGCGATGCGCCCACCCCGTTCTCGTAGGAATTTGATTATTTCTCCCACCGGCATAGATAGATAGAGCAGGTCGGACGAAGTGCCGATGGCGGACGACTGGTCTGCTTCGTCGACGATGCCCCGCTCGAGTGCTTCATTCAGAACCGAGCTGGATGAGTCCCACCCGGCTATTTGCCGGCAATCTCCACTCTTTCTGAGGGCTTGCGCAAAAGAGGCTCCAATCAATCCACAGCCAACGACTGTGACGCGTTTCCACTGAGGCTTATTCATTCTCTTATCTAACCTCAACAGCAAAATCAGGAGGCCCCAGCATCGGCCCTCAATCTCATTAACAGACCGCGCCGAATAATTGATTGTCTTTTCTAGGCTTTTGAATAATCGATTTCAGACGCGAGTTCAGGAACTTTTGGAATCTGCGGTCTTACCGTTTGTTCGGGTGATGTTTGCGCTATGCTCTCTTCCATGCTTCGTGATTCGTCGATGATGCATTGGAAGATCCGGGTCATGGCATCGTCGTTAAATGGTCCAGTATTCGCTCGCCGGATCCGCGTCAAGACCTGACGTTCGCGCTCTGAGTCACGCATCGGAGTGGCATCGCGTCTTTTGAGTCCGCCAACTTCCACAGCTAGCTGCGCTCGCCGGTTGAGAAGGCGAACCAATTCGTCATCAAGAGCGTCTATTAGCGCCCGGCGTTCTTCTATTATCGCGTCCATGATTCTCCGTCTCGCTTGAGTCGTGAAGTTACGTTTACCCCAACATGGCACTTCACTTCATCAATCCAGAACTCGCGCAGGTAGGCCGTCTTCAAGATCGACAGCCCACATTCCGCGCACGGCGTTCCGGATTCCAGCCGCAGTCCACCCGCGGTCTGGGCATGACATCAGTTCGCGGCCGCAGTCTCTTCCATTTTCTTTCTCAGACTCAGCGGCCGCATGTCCGTCCAAACCTCCTTAATGTAGGCCAGACATTCGTCTTTGAGTCCGGTTTTACCGGCATCATTCCAGCCCAGCGGATTCTCACGATGGGCCGGCCAAATGGAATATTGCTCCTCGTGATTGACGACTGCCTTATAGATGGTGGTGTCTTCCTTCTCATCTCTGTCCATGTTTTCTCCTTTAAGTTTGACGGTTGATGAATTGAGGGGTAGTGCCGTCGTCTCTGGAATTCAAGAAGCTACAGTTCCCTGCGTTTTTTGATTCCAGGGCTCAGGCTGAAACGAACTAATAATTGTGCCTACCTTTCGGTTGCCAGCGCGCGCGTAAACCATTTCACTGACGGCAAGATCGAGCACGCCCAAACCGAAAGGACTGAATACAACAGGCAGCTCGGCTTTCCTTCTCGCGTTAGCCGTGCCACCCAGAACTTCCGCCAACGTGCAGCGGATGAACTCCCGATGACCAACCAATTGTTCAGTCAGATGCAGCGATGTCTGGGCGCGGCAGACGTGGTCTATGTCATCCACGATGTTGTCGCACGACAAAATGACTTCGGGTGAGAGGTCTCGAAGAGAGACATGCAACAGCGTGCTGCCGGGTTGTATGTTGCTCGGCGCGAGAATGTGCGGATCGCCGGCGTTGGTAGCGATGCTCACCAGCGCACAGGTCTCTAATACTTCCGCCGCACTACCGGCTATTACGACTTTAACATCAGGTGAGAGCTCGGCACACTTATCCTTAAACCAGAGGGCTTTGTCGCCAAAACTATCAAATATGCAGAAGGTCGTTATTTCAGGACACGCCACCAGCAGGAATCTTGCAATCTCAAAATTGATCGGTCCGCACCCAATCATGCCGGCACGCTCGGCCCGGTGTTCTCCTTGTAAATATTTCGCCGCCAGGGCCGCGCTGGCTGCGGTCCGCTTGGCGCTGATAACTGACGCCTCGATGACAGCGTTCGCCCGCCCCGTTTCTACGGAATTTAAGATGACCACGGCCGCCGCTCTGTCGAGGCCAAACACGTGATTGCCTGGAAAGGAAGATATCCATTTGATGCCGGCAATGTTGAATCTCCCACCAAGATAAGCCGGCAGCGCAATAACTCTATTTCGCGGCTCGTGTGGAAAGGACAGGAAGGTGGACGGGGGCAACGAGCTCTCGCCGTTAAAATGGGAGAGATAGGCTGACTGAACAAGTTGCATCAGCTGGCGCTCCTGCCCCTCGAGCAGTGCCCGGACCTCATCACCCTTGATAACCAATAATTCATCATTGCTCATATCTGGTTCTTTCCCACTCGAATCGATAATTCACTTCGGGGATTTCTTTTTCGAGTTGATTAATGGCTGGCGGTCTAATGAGCGACATGGCTCCGGCTGCCGGTTGGCCCGGCGATCGGCCTCGGGTCTCGGACCCATTTGAGTTCATAGACCAAAATGTGAATTGAGTTTGCGTTTCGACCAGTCAAACACTGCCGCGCATCTGGATCGCACAGCCGTACTGATAGTCAGCGTTTGATTCAGGGGCTTTGAAATTAGGAAACTATGGACGGTTCAACGAATGGACATTCATGCGCTAACAAATTCCAATTCTCGATTTGGTGGGACGGCCTGAAGCCACCCATTCTCGACGTCACCAAAATGCTCTCGCACCCACGTATCAGAATAGATCGTGTTCAGATAACGCTCGCCGCGATCTGGAAAGATAGCTACACAGGTAGAACCGGGTTCAATGAAATTCTCCGCTTTCTCGGCGGCAATGAAAACACCTCCGGAAGACCCGCCCGCGAGAATGGCCTCCTCGCGCACTAAACGGCGGCAGCCGATAATGCAATCAAGATCAGAAACATGCAGGAACCGCTCAGCCAGATTGGCTTGAAACAGCGGCGGAATGACGGCGGCCCCGTGTCCCGGAATGAGTCGCTTCGCTTTGCCCCCGCCAAAGATTGCGCTGCCTAAGGCATCGACGGCAATACACTTGGTCCTTAATTTGTGCTCGCGAATATACCCGGCACACCCTCTGAGTGTGCCGCAGGTACTGGTTGAACAGAAGAGATAATCAAGATCCGTGTCGAGTGCCGCGATTATTTCTCGCATGGTTTCATGATGCGCCTGAGCGTTATAGATATTTGAATACTGAGCAGACCAGAATCCGTGCTCAACACTGGTCATTAGATCCCGCACTCGTCGAATCCGCGCCGGCAAATACTCTCCGCTTTCTCGATCCGGCTGCGATACGAGGTCTATCTCCGCGCCATATGTTCTGAGAATATTTATGTTCTGCGACAGTGTCTTCGGATCAACCACACAGATGAAGCGCAGTTTGAGAAAAGCGCAGGCTTGGGCCAGACCAATGCCCATGTTCCCGGAACTCGACTCGATAACTACGGTCCAGGGGTGTATGGCCCCGGTTTCGATGCCGTGCTTGAGAATGCTGATGGCCGTCCGATCCTTGATGCTGCCCCCCGGATTCAGCCCTTCCAGCTTTGCATAAAGCCTGGAACCGGTTCGCTCGTAGGTTCGCTGCAACAGCACCAGCGGTGTATTTCCGACGACAGACAAGACGCCTTCGCTAGTTGATCTCATAGTCTTAATTGGTGACGATTTCGGTTTTGAGATTTGAGAGAGTGGCGCGTAACCAGGTGAACTTCGCGATCTATGGACGGGATTTGACGGCTCAAACTCTATCCCTGCAGGGCTGTTCTAGCGATTGAGCTGTCATCTTTTCGCAGAGCAACCACTTGTCGGTCGTGTGCCTATTTCCGAGGCCGCGAGCGGATGCTGGAAAACAGTTGTTGGGTCATTGGCTCCCGTTCCAGCGTCGCCTTGAAGCGCGTAAACGTGCGGCGGTATTGTGCTAATGGAAATCGTGAATTCGCACACCCGATTTCCGGATCTCTTTTCTCGCATCTATCTCAACCGTGCGGAGCCAATCCTTATATTCGTGATACCGATTCTTGCTGGCAGCAACCAGGGGAAGCAAAATGGGTTTCATCAGAAAGAGAAAGTCCTCTTCGCTTAGCGTTCCTTTTGGAATCAAATCCTTGACGTTCACGCTTTTGAAATTTCCCAGCGGTAGCGATCTGACGGAATTGCCTTCCCATTCTCGAGCAAGATATACGGCCTCTGAGATCCGTCCCACTTCGTACTCACGGCCGATTCGCAAATAGATCGCGTAGTCCTCGCCGAAGCTCACATTCGGAAACCCCAGGCGCCGCAACACTGGAACATAAAAAGCCCTTGGCGCGCCCGGGCTGTCCACTCTCAGCGCACCGTTGCGCCCATTGTCAGCGGGCCACTGGCGCTGCTTGAAGGGGCCACTCGATAGAATTTGCAAATGAACATCGACCTTGACGAACGAGCCAATAGTCATTGCATAGCGCGGACACGTCATGCTGGGGCGAGGGCCATTGCCGGCGAGCGCCGGCTCCCAAAACTTCGAAACCATTTTCTCCAGCGTTTCTGTGCTCGCGTAAACGTCGTCAGAGTCCAACTGCAGCGCGTAGAGTCCGCACTCAGGTGAGTTGACGGCCTCGTTCCAGAGACCACCTATGCCCAAGTCCGGGCGGCTAGCCACCTTGAGGATTAACTGATCTTGCCCGATAGCCAATGCTCGGAGGATCTCCATAGTATGATCGGTCGAGTGATGGTCCACCACAATCACATTATAGGAAAACGATGCCACCTGGCTGAGGGCGCTGCGCACCGCCTGCTCAATAGTTCTCTCCCGGTTGCGGACCGGGATGACGATACTGGCAGTCACAGGAAACTTTTCCCGGACGACTGGAATGGCGGAAAAGGTCGACTCAAGGTACGCGCCGATTCTAAGCAGATGCGCTGTTGACACCCTTTCCACTTCGCACTCGTGATCAGGATTTCTTGAATCAAGCCCACCCAGAGTGATATCGGCGCTCGCCGCGGCCCCTCTCACCTGGGGCTGAGCGACGGTTTTCACGTATAGAGACTCCGGAATCCTCTTGAGCGAAAAGTCGGTTGAGATCTTTAGGCGCAGATCGTAGAGACCGGCCCAGCGCAACGAAGCTTCGACCCGTCCGTATTTGTCGCGTGCGGCATCGGCTGCTTGCTTTGAAATGTATACAACCGCTCCGAAATCAAACGATTCGCGGATGCTTCCTGATTGATAGTTAAGCGTCATCTGATCACTCATCTCGCTGCCACGAATTTGCCTGTAGTCGGAATAGATAAAGCCTACGCCCCGGTCGCCGGCAGTCGTGAGCAGTTCCCGCAAAGATCGTTCGCTGATTTCAATGGAGCTGGTGCGAGTCATTATCAGAATAATGTCTTCCGTGGAGGCTTCCAGCATGCACTCGATAGTTTTTCCAGAGAACCACGAATCCACTCGAATGAAGCTGATTTTCTCAGCTAGAGCATCGGCTATGGCGAGGTATGGTGTTGGTCCTTCGTGGAGAACCAGGATTTGAGCAATGACATCTGTCGACGCAAAGACTTTGAGCCTCCTCATGAAAGCCTGATACCCATCGTCCTCGGCAGCCACTGGGCAAGGTACCGCCAGCGTTAATTGTTTAGGAAGCTGGTTAGCGATTGACATAACTATTGGGACCTCGTGAAAGCAGCATTGGTCAACGTGGAAGGGCAATATGAGGCCGCTATATCGTCGCACCAAGAGCGGGCATTTCGCACGCAAGCATGCCCTGGGCTTTTCGCGGGACGCACTTAGCCTAAAACTGGGGCCGCGCCGCTAACTAGGTCTTCAATCAGATTTCGGGCGTTCTTTACCCCGTGCTCGTTTTGAATCTTCTCACCGAGAACGGAAGCGGCATGATAGAAGGCCGGATTGTCGCGTGTTTGACTCATTGCCTCACCCAGGCGCTTGGCAGTCAGTTCCCATATTGATATGGATGGTCCGGCGCAACCTAACTCCTCTGCGAACTTTGCCCGGAGAGCCGTCCCATGAGTAATAAAGATGCTCGGAATTCCCGCACGGAATACTGAAGCAGCACTTCCAACTCCACCATGATGGACGACACAAGCAGCGCGCGGGAAAAGCCAATCGTGCGGAAGATAACCAACTACATGAACATTTGACGGCAATGCTTTCCTCAGTCCCAATCCGCTCCAACCCTGCTGGACGATCGCACGACAATTCGCCCGATTAACGGCCTGTAGAATGAGATCGCTCAAGGCATCAATGTTCTCGTAGGAAGTGCTTCCGAGCGTAATTATGAAGGGAGGTTCGCCATCGTCGATAAAACCAACCAAAGCATCGTCGGGCCGCCAGTCTTTACTATCAAGGAAAAAGTATCCGGTCATATGATAATGAACGGGCCAGTTACGGGGTCGAGGAATTACGTGACGACTCATTGCATAGAGAGTTAGTTGAGCGGAATTAGCATCTTTCATTAGCGGATTTCTGAGGGCGGACAAGCCCAGCTTCTTGCGAAAGGGATTGATCAGCAATGCGCTTGCTTGCTGAAACGCCGGTCTTCCTCCGCCCCCATAGTGATCGAGCTGAATGGAGGCAAAAGGAATTCCGGTGGTCTCGTGGACGATGCGTGCGGCGGCTTGAGTGGGACCACTAACCAGAACGTCTGATTCTAAACAGACCTCTCGTAACTCTTCGTACATTTGGGGCAATGCTGAACTTAGCGGGGTGAATAGTCGACGCAACTCCTCAACCTCTATATGTCTGGTTACCACGGCTGTGATGATTTCGCTTTGAACTTTCTGCAAGTCGGGTCCGATAGCCACGAAGTCCAGCCCCAGATCTTTTACGCGCGATCCAAAATATGGCGATAGCGCGAGCACAGGTTCGTGTCCATGCTGTTTGAATTCAACCCCTAGTGCCAGGAAGGGTTGAATATCACCAGTTGTGCCAAAGTTCGTTAAGACGGGTCGCATTTAATTTATCTAAGGGACTTCGATCGCTAAAAACTCTCAATTCCAAGCGGGGCAACGGCTGATAAGTGGATACGGGGGAAATGTTTAGGGGTTGAGCATGGTCTCGAGGCCCTCGCGCTCACGCAACATTTCACCAACCTGTTCATCCGTTAGGTCATCGAGCGTCTGCATGGCTTGCGTGATCTCTGCTAATTCTCTCTCATCTGCTACGCATTGCTTAATCCCCTGCGCCAGCCCGGCCACGGTTGAATCTTGAAAGAATAGGGTAAGGAGGGGCACTTCAGTCGGGAAGATCTCTTGCATTTGAGTGACCATCTGCGTCGCCAGCAACGAGTGTCCACCCAACTCAAAGAAGTTGTCGTGAATACCTATTTCGTCAACCCATAAGGTTTTGCACCAAAGACTTGTCAAAGCTCGCTCTAATTCGTCACGCGGCCCCACCAGGTTGGTTAACAACTCGGGTCGGGAAGTTTCGAGGGTGGGGAGGCCCTGACGGTTTAGCTTACCGTTTGGCCCCAACGGTAACTTGTCCAACATTACATATACTGCCGGAAGCATATAGGTTGGCAGCGTCTGCTTTAGATGATTTCGCAAGTCAAAGGCAGGGGCCGTGAGCCCGCTTTTTAGCACCACGTAAGCAACCAGTCGCTCGGCGCCTGAAGCGTCTCCTGTGGTTGTCACTACGGCCTCGCTAATCGAGCCGTGTTGGACCAGCGCGGCTTCTATCTCACCAGTCTCAATGCGCTGGCCGCGCAGCTTGATTTGATGGTCCAGCCTTCCCAAAAACTCAAGCGCTCCGCTGCGGAGATAACGTGCCCGGTCTCCCGTTGCATACAGTCGCGCGCCGGCGACAGAGCTATGTGGGTCAGGAATAAACTTCTCGGCAGTGAGATCAGGCCGATTTAAGTAGCCGCGAGCCAGCCCGACTCCGCCAATATGCAATTCGCCCGGAACACCGATAGGAACGGGCTCCTGGTGCTGATCCAAAACGTGAAGCCACATATTCGCAATCGGATAGCCGATCGGGACTATTCGCGAATTACCTGTTCGCTCGCAAGTCCAGTGTGATACATCCACCGCGGCTTCGGTGGGCCCATACAGATTATGCAGATTCGCTGTCTTCAAAGCGGCAAAGACTTTCTGCTGCGACATATACGGCAGCGCCTCGCCACTACATAAGATCCGCCGCAGACTAGTGCACTTCTCAAAGCCTGGTTCATTCAGGACCGCTTGGAGCATCGAAGGAACAAAGTGGACCACCGTAATTCCCTCCTCCGATATCAACCGGCCGAGATAACCTGGCTCCTGATGACCTCCGGGTCGAGTCACAATCAACTGGGCTCCGTTTAGGAGCGGCCAGAAAAACTCCCACACTGACACATCGAAGGTGTAAGGCGTCTTTTGCAAGACCCGATCACTCGCGCTTAACTGATAGGCCTCCTGCATCCACAATAAGCGATTGCAAATCGCGTCGTGAGAAATCATCACGCCCTTCGGGTCGCCGGTCGAGCCCGACGTGTAGATGACATAGGCTGTATTTTGTGAAGTGGCATGAGGCGCCGGATTCTGGTCATCCTGCTGCGAAATTGCTTGCCAATCAGAGTCAACTGACACAACGTGTATTTCGGATCGCGGCAGCGTGTTGAGTAGATCTTGTTGGGTAAGCAACACCGGCATCGCAGTGTCCTTAATTATCAGGGACAATCGCGCCACTGGATATTGCGGGTCCAGGGGCACATACGCGCCTCCTGCTTTGAGAATGCCGAGCAGCGCGACAATCATCTCAACTGATCTGTTCATGCATAGTCCGACCAGCACTTCCGCTCCTACTCCGAGGTCTCGCAGGTAATGTGCCAATCGATTGGCTCTCTGGTTCAGTTCCCGATAACTCAACTGCTGGTCTTCGTAGCGAACGGCAATGGCATCGGGCGTGCGCGCGGCCCCGGCTTCAAACAGTTGCGGAATCATCAAGTCGGGTGGGTAACGTCTCGTCGTGTCATTCCATTCCACGAGCATCTGGCGGCGTTCGGAGGCAGACAAGAGGCCCAGCGCGATGATGGACTGTTCCGGTTCAGCCACGACGGCTTTCACCAGGTTTTGGAAGTGAGTTGCCAGCCGCTCAATCGTCGCCCCATCGTACAGAGCCGTGTTGTATTTCAAAGAGGCCGAAATGGCGCCGTTGGATTCGGCTGCCATGAGACTCAAGTCGAATTGAGCATCCGCTTGTTCCAAGGCCACTGATTCAAAACTTAGCGCGCCCATTTCAAGTTGCGATCCCACTTCGCCAATAGCAAACGAAGCCAGTTCTTCCAATTCCGGCAGAGCAGACTTTTGCATTACGAAAGCTGCTTGAAATAGCGGGGTGACGCTAACTTCATGATCCGCGCGTAAGCGCTTCACTAACAGGGAGAACGGATAGTCCTGATGTTCCAGGGCGCCTAGCACGATTTGCCGAACCCGTTCTAAAAAGCCTGCAAACGTTGGACTCCCGGAGAAGTCTGCGCGCAAGACCACAAGATTCGCGAAGTAACCGATCAATCCGGCGAACTCGACCCGGTTTCGCCCTGTGGTCGGCGAACCAACGAGAATCTCGTTCTGACTGGTGTAGCGATACAGCAAGACCTGAAACGCGGCTAACAAGACCATATAAAGAGTGGCCGAGCGCTCACGGCCAAGTGCCTTGAGTTTCTGCGTTAATACTTTGTCGAGCTTAAAGCGATACGAACTCGTCGCTTGATTAGTCAAACCCGGCGGGCGTTGGACGTCCGTGAAGAGGTCCAGGACCGGCAGATGTCCCGCTAATTGCGTTTGCCAATAAGACCATAAGCGCTCGCCCTGCGGGCTATCCAACATCCGTGACTGCCATTGAACATAGTCGGCATATTCTAAAGTAAGCGGCGCAAGGCTGACTGTGCTGCCTCCCGCCGCAGCGGAATAGAGGGTCCCCAATTCACGCATCAGGATGGCGAACGACCAGAAGTCTGAAACGATGTGATGGATCACTACCAGCAGGACATGCTTTCGTGCAGAACAGTTATACAGAGTTACCCGCACCATGGGCTCCTGCTCCAGGTCAAACGGAAGGTTCGCCGCTTTATCCAGCCGTTCATCGAGTTCATTTTGCGTCCAACTCGTTGCGTCGATTTCCTCGAGGCGCACAGGACGGTTTCCATTCGTATGCTGGAACGGTTTTCCTCCTTCGGAAAAGAATATAGTCCGGAGCAATGAATGACGTTCAATGAGGACTTGAAGTGCGCGACTGAGCCGTGCAACATCCAGCGGCGACGTACTGAGGAGCGCCGTCGAGATGTTGTAGGCAGAACTCTCCGGGTTCCTCTTATATAAGACCCAGAGTGCCTCCTGGCCTTTGGACAACGGGTATGGGGAGTGGTCCGTCGGCGATGTCGGCAACAGTTTCTGACTATTAAGAGCTGCCGCTGACACCTCAACTATGCTTTCGGCTAGTTTTTGTAGACTGATATCCTCCAGAAAGATCGACATCGGCAACACGACCCCGGCATCACGTTCGACGCGGTGCACGAGTTCTACGGACATCAAAGAGTCCAGGCCATATCGGGTAAGCGGTTGAGTCACGTCCAGCTCAGTTGAGTTCTCAGCCATGGTGCTTGAGAGGTAAGCTGCCAACCAGGCTTCAACTGCTTCCGTGCTGTCAACAGAGAGGCTAGCAGGCGCCGCCTTCACCTCTATCGGCGGTTGCTGCCAACTCGCGACGATCTCCAACCGGCCTTCCAGGAAACGCGCGCGACAGGCATGTCGTTGAATCTTTCCACTAGAAGTCTTTGGAATCGTATTAGGCCTGAGCAAAATAATCTGGTGAACTTCCGTTTCGTGCCCCTGCGTCACCGCTTGTCTGACCTTGACGAAGATTTCGTTTCGTTCGCAGATCTGCTTCTCTACTTCCTGGACCAGGACTAATTTCTCGACACCGGCGATTTCCACTGCGAATGCCGCCCCGCATCCCGGACGCAACGCTGGATGGCTCCGCTCCATCGTCAGTTCGATGTCCTGCGGGTAGTGGTTCAACCCTCGAATGATGATCAGGTCCTTGAGACGCCCGGTTACAAATAGCTCTTTGTCCTGCATGAATCCCAAGTCGCCGGTTCGCAAATAAGGACCGGCATCGGTATCGGCCAACCGGGCCCGAAAGGTCTCTGTATTGTCGCGTCGATTCCAGTAGCCTTGCGCTATGCTGGGCCCGGACACCCAGATCTCTCCGATTTCGCCGGACCCGCATGGCGTCAGACTCTGAGAATGTACGATGGCTATTTGTTGATC
>DATNNY010000618.1:0-16201 GCA_035601635.1 Pyrinomonadaceae bacterium
TTTGTGGTAGAGCAGAACCCTTCAGCCGAGAATGTCGCGCGGTTTGTGCTGCTAAGACTGGCGGCGAGGATTGACGACGACCGCGTGCAGATTTATAAGGTTCGGTGTTTCGAGACGCCTACGAGCGTGGCAACCTACGAGATACTCTGAGCCCTCCCTTACGGTCGGGCTACTGCCCCGCTATTTCGCGCAAATACTCGTCAAAGAACTCTCGATTTCGCTCACTCATTTCGCTGATGCGCGCGCCAATCAAATAGCCCTCTGCCAGCTTTTCATAGCGCACGGGTGTTGCCTGAAACTCAATCGACAATCCGTTTGGCAGATCCAGCTCGATCGCCATCGAGCCTTCAACTCCCGATAGATACTGCTCGTCGATATTCTGCGCGTGCAGGACTACGGCGAGACCGTGCGCGCTGACATTGACTGTATGGCCGGAACAGGCCCGCAGATGCTGGACGCCGCTATCAGTTGGCTCGGCATCACGCATGAGCACACTGAAGTCCAGGCGCGCGTCGAGAGTCGCATTGATTCTGGGAGACTGTCGGCGGTCTTCAGGATTAGCTGGCACAGTCGGGAACCCTTTGTTGTAATTTAGTTTTGGCTGACGGTTTCGAGTCCGATGTTGTATTTCTTAATTTTGCTGTAAAGCCGCGGACGATAAATGCCCAGCAGGTTGGCGGCCTTTTGCTTGTTTCCACCAGTACGCTGCAAAGTGCGCTCGATGACAAACTTCTCGATGTCTTCCAACGTCATGTTTGGCGGCACATCCCATGAAAGAGCCGGCGCTGTCCCACCGGCAGCGCCGCCTTTGTCAAAAGGAAGATCGACCGGTTCGATACGTTCGCCTTTGGCCAGCAACACGGCGCGCTCGAGTACGTTTTGCAGTTCACGCACGTTGCCGGGCCACGGATGACTAAACAGTCTTTGATACGCCGACTGTGAGATACCGGCGATCGGACGTTCGTATTTTTCAGAGTACACGTTGAGGAAGTGGTCGGTAAGCAATTGAATGTCTTCCATGCGCTCGCGCAGCGGCGGCACGTGAATGGTAATTGTGGAAATCCGATAAAAGAGATCGTCGCGCAGCAGGCCATCGCGAATGGCGTCGGCGGGCATGCGATTTGTCGAGGTGATCAAGCGAAAATCGACCGGATAACTTTTCTCTGAACCTATCTTCCGGCAGGTCCTGTCCTGCAGCACGCGCAACAGTTTCGGCTGTAGTTCGACCGGCATTTCGGCGATTTCGTCCAGCATTAGCGAACCGCCGGCCGCATGTTGCACCAGGCCTTCCTTGTCGGCATGTGCTCCCGTGAACGCCCCCTTGGCATGCCCAAACAATTCCGATTCGATGAGTTCTTTGGGCAGGGCCGCGCAGTTAACTTTGATGAAAGGCTTCTTGGCGCGCAGCGAATTATAGTGCACGGCGTTAGCGATTAGTTCCTTGCCGGTTCCCGATTCGCCGATGATCAGAACGTTGGCGTCGGATTTAGCCACCGACTCGATGGTCTCGTAAATAATCTGCATCTGCTTTGACGAGCCGATGATGTTGAAGTACTCGGCCCGGGTGGAAAGTTGCCGGCGCATGCTTTCCGTCTCGGCCATCAACTCGCGGCGCTCGATAGCTTTTTCAACCAGCGGCAGCAGTTCTTCAAAATCAAAAGGCTTTTCGACGAAATAAAATGCGCCAGCCTTCGTCGCTTCGACGGCTGTCTGCACTGAGCCATAGCCGGTCACCACGATGACTTCCGTGCTGGGCTTTGCATCTTTCATGTGACGCAGCAGCGTGAGACCGTCCATGTCCGGGAGTTGCAGATCGCAAATCACCAGGTGATGTGCGCCGCCATCGAACAGGTCGATCGCTTCCCCTCCATTGGCCGCGGTATCGACCGCGTAACCTTCGTCGGCCAGATGTTGCCTCAGCGAATCGCTCATCATCGGCTCGTCGTCCACCACCAGTATGCGTATGTCTCTATTTTTTGTTTTAGGCATTCAGTTTATAAGTGATCGCAATATCCCGACGAATTATGAAAATTATTCAGATAGTGGCAGCCAAACACGGATCGTATTCCCTTCACGCTCGACACGCCCCCCATGAGCTTCAATGATCCGCGCCGCCTGCGCCGTATATACCGTACCGACACTTGTGGCCGAGCGAAACGATTGATTGCGGGCAGCGAGTTTGATTCCTTGCCACTCAATCACAGCCTGCGCTGATTCGTTCCCGGCTTCGCGGCGCGCGAGTAGCGAGATGTTACTTGCCTCGCGCAACGGAAGGCTATTCACTGCTTCTTCAGTCAGCGCCTGCATCGCTTCCGACAAGACGGCCGGGTCGAATTCGCCACAAAGCGGGTTGCTGACGATGTCACAGGTCAATGAATCCTCGGTCCCGGGGCGGGCAGGCATAGCTCTAATGACCCTTGCGATTAAATCTCTCAGATCGATATGCGGTTGACGGTGCAACACCACCGGCTGTGAATATCGAACGAGGGCGGTCATATCCCTTGCCGCTCGGTCCAAACCGGCAATTAGTTTTACCAGCGTCTCGCGCTCTTCGGACGCCCGTTCATCCCGATCCAGCCGTTTGCGCAAGAATGTGGCGTACAATTTGAGTCCATTAAGTTGATTCTTAAGATCGTGAACGATTTGCACAGTCGCTCGCCCGAGATCTTCGAGGGCATTGTTCTCTGGAGTTTGGGCGAGTGCTGGTTTCATCGTCACGTACCTTTGAGGAATTCTAGAAAGAGAAGTGTACGAATTAGACCCGATAAATTCACCTTTTTGTGTCGTGTTTCCGTGCGAGATGATAGCAAAAAGCGATGAGCGTATGCTAGTCATGCGTGAATTTAAGAGATTTTTGAGTTCGATGGTAAAGATGATACCTTGCGCGTGAGGTCGCAGATGAAGCCAGAGAAACAACTATTTCTATTGGTCGAGGACTTTGAGGACAGCCGGTTCATGATGAGAAGGCTGTTGGAGATGGCGGGCTATAAAGTTATTGAAGCGAGCGATGGCGAGCAAGCGGTCGAGCTGGCGATACGTGAACAGCCGGCGCTGATCCTCATGGATCTGAGTCTACCCAAACTCGATGGACTGGCAGCCACGAGGCAGATTCGCCAACACAAAGATGTGGAAAACACCCCAATTGTCGCTATCTCTGCCCACGATTCTCCGGAGTCGCGAAGTGAAGCTCTGGCCGCGGGGTGCGACGAATACGTGACCAAACCGATCGATTTCGATCAACTGGGCGAGATGCTCAAACATTTTCTTTCCAGCCAGCATCGCCGGAATCGGAAAGAGACGGCTGAGGTTTGAACCTTTGCCGGCATTGTCTGGGTTTACCTGTACCGGAACCGCTCGTCCAGCGGCCGATTATGTGGCAGAAATGATTTCGCCTGGGGACGCGCACCCGCTGTTTTCGGCAAAGTCCTTAACCAAATTTTGCCTGCCGGGATGGGCATGAGAATTGATAAGTTTCACAGCCGAAAGGGAGTAGTGTTCTCGGCGCCCGACTTTCGGCGAGCTTGAATCAATCACCAGGTGAAGACAGCAATCAATATCACACCCCGCCGAAACTCGGCCGACGAGGGTTTGATGATCGACCGGGCCGCCACCGACTTCGTCAAAGGAATGAGTCACGAGCTGCACACGCCGCTGCATGTAATCATAGGACTTTGCCAGCTTTTAGAACGCGACCGTAACGCGAGTCTTTCTCCAGGGCAGCTTGACGCCGTCGAGCGGATGGAGCGCAACGCGCGCAGCCTGCTGCAAACAGTCAATCATCTTTTGACCTGCCTGCGAAGCGGCCACTTCGAGTAAGAGTGGATTCGATTTCATCTGTCTGGCAACAGCATCATTCTTCCCTGATTAAAGAAAAACAGATCGGCATCGGCAGCACAGGGCTTGAGGCGAAACTCGAGAGCATTTTCGAGCTGACCCGTCGTCTGGATACACGCAGAAGATTGCAGCCGACTAAAGCCCCTGCCGCTTAACTGGTGCAGGGTTAGATACTCGGGACCAGGAGTTATGGAAACTTCGTCTACGGCAGATTGAAGATCCTGAAAAGCCATTATCTCGACCTGTCGAAAACGTTTTCGATTTTGAAAGTAAACGAGCGCTTCTGGCAGGCCGTTGTGAAAAACCGGCACGCCGCGAAGGTTATCCGGAGCGTTGAGAATAATCAGATGATCGCGGGTCGAAGAATCAACAAGTTCATTCGTGATGCTGCGTGAGAGTCTTGCGGCTTCACTCCACAATCGATTCGTCTGATAGAGCCTCACTGAATAGAAACCCAGCATGCAAATCAGAATCGCCAGCCATAGCGTCTGATTGCGAATCAGAACCGCCGCCAGATACGCCATCAACACACAGGAAAAAACTGACGGTAAATAAAGAAATCGTTCACCCAGAGTTTGATACAAAGTCAGGCGAAGATTTATGACCGGCAGCAAGGAAAACGAAAACAAGATCACGAGCGCGATCAGAAAGCCGTTCTGTTCCTTGCGATCGGAAGGCCCATACCACCGGCGTCTAAGAATGATTACCCCGGCGACTAAACCGGCGCAGGTGACCGAGAATAGTATGAAGACGCGAGACTGAAGCGGCTTAAAAAGGAACCAGGACAATTGCGCCGGCAACACGGGAAAAACCGATCGCACCGAGGCTTCGAGCAAACGATCTCGCAACCATGTCGGAGCGAAATTCAAATGTTGGCCGACGCCGTATCCGCCTACCAGTGAACCTATGAAGATCGATCTGACGGCTACAAACACCAGGAGCGTCGAAAAATAGAGGGCAATTACCGCGAGAAATCGCGGAGAGTTTTTCCTGTTACTTCCGGTTGACAACGCCAGCACTAGAACGAGGAAGGGCAGGCAAATGGCGGATTCTTTCGCCAGCAGCGCGATCGTAAAGCAGACGAGGGAGAATGTTAGCTGTGAAATGCGTCTGCTTCCAGCATATGCGAGATACCACAAAAGCGACGCGAGACAGAAAAAGGTGGCCAATACGTCGGCTCGTCCTGAGATCCACGACACTGCTTCAGTATGAGAAGGATGCAAGAGAAAAAGAGCGCCCGCCCCTATTGAGATCATTCGCTTGGTGCGTGCGGTTAGATTTAGATTTTCAACGATTCGCACCGAAAGAATGAAGGTGAGAAACGCGTTTAGCGAATGAAAGACGATGTTCGTGAGATGAAAGCCAAATGGCCGCGCCCCCCAGATTCTCGAGTCAATCAGATAGCTGAGAATGAAGACTGGGCGGAAGAAACCGCCGTGCTCCCTGCCCCAAACCACAGAGAGATCGCCGGCGAGAACTTTTCCAATTTGAGCAAAATCGTCCGACAGAAACCACGAGTTAATGATTGTTGAGAAGGCGATCAGACCGGCTGAAAGGAAAAGGCCGGGGATCGCGAATTGGCGCCAGGACGTCTTCACGTTGGCTTAATAGTAGCGCGGTTTGCTGAAATCTTGTCGATCTGGTTTGCTTTGGACCTTCGCCGCCAAAAGACTAGATCGAAGATCGCGTCCCGGGCGGCCAAAAGCGGAAAATATCACGCTGCCTGGCGCGAATAGATCAACCTTAAGGGACCCACGGCTGAATCCTGTCTGTGCGCCACGTGGCGCTGGCCGGGCGACTGGGGTTGTTCACGGGGCGATTTTTTTCCGCGCCCGGCGGATATTCAATCTTTGTTTCGCGGATCTGGCTCAGCCGCACCCATTCATCGTCGGAATCTTCGAAACCATAGTAGTGGACATGGAATGTGCCGGCGCGGGCATCAATGACTCGAGCCTTCCACCATTTGCCTTCCGACTTCACTTCCACCCGCTTGCTTACCTCTGGATTCATCTTGCGCGCGGCCCGGGCCAGGACCGTGCTCGGAGCAAAGCTTCCCGTAGTAATAAACGAAGATCGCTGTTCTTCGGCGAAGGCCATGTCCTCTTTGACGTCCTCGGCCAGTTCGCTCAGGGTGATCTGTCCATCGCTATTGAGGTCAGCAAAGGCCTGGCCGGAAAGACCTGCGACTAACATCTCAGTGAAGGTCCAGTTTCCCGTCGAGAGTTCGCTTGCAGACGAAGAAGTCAGGCAGGCATACGACACTCTCTGACCCAGCCGCCGCGCCTGTTGTGAGAGGCTGCCGGAATAGCAACAATCCGCGGTCAAAAATGCCCGCGACCCTTTAAAGTATTTTTCGATGTCTTTGACTATCGAGTCAGTCGCCCAGCCCGGCCTGTCTTCACCGGCGTCATAGGTCGCAAACCAGGTCGTTCGTTCGTCTTCGGATTTGTAACCGTGGCCGCAGTAGTAGACGAAAAGGAAATCACCCTCGCTCGCTTTGGCCAGCAACGTCGTGAAAGCAGTCTTCACCTTCCGAGTCGTCGCTTGCGCGTCTTGAAGATAAACCATCTGTTGGTCAGGCACGCCATGCTGCCGGAAAGACTCAACCAACTGTGCATCGCGCCGATTCTTTTGCGGGAAAGAATCAAACACGTCGCGGTGAATCCACTGCAGGGTCCCAACCACGAACACCCAGGTCCGTTGCGGTTGCCAGTCACGCGTTTGGCCGATCGCGGCCGTAGTTTGGCCACCACCCAAGAGTTGGCCACCGCCCAGGAGCACGATAAGGGAGCAGCAGAATTGGGCACAGCGATTACGCAAGATTTGGTTTGAGTTCATAAGATCGGGTTGGAAACTTTCATCATTCGGCCCTATCCGTCCGGATAGCGAAAAGGCTTTCAGGGCCGCCCGCACTGGCTGCAGATGGCCTTCGCTACTTAGACGCGTCGCTTGTCTGACTTTTGCCGTGCGTCTCGAAAGAGAACCCTGGAACTACCGCCTCAGCCTTTTGAAGTAGATGGCGTTAGTCGCGCCGGCTCTCATCTCGAGTGGGCCTTCACCAACCATTTCCCAACCCTCCTGGCCCAACTGTGCGATCGCTTTGGCCGGGCCATAACGTTCGGTAGCCAACTCTTCTGCTTCAACTACCTGAGCACCGCCGTCGCGAAAGTAAGTAATCGAGTAGAGGCCGCCGCGGGTCACGCCGACCGCCGCGCGGCTGAGCGAGCAATATTCCCAACGACTTGCCGGTCGCTGGGCTTGAGTCGGAACGGTGTAATTCATTCGTTCGGTAATCACGCCGCCCAGTAATCCGGCGGCCAATACCAACACTAACGCCAGTAACGGTCTTATTTTGTTCATAATAATCTCCTGAAAGAGCGCCCCGGCCTGGGGGTGAATCTGTTCTGGTGGCACAGACTTATGGAGTATCCGCATCACAGACTGAAGTCTGTGCCACATTGGGCTAAGAGTTACACGAGGGAATGCAGGCTCTGTTCCGCTAAATCATACCCATCGAACTCTTCATCTTTTTTGAAACATGAATGATACGAGTCTGGGCGGCTTGTTTTGATCTTCAGCGTGCCACCATTCTTTGATCTCAGAAAGGTCCAGCTCGTTCGCCTGGCCGGCATCGATGAAGTCAGAGATATGATGCACGAAGGCCGGGATATGAGTCGTCTGCTGACTTCGTTGGAAATTGGCCTGGGTTCCCTGATACTGCCGGAAAGGATGAAGCTCGGAAACAAAAAAGCGTCCACGTTCCGGGAGCACGCCAGACGCTTGCGCGAATATGAAGGGAAGATCAGAAATATGTTCGAGCACTAGGTTGCAGACGATCAGGTCGAATGATTGAGCTGCAAAAAGCCATGGCTGTGAGATGTCCGCGACGATAAAGATTACATTATCAAACGAAAGTTTCTGCCGGGCCTTCTCGATCATGCCCTTTGAAAAATCGATGGCCGTAACGCGCTGACTGATCGAAGCCAGGAGCGCCGTGTTCTTTCCAGTTCCACAGCCAAGCTCGAGTGTTGAGTGGCAACGCAGATTCGCCAAAGCCCCTCTCGTGACGGTTTCGTCGAGATCGCGCGTCAGGTTTCGATCCTGATCGTATGTCTCGGACCAATCTGTATAGACTTGCTGAATGTTCATGCCCTTGTTCGAAAAGTCGAATTCAGCGGGCTAAAGCCACGGTGCTAATGAGAGAACCACAAAGCCCGTTTCGATCTTCATTCCGGGCTCGATGCTTCCGCGGTCGCTTCAAGCACGATTTGTGCTCGCTTGTCACGTAGTCTTTGATAGGCGTCTTGATCTTTAGGCTGCGCGCCATCGCGTCCGATTTTCTCCCAGTCGGGGTCGTCAGGTTCCAAACCCAGGGCCTGGATTACATCCGCTTCGCAGACGAAAAAATGCTTTCGATACGGCAGCAGGAAACCACCTTCGCGGTCGAGTGCCTGTCGCGCCTCCTGGTAGTTCGCAAACCAACGATTCAGAAACACGTCCAGATTGGCCTGATACCAGAGCTTGTCAGAGTTTGGATCAATCATTCTAGAAATCCCTTTTAGCTAGCCATTACGATACCGAAATGATCGCGCAGGATCGTCGCATATTCTTCGTCATTAGTCAGGATTCGCTCCTGCCGTAACCCGTCATCGGCAGACGTAATCAAACGCAGCCCGCTCAGGGTGATTCTGCCATCAGTTGTGGCTCGCGAACATATGCGCGCTCTGGTGAAGTGGGACTGCGACGATGTCTGGTGATACCGGCACATCTCAGCAAAGTCGGAATACTGGTAGGGCTTCAGAGTGAAGCGATACTGGCTCTTCCATTCATTCTCATTTGTTTGCTTCATGAGGACGAGGAATTCTCCTTCGCGCTCTATTCGATAAGTATGGATGCCGTGTCCCTGTGTGCTTTCTTCATCCAGCCTTAGAGGCTCCGGAAACGAATCGCCAAATCCCACGTCCACCAGCCAACGATCGGCGCGTGTGACCATTAGTGTCATATGGTCAAAGTCAGGTCCAAAGATCCCTTCCGCATTCGCGACCTGGGCTGAAAGCATTTCAACTTCGAAACCCAACGCGCGCAGCAGCGCGGCAAACAGACCGTTGAGTTCGTAACAAAAACCGCCACGACGCCGACTGACAATCTTTTCAAACAGGGCTCTGTCATCAAGAACGACGGGCTCCCCTGAATGAATGCTTAGATTCTCAAAAGGAACCGCGCGGAGATGCGCCAGCTGTAAAAGCCTTAGAGTTTCGGCGTTGGGCGCGATGGCCCCGGTGTAGTCGAGTCGTTTCAGATAAGCCCGAATGTCCATGTAATTTGCGCGTCGAAAGCCCGACCGTGAGGGAGGGGTGGATCAGTTAGCCGCCCTCCTGACGGTCGGGCTTCTGACATCGCTCGCCCAATCGCCCGCATAATCACCGCGAAATCGGATCAGGCGGCATAGGGATCGCGATCAGTGAGATACGCAAGCAATTCCTCTTTGTTGATCTTGGCATCGAGCCACCATCGAATGCGCTTAATTTCGGTATAGTCATCCGCGCCGAATCTGCTGACGTAAATATCTTCCATCCGCTTTTTGCGGGCAGCCCGGTTCGCCTCGGTCTGCCAGAAGGATGTGAACATCAGGTTCAGGTCGTCATGCAGATTGCGTTTCTTTAGAGCCTCCCATTCGTTCCGATCAAGCCAGATGCCTTTGCATCCGTCACAATGGTCGATGGTGAAGGTAAGACCGCGTCCGACCAGGAACTTGATCATGCGGAAACGGCACTCTGGACAATCTAGCGGCAGGCCCGGCTCACTCAGGGACAAACTTTCATTTTGATGCACTCGCTCGGCAAGTTCAGAACCGTGCTCTTCCACCCACTTCCAGTACTCCGCACCGCGGATCCAGTTGCCACCGCAATCCGGGCAGTTCAGAGAAGTAAGACCTTCGTCTAACTCGATAGCAATTAATTCGGTTGTTTTGCAGACTGGACAGTTCATGGAGGTGATTATAACTTACATTCCTTCGCTCCGGTGGGGAGGGTGGATACGACAAGAATGAAAAGTTTTGCGCGCTGGTCCTGACTGATTGACCGGGGCGCCGGCTTGTTAGCCGGCCCGACCTTTGCATCGCACCTGTTGATTTGAGAATGCCAGGCTCGTAGGAATGTCCAATGCCCTGACTTCTCTACCCGCGCGGAAAGCAGCTCAGTCGTCGATGGGCTCCAGACCCGCGATGGCGTCCTTCATTGCCTGGATTTCCTCCGGGGAGTGTCCCTGCCAATCCAGGTGTTCGCTCACGACCCGCAGCGGCTCACGGGAGCGATAGGACTTCGTGGGATTGCCTGGATACTTCTTGTCCGTCAGATTGGGGTCATCCATAAACGCTCCCGTAGGTTCCACCAGGTAGATTCGGCCTGGACCTTCGCCCTTTGCCAGCTCCGCTCCCCAGGTAGCCGCGTGCAGGGTCTCGCTGAAGTAAATCCATGGCGATTTCCGCTCGGTGTAGTTGGAGGAATAGCCGCCTTGAAGCAGGTCCCCGGGCTTCAGGTCCGCCCGAGTGCCATGGTAGAACCGTCGCGAGTTGGTGTCGAAGACGAATGGTGCTGCGGGATTGCTCATGGTTATCTCGTCATCTATATCGTGGCCATCATTCTTGCGGGAACAACCGGAAAAATCCACCTCGTGGGCTTGTCGTGCCTCTATCCACCCAGGACGCATCCTCCGACGCCCAACCACTCGCGTCCGCAACGCGAGAACCCAGGCCGCCTAACGGTTGAGTTGACCCCGTGAGATAAGTCTTACTATTCAACGGGCCGAATCAAAGTACCCTGCGCCGCACCCAGTTAGTTGCGAGCGGCCCTCTGCCGCTCGCGTCCAACGATTGTTATGCCGCGCACTTCGTTTGTCGGGTACACCGCGTCAGATGAGCCCGACCTGAGTAGGCAAGGTCTCGACAGCCGCCTCATACATGCCTCGCACGTAATGTCGGTACCTCGTGTCCTTCGACGGATCGTCGAGATAGTAGTCGCCGTACCAACAGTTATAGACGGCATCCAAAACATGTGACGCTTCTTGCTTGCCGATGTGGCCGACAAGCGGAAGTCCCGAGACGCGACCGTAAACCAAATGCTGACGTTCCTCGGTTAGCGATGGATCCCACAGCGACAGCTTGGGCTGCCTATACTCGATGTCGAGACGTTTGAAGACAATCTTTGCTGCGGTCCGCCCATGCACAGCGAAGAGCGCTTCCTTGCTGGTACGAACCTGCGGATTCTTTTGGGGGTCGAGGGCAAGCTCGAAGATGACCCCGGCGCAATCCGGATGGTCTCTTTTCAGAGTCTGTACGAGGTGTTTGATAATTCCGATGGATGTTGCCCGCCTTGAGTCCAATGACTTGCGCTCAATGACGAGATATCCGACAAGAAACATTTCATGGCTGGCATAATATTGACCGTAAAAGAAGCCACACACCTTGGTGCCCAACTTCGCGATTAGGAGGTACTCGTCAAGATTCGTAGTTCCAATCTTACGCGCCTCCTCCGCTTCCGCGAGCCATCGTTGGATCTCTGCAAACGAATCACGTTCGCTTTCGTTGGTAATGCCGCTGCAGTACACGTCGTAGGCTGCGGGTAGATCCTCATCGTCAGGATGTACCACTCGCCGGACAACTAGTCGCGGAGCCTTGCCGGGCTTGACGGTGTGTGATCGAGGGCGCAGCCAGGAAACGATTGCGACAATCACTGCAAGTGCTGTCGCAAGGGAGCCAACGGCGATCCAGAAAGGGATCATTGAGTCGGTGAACATATCTCTCCTACTATTCGTGTCCGGTTGAGCGGCATAACGGTTGAATTGACCCCGTGAGATAGGTCTTACTATCTCAACGGTGCGAATCAAAGCACCCTTCGCCGCACTTTATCCTTCATCCTTCCGCCTTCATCCTTGTTCCTGCCTACCGCTCGTCCAACGAGTTGTTCGACGGCGATCCCAAGAACAAGTTACGGCGCGGCAAAGACCCTGTTCGCATACGCGGGCCGTTCAGATTTTAGCCGATCAACGTAACTGCACTCCGTCAGAACGCGTGAGACATCATTGGGCTGAAAGCGATGATTGCCATATCTGCGCCACTCGCGTTCAAGATAAAAGTTGTTCGGGTCATTATCTGGCAATTCGGAATCAAATGGTTTTATGAATGCCAAGAACTGTTGAGTAAATGCGTCATCCATGGCTTTGATTGCGTCATTTTGGGTTCTTGGTTTCTCGCCGAGAGATCGGGTCCACGAATCCGCTGCGATCGGGTCGACGAGCTGTTCGCGAAAGCCACGCCAAATCTGCTCGAGGTCGTTGAGAGCCGTCTCGCAGTGTATTGTGCCCCATCCGCGGTGCGGGTCGCTCGGTTTCATCGGAAAGTAAATGACGGGCCTCGCCCCATATTTTATGAGGAATTCGCGAGCAAAGGACAGACCAAACGATCCGTATTTCTGAATGTGAATTCCCAGCGCGTCGTACGGGATGTCACAGAAACACGTGACGCTCGGGACAATCAACTCTTCTGAAAAAATGTTTCCACCAAGGTTGTACGTCAGCCGATGCATGTAGAAGTTCGGATCATGAGGTGGATGAGACACGCAACCTGAGTCAAGAATCTTAAGCAGCGTTTGATAATTTGCGTCGTGATCGGCTGGACGCGATCGGCCGACAAGGTGAAACAATTCGTGGGATGTATACGATCGGTTCAAAGATTTGCCCGCAGATTCGAACGAAGCCGTCGAACGCTGAGTTTAGGCGGCGGCGCGACCCAAAACACCTACGCCGCACCAAGCAAGTTAAGAAACACGCTACCGCCGCGCGCGCGAGCCAGACGTGGGAGGCGATGAAACTTAACTACTGTTTGCGCTGCACCAGAACGTTCGTGGCGAAAAACGTTCCCGTGTGAGGGAACCCCATCCGGATCCTAACGGCCCCGAACCGCTGCGCCTGCTGAACTAAAGGTGAAACCACATTGCGATCAGTCTCGCCCGACGCCCCCGCGCCAGAAAGGATGATGTGGGCTTTCGCCGCGGTAGCGTTGATGTCCAGTGTGACCTGCACGAGAAAAACCTGATTGCGCGGAAACTGTCCAAAAACGGTGCTGCCGTCGTCATCGATCTGGACGCGGTTGTTAGAAAGAAAATCAAGGTGCAGAAATTCCGCAGGAAGGCTGCCTTGTGGCGCCAATGCCTCGAAGGAGATCGTCGCGACGTTGTCTTCACCCTGAGGCCCGGTCGGGGGAATGAATAAAGCGGTTGAGAACACGTAGGTGCCGTTGCCCGGTTGCTGCGTCAGCTTACCCTGAAATGACGCCACTTGACCGCTCTTGTTGGAGATCTTGATTTGAAGCCATTTCCCCGAGGGCTGCGCATTGGGCGGCGCCACGGCAACGAGTACGCTCCCCGCAGGTCCGTCGACACTGGCCGTGCCCACCGCTTGCGCGGGCGATGGCGGCTGGCCAACAGCCGTGGCGTCGAAGTTCGACCGGAAGAGCGCTGGCGAATTGCAACTGCCGGCCGTCGTGAGGGCAACCAGGAAGCCCAGCAAAAGAATTAGCTTCGCTTTACCGATTGTCATAAGGGAAGTTGCACCGGTTCTAAGTGGAGTCACCTCAACTTGTAGTGAGTTTGACGTCAGATCGTTCATAGAGTCTCCTCCTCCTCATTGGGCGTTCGAATGTTTGCCGATCAAACATTCTGCGTGAGCTTCGGTTCAGGGAACAATCTTGGGAGGGTGGATTTTACAGTACCTACGCTTTCGCCGCCACAGTTTTAAGTTGGCCGTTGATTAGCGTGCGGCGGCCCGATTCAAAACACCCTCCGCCGCACCAGGCAAGTTGCGAGAGGCGCTCCCGCCCGCTCGCGTCCAATCGATTTGTTCGACATCGTTGAATCAAGGAACGTTCGTCGGAATCTTCTTATAAGTTTCGAGACAAGTCACGACAAATTGATAGTGATACGCGCCCATATGACCGCACCCTCCGCAGTCGCGCAACTCACCGATAACGATAACGTCAGCCTTATTGTCGAACCGATGAGTCATCTTCTTCAGGTATGGTTTTGATTCGGAACACAGTTTTTCCTCGTCGACAAATTCAACCCACGCCTTTGGTTGATCAAGGCAATCGCGCGACGAAAGATACGTCCATTCGAAACCATACGTCCAAGTAGCGGCAACTCGGAGAGGTTTGCCGGTGGGATAGCGATCATGGTTTCGGAAGAGTTCACAATATGAAACCGGTTCGCTGGTTTTTGGTTTGGTGCCATTGCCCTGCGACGAGAAGCGAGAAGTGATGAGCACCAGACAAATTGCGATTAGCGCCGATTTCATGATTCAACCACGATGTCGAACGGTTGAGTTCAGGTGGCGCGTTGCGGTGACACGCAACCCACGCCGGACGAAAAGCCAGTTGAGAAGGGCGCTATCCGGCGCTCACCTGCAACGAATTGTTCGGCTGCGCGTTGGAGGACTAAGGATTATATGGTTGACCGTCCAGGAAAATGGGACCTCTTTCCAACTCTTGAACACTCTTTTGCAACCAGCCTCGCTCCGAGTATATCCATGTCTCACGATGTCGAACACTTGTTCTAACGTCATGCGGGCTGCCGTCTCCACCCCGAATTACTCTCACGTAATGCTGGTGTATGACGACGGTGGCCACATTGCCTTTCATTGAGAGACTTTCAATGTCAGTGTGTGTTTCAGGGCTGGTAGAGTACAAGCTATCGAGATTTTGTTTTTTGTACACTGCTATCTGTTGCCTGTTTATGGCTTTCCCACCAGGCGAGCCTTTATCAGGCAATGTGTACAGCGTGTAATCGTCAGCCATGAAGTGCATCGCCGCATTCAAGTCTTTCGCCTCTTCGCCATGAGACATTCTATCAATGCGCTCTTGAATCTCCCTCCACGCCAGACGCTCAGCGGGTGTCAAAGACGCTTGCTGCGCTTGTGCAAGTCTTTCCCGTTCTGATTCTCCGCGTTTGTCCGCTGTCGTTGTTGGTGGTGAAGTCCTCTGTGCCTGCGCAAAGGCATCGGTGAGACTCGTGCCACAGGCGATGCCGACAAGCAGAAGTAATGCAACGGTCAAAAAACGGTTTTTCATATTCATCTCTACCTCTCATTTAGTCCAAATTACGAGGCGTCTCACGAGCATTAAATTGCTTCGCGTTTCGCCTCACATAGTAAGTGGCGACGACTGTTTTTTTGTTGCATAAATCCGTAGTCAGCACAGGCAGCCCAACGGTTGAGTTGAGGCGGCGGCGCGAATCAAAGCACCCTCCGCCGAATCAATTCATCCTTCATCCTTCATCCCTGCTCTCGCTCCCGCCGCTCGCGCCCAACGATTTGTTGGACCGATTCTCCGCCTATGCAAGAGCCATGGGGCTCGTTTCAATTTCCGCGACGACCAGACCGGTTTCGAATTGCTTCGCTGTTTGCAGAATTGTCCCGTCGCGATCGACTATACCGGACGACCCGTATGAGACGAGACCGTGGGCTCGACCGGCTACATCGGCGCGAATCACAGATACGCGGTTTTCTTTAGCCCGCGCGATGTCCGTCTCGCGGGCTTGTTCAAGGATTCCGATTCCGCCCTTCGACGGAGACAGGCCGTTGTTCGTCGGCACGAACAACACGGTCGCGCCACAATCCGCCATGGCCCGGGCCGGCTCGCGATAAGTAGAGTCGCGACATATGACGATTCCGAACGTCAGGTCGTTGGCTTTGAAAACGGGCGTGTCGTGACCAGATTCGTAGATCGAGCTGTTGATCGCGGGGTGGAGCTTGCGATACAGACCGGTGACGCTCCCTTTGTAAACGACTGCCGCTGAGTTGAAGAGCCGACCGTCATCGATTTCGGTGAACCCGAGAATCGTCGTGACTGTTTCGCTCGCAATCGGCTCCAACGCTTGCTGAAGCTGCCCTCTCCGCACGTCGATCGCGATCTCGAAAGGTCGGCTCGCGTAGTCGGCCAGGCCGCCAAGCACACCCTCAGGGCAACAGAGGAATTCCACGCCGATTGACTCGCATGCTCTGACCTGAACAGCAATCAAATCGATGGCCTCCGCCGACCCGCTCCGAAGAAGCGGAGCTTGATACGCAGCAACCTTCGTCATGTCTCACTATTGTGAATCGGTCTAACGTCTGAGTTGACGCGGCGGCGCGAATTCAATTCATCCTTCTGCCTTCATCCTTGCAGTTCACGCTCCCGCCGCTCGCGTCCAACGATTTGATAATCAATAGAGGCGGCCGAAAGCGAACGCAGTAAACTGCGTTTGCTTTACCAACCCTTTCGCCAAAAAGGAGGCCGCCTCTGATGAAGTTCTACTGCGGAATCGATTTGAGTGCAAGA
>DATNNY010000619.1:0-7227 GCA_035601635.1 Pyrinomonadaceae bacterium
TCACTTCCGTGATCAGCGCGTTTTGTTCTGCAAACAACACCGGCAGACGTTCACTTTCGAGCACGTCGAGCCGGCGCAGCACCTCAGTCAACGATAGTTCATTTTTCAAATTCACCGCATAGTCCAGATCGGCTCGCAGGCGATCTTTCTCCGACTGCCGGTTCTGAGACATCATAATGATGGGCGCCTGCAATCCCGTGATCATTCCCAGCACCAGATTGAGCAACACATAGGGGAAAGGATCAAAGCCTTTCCCTTGCAGCAGCCAGGTATTGAGCAGCACCCAGAAAATCAGGAAACCGATCGCGGCCCCGATGAACTTCCAACTGCCCCCGAACTCCGCGATCAGGTCCGCAGCGCGATCGGCTATAGTCATTCGCTTTTTCTGTTCTTCATTGACGTTGCGCGATACCCGCTGCTGCAACATCCGGTCAGTGGTTCGCAGGCGCGAGAAGGTAGCGCTCAACATTTCCAGGGCGACCATCGGGGTGTTTCGAATGAAGCGCAGAAAATTTTCACGCGACAATACCGCCAGACGCGCATCCTCGATGATCACGGCATCGGCTGACCGTTTCTTGCCATCGATAATTGCCATCTCGCCAAAAAAATCGCCGCGAGCCAGCTCCGCCAGCACGATCTCGTTTTTGTCTTCGTCGGTCACGGCTATCCGTACGCGGCCGCTTTCAATCAGATACATCGCATCGCCGTCGTCGCCGGCCCGAAACAGGGCGGTGCCGGTTGCGACATCGCGCGTGCGTAGCAAGTTCCGTAGTTCTCCTGCCGCCGAGTCGTCCAGCGAAGCAAAGAGCGGCACCGAACGAAGCGCGTCCAGCGTCATCTCCTGGGGGGTTGGTGTTGACATCGCGTTACCTCTAGTCGTGGTCAGGGTTGTAATAGGTCAGATAGGACCCCAGAAGACCTATCACGATCTTAACTACTGACTACCTTTCCATCCTTCATCATGATGATTCGATCGGCGAAGCTACTCGCCAGTTCGTGATCGTGGGTTACGAGTAGGACCGTCAAGCCCTCCCGTTCGACCATCTCGTGTAACAAAGCGAGCAGCTCGCGCGCGCGTGTTGAGTCTAAATTCCCAGTCGGCTCGTCGGCAAGCAAAACCCGGGGCCGGTTGGCCAACGCCCGGGCGATGGCTACACGTTGTTGCTCACCGCCGGACAATTCCAGAGGCCGATGTTCAGTGCGCCCAGCCAGGCCAACTCGCCCGAGTAACTCTCCGGCACGCTGACGCCGTTCGGCCCCGCGCACTCCGCCGAAGGCCAGGGCGAGCCGCACGTTCTCGGCCGCCGTCATCGTGGTAATCAAATTAAAGTTTTGAAAAATCATTCCCACCGAGTCGCGGCGATAGCGGGCCATCTGTTTTTTCGTCAGCGGCCCCAACGGAGTCGAGTCAAACAGCACTTCACCGCTGGTCGGACGATCGAGCCCGCCCAGCAAATTCAGCAAAGTCGATTTGCCCGAGCCCGAGGTCCCCTGAATGGCAACAAATTCTCCCTCGTTCAGGCTCACGTTGACGTGGTCCAGAGCCGTCACCAGATTGGCGCCCATTTGATAGACACGCGTGACTTCCTGAGTTTCAATCAAAGGCATTGGGGGTAAACATTCCAAAGAAACAGGTCAGATAGGACTGATAAGGCCCTATTCTTCCGGCGTTCTAAGCGCCGACGTTCTTCACCTTAGTAACTCGCCAAAGCTCGAACCGTTCTTCAAATCCTTTCAGCGGCATTTCAAACCTGGCGGCCGAAAAGCCCTCGTCCGGATCGCCCAGAAGATCCCGCACTTGCGGATCGGAATAAACCGCGCTCGAGATAACCACGTCGTCGCCGGTGGATTGCCCTTCCAGACGCGCGGCCATATTCACCGTGGATCCAAAATAATCCAGCCGATCGTTTAGCGTCACCGCGATACAGGGTCCCGTGTGCAGGCCGGCTTTGAGGCTGAGCGGCTGCATTCCTTCCGGAGGAGAAGCTAGCTGGGCCTGCACATCCAGCATCGCACGCACGGCCCTCGCCGGGCAACGAAACACCGCCATGACGGCGTCGCCGATGGTCTTCACCAGCGCGCCGTCCTCTTCGGCGATCACCTGTTTCAAAATATCGAAATGATTCATTACCCGGCCAAACGCCGTAGCGTCGCCAATCTCGCGATACATGCGGGTAGAGTCTTTCAAGTCCGTAAAGAGGACCGTTAATGTGCCGACTGAAATCTGTTCGCCGGGTCGCAGGGCTTCGCTCGCAAATAGATCGCGAAAGACCTGTAAGGCCGTCACCTCGGCAGCCGTCGCCGCGTCATCGCTCCAGGCGGTGCGTTCCAGGATGAACAACTGTTCGTCTCCGGTGGCGTTTTCAAAATTGAGTTTTGCGTCTTTGGCTAACTGCAATTCTTCGCTCGCCCAGCCGTCTGCTGTGGCTCGCAAGGTCATGGCGCGCTCGCCAGTCTCACTCGCGCGCAGATGTTGCCAGCCCGGGACGCTCATCGTGCGCAGACGATAACGCCCGGCATCGAGAGACAATTCGATCGCGCGGGTTGCATGCGGCTCGAGCAGTTGTTGGGCCACAACGTGCGGCGCCACCTGCGGCCCGCCAGTGCAAAAAGTTTCAACGTCGGTGTTGCGTATCGATGGATTCGGTCGAAAAGTCAGCTCGACAGACTGCTCGAAGTTTATTGCGAAATCTATGTTACAGCCGGGACAATGAACCGTGGACTCGAGGTCTCTCAATGAATCCGTCCCCGCACCGCCGCGACACAATGGGCAGATCAAGTTCCATTGCAAGTCCAGGATGCCGGCGCGCGTGGCGCAGAGACAAACTTCCAGGGCCGTCCGGCGTGGGCAGTTCCACTCACGGGCCAGTTCGTAGGGTCTGATTCGCGACAGCGCAAACTCGTCGGCGTTTTCCAGGTAGTCAACCAGCAACGCCACCAGTTCGCTCTCGGTCCCCGCGGCCGCCATCTTTTCGCTCAACGCCAGCAAACGCGCCCGGCCACCGGAAACAAACTCAGGCTTGGTTGTGAGGTTCGCCGCCGTGCGCCCCTGCTTAGCCAGATGGTCGTACTCCCTCAGCGTGCGCGCAAAGCTGCGAGCGCTCAGGATTCCGATTTGAATCGGAATGGCCATCAGGCCGATCACGTTCCTGGGCTTGGCCCAAACCTGATAGGTCAGCTTCGTGCCCACCGGTTGATGGGCCCCCACGGGGAGATCGTTTGGCTGGTTGCGCGGGTTAAGATCAACGACTACCCGCAACTCGGCAATCGGTCCCTTACTATAACGGCGCACCACGCCGAACCGCACCGGCCGGATCCACTCAAACGGTTGTTCTTCCCATTCGACCAGAATGCCAAAGGCCGAGAGCCGCAGACGGCGGCGCGCGTTCTTCAGACCGTTACCTTCACTCTCCACCATCTGCACCGAAGGGACCCCAGTATCACGATTGAAGCGATTGGTGTCCGCTACCAGCGGCCAGAGTTGTTCGGGCGACGAATCGAGATCGAATTCCCAGCGGTAATGAAAATCTTTATAAGGCATGGGATTCCAGAGGTCAGAGATCAGAGATCAGAGGTCAGAGATCAGAGGTCAGAGATCGGAAGTCACAAAAAGGAGATCGGGACATTAGCGGTCGAGAATCAGGAAGGAGCCAGAATTCTTTATCATGCTGCCGAGCATGCGGCCGATTTCCTGGCAGAGAGCAGCGAGCTCGGTATGCTCTTCCGATGTGATGTAACGACAGTCTTCGGCAAAGTCCAGCGAAGAATCGGTTTCACTGTTTTCGCCGTCGCAATCCGTCAACTTGTTGATGAAGTGCGCTTCATATCTTCGCTTTGCCCAGGCCACTCGCAAGTTCAAACATACAGATCGAGACGAGCGCCGAATCTGACTTGTTAATGCGAACCTCTCCCCGGCGGGAAACCGCTTGCTTAACTCAAAAACTCTCATCGCTAATTCATAAGCCGATTTGTACACCTTCAAGTCTTTCGCGGAGTTGATTTGCATGGGGGCTCTCCCGCTCGCAATTAACTGACGACCAACATCTGACATCTGACCTCTGATCTCTGACCTCTGACCTCTGACCTCTGACTTCTGCAGCTACACTTCTTTCCATTCCGAATCAACATCTTCATCAGAAAACGCTACGCGATAATTCTTTGACTGGATTTGTTTAGTAATCAGCAGGTCGTCTTTTCTCTTTAGCAGGTCGGCGCGGTTGTAAACCGACAACTCAAAGTTGTACCCATGCGTGATGGCGTCTTTCGGACAAGCTTCGACGCAATATCCGCAAAAGATGCAGCGTCCGTAATCAATGTTGTAGACCTTTGCATAGCGCTCGTCGACGCCAATGCGTTCCTCGGCCGGGCGCGGGTCGTCCGCCGCCTCGATGTAGATGCACTCAGACGGACAAGCAGCCGCGCAGAGAAAACACGCGACACATTTCTCACGGCCCAATTCATCAACGTGCAGCAAGTGCTGGCCGCGATAACGCGGCTGGACCGTGACGGGCTCCTCAGGATACTGAACCGTCTGCTTGCGCTTGGGCAGGTACGACAGGGTCACACTCATTCCCTGGATGATGGCTTTGGTTGACTCGATTACTTCTGTGATTATTGACATAGGATTGATTTCGCAATTCCAAGATCATTTTACACGAGTGTCCTTTGATGCCACAGCCTGCCAGCGGTGATCCCTCCACACAAACGTGTCGGTGAAGTCGTGGACCTCGGTTCCGCTTGTCCTCTCATCTGTCAGAGTGCCCTGGACAGTTGCTCGGTCGCCGTCCTGCTCGACCGTCAGGTCCTTCAGCTCCCACGATTTGATCGTGTCGTCGGGAGTCAACGAGTCGATGTATTCCCGCTTCGTATGGCTGTTGGTTCCGCCAACGTATTCGTCCGCCAGAATTTTTTCGAGCGCCTGCTTATCTCCTTTGACGTTCGCTCGCATCCATTCGTCTTCCAGCTTGCTGAGCTGGGCCAGCACCTCGTCCTCGTCGTCCGGTACGTCGTCCGTCTCTGTAGCAGGCAGGACGCTGGGCGTTGGTCTGGGCGTGGACTCAGGACGAGTCGGCGTGGGTTGAGCGCGATTGTCATTGCGCGAAGCGCGCAGCATCGGAGGAATTACGACGGCCGCGATCACTATTCCGCCAATCACTATTAAGAGAATGGCCAGAATGGCAACCACCCAGGGCCACGTCCGGCGTTGCTTTGGCGGAGGAGTGAATGCTTGCGCCGGGGGAACCTCGAACTGCGAGACGTTCACCGTTGCTTTGCCGGACAGATGTTCGTAGGCTTGCGCGAGAGGCAAATCGCTGATGGTCTCTGGCCGCGGCAACGATGGCGAAGGCGACACCAGCGTCTCTTGTGAATCAGCCCGACCGAAGGCATCGCGGACCAAAGGTGTGCCGTCGTCCAGGCAGAAACTTAACGTCTCGTCGTCAAAAGTCCGGTTACACGTAGGACAGCGCTTCACGATAACTTCGTTCCGAATTAACTCGCGAGGAATCGATGGCGGGCTACTTTACGCCTTGCATGAAGATAGCCACGCCATAAATCAAAATGAAAAGCGCCAGACCCAGAAAGTAGAGCGCGCCGGTGACGATCCCAGTGATCGCGAAAGGCTTGCCGGTGAATTTGTCCGGAAAGTTCTTAATCTGGATCAGCGAGTAAATACCCAACCCAATCGCGACTGGCCCGGTGATCACGCCGAGATAGCAACACCAGCCAATCGTCACGGTAAAGATTCCACAGCAGAGTGCGGCCACGGCCGTGCCTTGCTTGGGACCGGTAGAGTAAGCCGGCGGAGGCGGAGGCTGCCATACATTCTGCATCGGCTGTGGCGGTTGAAATTGTCCCGAGCCGATTCCGCCGGACGGCGTGCTCCAACCTGCGGGTTGATTCTGATTTGAAAGCGCGGGCGGCGGGGGCGCCATCATCGTCGCCATCGGGTCACTCTGTGGCGCCGGTTCCTCGATCAAAGTAGTGCCGTCTTGAGTACAAAAACTCAACCAGCCTTCAGAGAATGTTTGGTTACAAGTTGGGCAGCGTTTCATTTTGGGGAAGATGTCCTTTGTCAGTAGTCAGTTGTTGGTTGTCAGTAGTTAGTAGTTCCGAACAGTAATGAAATGAAAACCTCAACGTCGAATGACGATTGCAACTAACCAATGACTACTAACCACTGACGGTCTTCAAACTATCTCAAGTCGATTAAAGAAATACGCAATCTCGATGGCCGCATTCTCGTCAGAGTCTGAGCCGTGGGTAGCATTTTCTCCGACTGATGCACCGAACTCTTTGCGAATGGTTCCATCGTCGGCTTTCGCGGGATCTGTTGCGCCCATCAGGTCGCGCCAGGCCTTCACCGCCCCATCCTTCTCGAGCACCATCACTACGCACGGCGCGCTCGACATGAACTCGGTCAAGCCTTCGAAAAACGGTTTGCCGCGGTGCACATCGTAAAAACCTTCCGCCTGTGCGCGCGACTGTTGAATCATTTTCATGGCGCGGACCCGAAACCCGCCTGAAATAATCCGGTCGATTATTTTTCCCGTGTACCCGGCGCGCACGGCGTCGGGTTTGATGATTGCGAATGTTAGGTTGTCTGCTTGGGCTCCCATTGTTCCTCGCTAGAATTCTTGTTCAGCAATACCTTTGAGATCTCTGGTTTTTCGTAGTGACGAGGTCAGCACCGGGAGCGGTAGCGACCGGGTACGTTCTCTCGCCGTTCTCGTATCGTTGTACATTGGGACCCGCTCGCCATCGCTCCATGTACTGCCCTCAATTTCTCACCGCCGCGATGCAGCACTCGTGCGAGACTCTTTGGGTGACAGCGGACAACAAATAGCACATTCCCGGGTCGCTGGGATTGTACGCGCCGGGCCGGATCCATGCCAGGCCCTTGCAGTTCGCATTGCCGGCGCAGTCCGCCTTGCAGAGCGCGAAGCTCGCCCGCTGGTAGTAAGTAATTCGGGTTCCGTTAAGACTGGTGTTGTTAAGCGTAGTGAACATCGCTTTCGGACGCTCTATTACCGGCGTGGATACAGGCGGCGCCACGGGCGCGCGCACGGGTGTCGCCGACGGTCTTTCATTAGGCGTAGCGGAACTTTTTGTTTCGAGCGTTGCCATCGGCGAAGGAGAAGCGACGATACTGAGTACTGGCGTCGGCGCCGGGTACTTACCACTCACGTCGGAGTCGCCTCCGCGCGACATGAGCCATGCCATCAGAAC
>DATNNY010000620.1:0-5402 GCA_035601635.1 Pyrinomonadaceae bacterium
TTCATTTTATTACTGGTCCTTAGCTGTTCCACTCTGCCGGCACAGACAACGGATCGTGTGGCGCCCGGAGCACCCGGTCACGACGCCCATTGGTTAAGCGCAGCCAAGAACGGATTCGGCACCGCGAACAGCGTTCCTTCCAGGGTCTGGTTCACGCTTAATGACGGCGTATTGACGGAAGTCTATTACCCGACACTCGACGTTCCGAATGTCCAGATGTTGCAACTGGTGATTGCGACTCCAGAAGGAAAAATCGAAACCGAAAGCG
This sequence comes from Pyrinomonadaceae bacterium, assembly GCA_035601635.1. Lineage (GTDB taxonomy): Bacteria > Acidobacteriota > Blastocatellia > Pyrinomonadales > Pyrinomonadaceae > UBA11740. The sequence continues at coordinate 269 of DATNNY010000620.1, forward strand.
AAGATACCACACACTCGATCGAGGTGATGGACAACGCGCGTTCACTCAGCTTCCGGCAGGAGAACAGAGCGAAGAGTGGAGCGTATGTCATAAGCAAGTCTTACGTTACCGATCCTGACCGGGATTCCTTGTTGATTTCAGTTTCGTTTCGGGCGTGGAAAACTGACTCTAGCGCATACCAGCTTTACGTCTACTACGACCCTTCACTTAATAACAGCGGGATGCATGATTCAGCATGGACTGAGGGAAACGCGCTGATCGCTGAGGACGGCGATAAAGTTTCCGCGCTAATCGCGGACCCCGCGTTTGCCGAAACTACCAATGGATATCTGGGCACGAGCGATGGCCTCGAGCAACTGCGGACGGGAAAACCTATCATCGACTATCAGCGAGCGGCCGACGGCAATGTAGTGCAGGTTGGTCGGCCTGGTCGTACCCGAATAGTTTTTGGCAACCGGATCAACTTCACTCTCGCGCTGGCCTTCGGGAAGAAACCATCCGAGGCGTTAGCTAACGCACAGGCTTCCCTGCGAATGGGATTCGAGAAGGTAAGCGATCAGTATCGAGCCGGCTGGCATTCGGATCTTCAAGGGATGCCCGCCGTCGAAGCAAGATACCAGCGCCAATTCAACCTTGCGGCCATGGTTTTGAAAGCGTTGGAGGACAAGACCTATCGCGGCGCGATTATCGCTTCGCCGTCTATTCCCTGGGGCGGCGGGCCGAACGCGAATGAACCGACGATTAGTGGATATCACGCGGTTTGGTCTCGGGATCTTTATGAAGTCGCGACGGCTTTCTATGCGATGGGTGACACGGATGCTGCTAAACGCGCGCTCGATTATCTATTCAACGTCCAGCAAAAACAGGATGGCAGCTTTCCGCAAAATTCCTGGGTGAATGGCCGAGCAATTGGCGGCGGCTTGCAGATGGATCAGGTCGCGTTTCCCGTGATCCTGGCTTATCAATTTGGCCGAACGGATCGCCTTACATGGTTGAAACACATCAAGCCAGCGGCGGATTTCATCATTCATCACGGGCCAAAGACGAATCAGGATCGCTGGGAAGAGAAGTCCGGTTATTCGCCGGCGACGATCGCGGCTGAGATTGCCGGTCTGGTGTGCGCCGCGCATATCGCGCGCCTCAATGGCGAACTGCGATCGGCTGCTAACTATATCAGGACTGCTGATGACTGGTCGCAAAATGTCGAACGCTGGACTGCGACGACGACCGGACCTTTCGGAGACGGCAAATACTTTCTCCGCATTAGTCAAAACGGAAATCCAAATGCCGGCGCAAAGATCGAAATCAACAGCGGCGGCGGGGTGTATGACGAACGGGAGATAGTTGACGAGGGATTCCTCGAGCTGGTCCGGCTCGGAATCAAAGCTGCGGACGATCCATTGATCCTGAAGTCGCTGGCCGTCGCGGATAAACTGATTAAGGTTGAGACACCAGTGGGCGCCGGGTGGTACCGTTACAATCATGATGCCTATGGTGAACGGCCCGATGGCGGGTCCTATGACGGAAAGAATGGCGGGGGTCGTTTGTGGACGTTGCTTACCGGTGAACGCGGCGAATACGAATTAGCTTCAGGAGATCGAGAGCTGGCGCGCAGGCGGTTGGACACGATGATGGCATTTGCCAATGACGGGGCGATGATTTCTGAACAGGTCTGGGATCGGCAGGAAAAGTCTGCTGCGGGTTTTAGGTTTGGCGCCGGAACCGGCTCGGCGACGCCGCTCGCCTGGTCGATGGCTCAGTTTATTCGGCTGGCAATTAACCTCGATCGTGGCAGAAATGTTGAAACGCCGCGGATCGTTGCGGAGCGTTACCTGAAAAAGACAGGAGCGGTACAGAACCGGGAGCGGTAGCGACCGGGTCAAAGACTCAACCTCCGGGACGATGAATGGTTCTTAAACGATCGACGGAATTCAGCTTGTTCGACCCACTGCGTTGGATGGCTGGACCCAGTCGCTACCGCTCCGGGTTCTGTACCGAATTAGAGTTTTTGGAGCGCAGCGGCTAAACCTCCGGAGATCGGAGAAAACAGGTAATCTGACACACGGACCTTAATCCATATGAAGCGACTCTTACTAATCCTAATTTGTCTGGCCGCTTTCGGTTTGACAGTCCGAACGCAGGACATTACCACTCTGGAAAAGATCGGCCCGGTCACCAGTTTCAGCCGCGACGATCATAGCGTCACGTTTACCTGCCGGGACAACTCTCAGGTTAAGCTGACAGTTCTGGCGCCGGATCTGATTCGTGTCCGGGCCTCTTTCACCAAGGCAATTCCAGCGAGAGATCACTCCTGGGCCATCGCCAGGGAACGTTGGGAGACGCCGCATTGGAGTTTGAGGGAAACGGCAGAGTCCGTCACGATCTCGACGGATGAATTAGAGGCAGTCGTGCGCCGCTCGCCCCTCCTGATTGAATTTCGCGATGCTCGCACGCACGAACTGATCAATGCGGACGAACAGCCGATGGCCTATGACGCGAAAGGCCTGCTGGCTGGAATGATGTTTGATCCGCAGGCGGGAATATTTGTCGCCGCGTCGAAAAAGCTTGGCTTTGATGAGCACTTTTACGGTCTGGGAGAAAAGGCCGCCCATCTCGACAAGCGGCGCGGCTACTTCGTGAATTGGAACTCGGATACGCCCGGCTACACCGAAGGCAAGGACCCGATTTATCAGACCATCCCGTTCTACATCGGCTTGCAGCAAGGTGTCGCTTACGGACTCTTCTTTGATAACAGCTATCGCAGCTACTTTGATTTTGGCCGGTCTTCGCAGCGGCGCGCGTGGTTTGGCGCCGAAGGCGGCGAACTGAACTACTATTTTTTGTACGGACCACAGATCAAGAAGATCCTTGGTCGCTATGCCGATCTTACCGGCCACATGCCTCTGCCGCCGATGTGGGCGCTCGGCAATCAGCAAAGCCGCTGGAGTTACTATCCCGATACAATGGTAGAACAGGTGGTCCGCGAATATCGCGAGCGCGACCTGCCGCTGGACGTCATCCATCTGGACATCGATTACATGCAGGGGTATCGAGTCTTCACGTTTGATACCTCGCGCTTTCCGAATCCCAAAGAATTCACCGCCAGGCTGGGCCGCCAGGGCGTGAAGTTGGTTGCGATTGTAGATCCCGGCGTGAAGTATCAACCTCCAGCAAAGAATGCCCCTTCCAGTAAATCGACACGCCCGGAACTGGAGACGCAGAGTCAGCGCTACTACGTTTTCGACGAAGGGATGGACAAGAATTATTTTCAGCATCGCCGGAGTGGTGAGTTGTTCATTCCCAAAGTCTGGCCCGGCGAAAGTGTTTTCGTCGACTACACTCTGCCCGAGGCCCGGCGCTGGTGGGGCGACCTGCATCGCGCGTACACAGACAACGGGGTGGCTGGAATTTGGAACGACATGAACGAACCCTCCGATTTTGTCGATCAGACCGGCAAGAACCAGCTCGATGTGATCAGTTACGACGAAGGCGAAAGATCGACGCATGCCAGGAATCGAAATGTGTTTGCGTTACTCGAAGCGCGCGCTACTTATGAAGGACTGGCGCGATTACGGCCGGACGAGCGGCCATACGTGATCACGCGGGCGGCTTACGCTGGAATCCAGCGCTATTCGACGATGTGGACGGGCGATTCCAACAGCACCTGGGACGCGCTGGCCCTGAACGTCCCGATGTTTACTACCCTCGGACTCTCAGGTGAGCCGTTTGTGGGCAGCGACGTCGGCGGTTTCATGGGTCGCGGAAACGGCGAGTTGCTGGTCCGCGGTTATCAGATAAGTTTTCTGGCGCCATTCTGCCGCAATCACAAGACAATCGACGGCTACGACCAGGAGCCGTGGCGCTTTGGGAAGTACTACGAAGACATCATTCGCAAGTATCTGAAGCTGAGATATCGTTTGTTGCCGTTTCTTTATACGACGCTGGAAGAGGCGCACCGCACGGGTGTGCCATTGTTTCGGCCCTTAGTGCTGAACTATCCGGATGATTCAAATACTTACAACCTCGACGATGAGTTTATGATTGGGGACGACCTGCTGGTCGCGCCGATAGTGAAGCCGGATTTGACTTCACGTCTGGTCTATTTGCCAAAAGGCCTCTGGTATGACTACTGGACGAACAAACGATCCGAAGGAGGCATGATGATTCGCGTCGATGCGCCGCTGGACACAGTGCCAATGTTTGTTCGCGGCGGCGCGATTGTACCGCTGGGGCCGGAGATGAATTATGTGAAGGAGAAAAGGTTCGATCCAATTACATTCGCAATCTATCCCGACCTCGGCGGTTCAGCATCGACCACACTCTATGAAGACGATGGACTGAGTCCGGCATATGAACAGGGAGCCTTTCGTCGTACTACCCTCCATACGAAACGAGTCGCGAGCGGCTATGTCGTAAGCGTTAATGCTCCGCAAGGCCAATACAATCCCGGGCCGAGAAGGTTTGGTTTTGTAGTCAAATCTGCGCCGAATCCGAAACTGGTGACTATTGCGGACGACGGCAGGGCCCAAATCGTGCAGATCAAATGAACAGTGGAATAACTAATGCCGCTCGGCTCAGTTCGTTTACCAATGAGAACTGGAACAGTCCTTCTGGTTTCTTGTTTGTGTGACTTCGTGGATCGTCGTGCGTGCGGAAAATCCGGTCCACGAAATCACACGAAACAAAACGAAGATCGGAGGAGAACTCAGCGATAGGACATTTCATTCATGACTTGGATCAAAACCATTCCATTCCCTGAAGCTGACGAAAAGTTGCGTACCGCCATGGAAGCGCAACGTCAATTGTATCCAATCGAGTATGCCACGCCCATCCACCCCACTCCAGATGGTCAGAGTTCGGACATTGTCGCTTCCCACAGCCTGATACCCGACGCTCTCTATCACGCCTTTGCCACGTTCGGCGCCTTGATGTCGCCTGATTTGCCGCTTACCAGACGACAACATGAAATGATCACCACCGTGGTGTCTGTCGCCAACCGTTGTCATTATTGAATCGAGTCCCACGCAGAGTTTCTGCGTCGCGTTACCCTTGACGAAGAGTTGGTGAGGGCCCTGCAAGAGGACTACCGGTCTGCTCCGATTTCTGAGGCGGATCGGCTCATGCTCGACTACGT
>DATNNY010000621.1:0-15150 GCA_035601635.1 Pyrinomonadaceae bacterium
TTTTGGTTCGTAATAAATACCATCGGGACCTTTGCCCACATCGATCTTCTTGATGAGGGCGAGCGAAGTCGGATCAAACATCGAGACTTTATTCTCGCGGCCGTTACTGGTGAAGCCATGCTTGAACGCCGAGGCAATCGCAGCCCCGTGCACGCCCGGCGTGTCCGGAATCGTGCCGACCACCTTTCCACTGTCAGCGTCAAGAACTTCGACCTGAGTCCCGTGCGAAACGTAGAGTCGCCGCGCTGAGCTGTCGATGGCTACGTAATCAAAGCCGCCGACGCCGCCGATCGGATAGTGGCCGACGACCTTGTAGCCGGTTCCGCTTTGCAGCAACAACGCGGCGAGAAGGAAAGTTGCTGCGATAGTTTTTGTGATTAGCATAGCTAGTCTCCTGTGCAGGTTTTATGAATTTTGAGAAAAAAACGGCGGCCTCGAGTCGAATACTCTATCGCTGTTCAGTCGGGTTGTGAAGGGCGGCAGGTCGGGCGCTGGTGGGTCTTGGTTGAGTACTCAATCAAATCCAGATGTAACGTTCATCGTATTCGATTTCATGTTTGATCAGAAAGTCGATGAACTCTTCTTTGAAGGTGAGTCGCTTGTGATGCGCTTGCTGGTTGCCTATGTAGACTAGAACCTCGGGAACGTTGGACTTGCTGACGCTGAAGGCTCCATACCCGAGTTGCCAGGCAAACGACTTTCTCCGTGGCCATTTATCGTGCACCCAACCCGAAGAATTTGATTTCAAGGACCGAAGAGCATCCGACATGGAAACAGCCGGCGGCAAGCTCATCAAGATGTGAACGTGATCTGTCGTGCCGTTGATGCCATAAGCCTTGCCTTTAAGTTCGCGAGTTAGGCCGCCGAGGTAAGCGTAGAGTTCCGACTGGAGATCGGGAACAATCAATGGTTCGCGATCTTTTGTGCTGAAAACAACATGTGTGAGCAGATTGGTAAAGGTCCTACTCATTTTATGTCGCCCCTTTGGGGCTAATGGAATCTTGTGGAACGCCGTTCCCACAGCTTGCGCTGTCGGCTACTAGTATCGTCGCCTGCTTCGCAGGCTAGTTGCGCATCGGACTTTAAGATGGGTTTCGTGATAGGCGCAACCACTTTAAGACTTGCTACACGAAATGGATTACTCAACCAGTCGGCGAAGCCGACGTTATGCCATTAGCCCACAGCGCAGCTGTGGGTTGCGAGCGTGGAAAAAGAAATGAGCCCGCGAACGCGGGCGACATGAATGTCAGAACCAGGAGGACTGCTCACTTATCAGACGCAATTCGCCACGATTGTTTGGGGAGCGTGTTTCTTTTGATTCTCTTATCTTTACTGCAAAGCTCAGCTACTCTCGATTCGGGAATGTGCGTTTCAGATGAAATCGCAGCCGTAGTCCTGAATGTTTCCGTGGACCCACTTATGAATTTGTAAATTCGCTGAGCCTCTAATTTATCCTTAAGCTTTTTAGTTGTCCAAGCTAGAGCAGCTAGAATAAGACCAGCAATAATAGCTGATACTAACGGATTATCTGTGATCGCTTTCCACATTCAGCCCCCCTCTCAATAATCATTCAGATTCTTATCGCATCGCACTTACTATCTCGACCTTGGATCCATCTTCACAACCAATGGTTGCGTATAACTCTTACCGCCGACGGTTAACCTCACCGTATATGTGCCCGGCAGCACCGCGGCAACACCGCCGCGTCCGAAACCACCGCCGCCACCACCAGCCGGACGCGGAGGCGGAGTAGGACGCAGATCCCAAATCCATCGATGCATGCCGGCTGCGGTCGAGAGTGTCTCAGGCCTTCGTACCCAGAAAGCCGGAATGCTCAGCGTGTCTGGGTTAACAGGAGTCACTTTGTCATCACTAGCGTACCGACGAATTACTTCGCCGGCGGGATCGACAATCTCTAGCGTCGCCGCTCCTGATACATTCGACTTCAAATAATAATCAATCAGCGCGCCGAAAGGAGGATTCTCGGCGAGCGGTTCATCACGCGGCATGGGCGTCCCGTTGTCGCTGCCGGGAGTGATTTCAATCGCGTCGGCCGGGTGAAACAGATACGCGTTTGCATGCGCGACGTCGTTGTCGATCTGACGCAACGCTGTAATGTCGTCCAATACCCAGAACCCACGGCCGTGTGTCGCGACTATCAAATCATCTCCGTGCACCGCCAGGTCACGCATCGACGCCGGCGGCAGGTTCAGTTGCAGAGGCAGCCAATGATCACCATCGTCAAAGGAGACAAACACCGAGCGTTCCGTGCCGGCAAAGAGCATTCCGCGGCGCTCGGCATCTTCCTTCACCGTCTGAACGTATACGCCCGCGGGCAGTCCCTTCGTGATTTCAGACCAGGTCTTGCCCGCATCGCGCGTGCGATAAATATGCGGGCTGTAGTCCTCGAGTTGATGGCGCTCGACCGCGGCGTAAGCCTCCTTAATATCAAAGTGCGAGGCGTCGATCATTACGACCTTGCTCCACGATGTCAGAGCTGGCGGCGTCACGTCTTGCCAGGTCTTGCCGTCGTCATTCGTTAGTTGGATCAGTCCATCATCCGTGCCAATCCAGATCATAGTCGCGCGCAGAGGCGACGGCGCGATCGTGTAAACCACGCCACGACGTTTCTCTGTCGGCGCGTCAGCGGCAGCAGCTTCGTTGAGGTTCGTTGGTCTGCCCGGATCTTCGCGAGTTAAATCCTGGCTGATCTGCGTCCAGCTTTCGCCGCCGTTGGTGGTCTTGTAAAGGAACTGATTGGCATAGTAAAGAACATGGGGATCGGCCCGGGAAAAGACGAGCGGCTGTGTCCAGTCATGGCGATAAACCATCTGACCGCCACCGCGCTCCGGCGAAACACTCCTGGTTTCACCAGTCAGCACGTTGCAGCGCGAAACCGTGCCGCCAAAAAGAATCTCCGGATGGAGAGGATCAGGTGCGGTATAACCCGACTCACCGCCGGAACACAGGCCCTCCCAATCGCGATTTGAAATCTCAGAATGCCGGCTGCGTGAGGGCGTGCCGACCGCGCCGCTATCCTGTTGCGCGCCGGTAACCCAGTAAGGAAAACGATAGTCGGCGGCGACATGATAGACCTGGGCGGTAGGTTGGTTGTACCAGGAACTCCACGTGACGGCGCCATCCACCGAAACGATTCCACCCTGATCGCTGCCGAGGACCATGCGCTTCGGATCATCCGGATTAATCCAGAGTTGATGATAATCGTCGCCGCCCGGCGCGCCCTTGATCGCGGTCCAGGTCCCACCCAGGTCCGTCGATCGATAGACAGAGGTGTTGGAAACGTAAACCACATCGGCATTTTTCGGATCGACTGCAACCTTTTCAAAGTACCAACCGCGGTCCCAAACACGCTTGTCGCTCGAAGTCTGGATCCATTTAGCGCCGGCATCATTGGAAACAAAGAGGCCGCCCTCTTTGGCATCGACGATGGCGTACACGCGATTATGATTCGTCGGCGCCACGGCGATTCCGATATGACCGCGACCCTCGAGCGGGATGCCTTCGGAAATTTCTTTCCAGCTCGTGCCGCCGTCCAATGACTTGAATATTCCTGCGCCCGGTCCATTCGCCGGCGCGTAGATAAACCACGGTGGCCGGCGCACGTTCCACAGCGTCGCGTAAACGACTTGTGAGTTAGTTGGATCGAAAGCGAGATCGATCGCTCCGACATCGTCATTCTTAAAGAGCACTTTCTGCCAGGTTGCGCCGCCATCGCGTGAGCGAAAGACCCCACGATCGGGATTCGGCCCGTAAGCGTGACCCAGCGCCGCCACGAAGACGACGTTCGGATTTTTCGGATCGACGATGATGCGACCAATCTGTCTCGTGTTCTCGAGTCCGGAATGCTTCCAGGTTTTGCCGGCGTCCGTTGATTTGTAGACACCATCGCCGAACTGGATCGAGTCGCGCATATCAGGTTCGCCAGTGCCAACATAGACTGTGCTGGGATTTGAAGGGGCCACGCCGATCGCGCCAATCGAAGCGGAAGATGCTGCGTCGAACACCGGTGTCCAGCTCCGTCCAGCGTTCGTCGACTTCCATAGCCCCCCACCCACCGAACCAAAATAAAAAGTATCCGGCTGTCCCACGACCCCGCTGACGGCATTGACACGTCCGCCGCGAAACGGGCCAATCATTCTCCAGCGCAAGCCGGAATAGAGACTCTGGTCATACTGTTGTGCAACAGCAATTGGAACCAGGAGCAACAGACCAACGATTGCAGTGATGGACGCGCTTGTTAATACGCGCACAGTGATTCGTCGAAATTCACGCATGGATAGGCTCTCCATAGAATTCGCTTTATTTAATATCTTGTTCACTGGATTGTAACACCCGTGGCTCGTTCAACGACTCGAAAGATCCAAGGACAGCCAATCGGAGAAGCCGACGATATCAGTAGCCCACAGCGCAAGCTGCGGGTAAGGAAGCAAGAATAATCACCGGCCCGGCGGGAGCGACAGACGAAGACGGTAGATAGTGCAATGCCGAGCTTTGACTTGTTAAGAGTCGTCGTTATAAGCTGCGCCCGTCAAGCTAGCCACAGCAAATTCCTCGTACACCCGCGTTGGAATCTGGCCTCGTTAATTCGCCCAGCACTTTTCTGGTTTCAGTTCGCCCCTTCGGGAGCCTGGATATGGTCTTCCGTGTTGGAGAAGGAACGTCACGATGAATCTAATTCCGCAAACATTGCCCCGGGCCCGCCAGCGCGAACTTGTCACGCGTGAGGTCGCAGGCGAGTTGCTTGTGTATGACCGAAGCAGCGACAAAGCTCATTGTCTGAACCGGGCGGCTTCGCTGGTCTGGTTGCATTGTGATGGCCGTACGACCGTGGCTGAGATGACTCAACTGCTGGCCAGAGAGTTGAAGACTCCAGTCGCCGCCGAAGTTGTCTGGTTTGCTCTCGACGAGCTAAAGAAATCCAGTCTGTTGGAGCAGCCATGGGCGCGGCCACTCCAGGTGAATCAGATGTCGCGTCGGACTCTGGTGAAGCGCCTCGGGATTGCGGCGGCGGTTACCGTGCCTCTGATCACTTCGATCGTCGTCCCTACGGCGGCCGCGGCGGCGAGTTGTCTGCCGGTCAGCGCCGCTTGCACCGCCGACTCGCAATGCTGCAGTAACAACTGCGCAGACAACGGCAGAGGTACGTTTAACTGTAGTTGACGCTCTGATGAAGGTGTCAGAAGCCCGCGCGTAAGCAAGGGCAACGCTCGCGTCATGCAGCGACAACCAGTCGGCAGAGCCGACGATATATCAGTAGCCCACAGCGCCAAGCTGTGGGTGAGCAAATAAGAATGATCACGGAGCCCCGGAGGGGCGACATAAGATACTGCTCTACCGAAGAACGATTGCGGCCAGTATTTATGTCGCCCGCATTCACGGGCTTCCAAAAATAAAGACGTCGATGGGCTCAAAGACAGCCTGACCATCGCTGTGCGCTGCGTGGGCCCGCAACGCCTGCATCCCAGCGTCAAAGTCCGCTTGACTCAACCTGGCCAGGACTGAATCCGCTCCCGCTGCCAGTTTCTCCGCATAAGCCGAATAACTCGGCGAAATCTCCTGGGTAATCAGTTCGAAGGTTACCAAGCGGAAGGCAGCCGCCTCAAAGACCTCACGCACGAATGTGGTTGTGGGAAGGACCTCTTCAAGAATCGGCTGGCTGTTCGGGAAAAAATCAACATAAGGATAAGACGAGATGCGTTCGCGAATGCCGGTGCGCACCAGGAGTGTTCCGTCATCACGTAGCACTCGGCGGCACTCTTGCGCCGCCAGCGCCGGATTATCGAGGTGATGAAAAATCATCGAAATGAAAATCAGATCAACCGATTTGTCCGGGAGAGGAATTGATTCGGCCCGGCCAGCCTCATATCGAATCCTACCGTCCGGCTGTTTACTTCGCGCCTGCTCCAGCATTTTTTTCGAAGGGTCAATCCCAATAACGTCCGCATCAAACCGCGCCCGCAGAGCTTCCGTAAACCGTCCCGTCCCGCAACCCAAATCCAAAATCGTTTTGATGGTACGATCGCTGACTTGTGACACGACCACATCCATCCAAAGGTCGAGAAACTCCGGCCCATGATCGCGGCCAAGGTCGTAGGTAGAGGCTATGTCAGTTGCGTCGTAGTCCATATTTCGAAGCGGCAGCAAGAGACCCGCTTATTCAATGATCGTCCTCGCTAAGGTCGCTCTGGCCCTTAACGACTGCTTTCCTTGGCGTCTCGAAGTCATTCAAGTACGTTTGTATCACTTAATTTATGCAACCGATCTAAACGATATCTATTGGCGGGAATTGCGAGCCAATACGCATCTCCGGATTCGGAAAGGAATTTGCGAACGTCGAAGGTGACAACCATATGACTGTCTGGCTTTTCTAACGGCATCGATTAAAAAGACATATCCGGGATACAACTGAGATGACATGCCTTTGATGTTCCATCCCTGAAGGCTCTTTTTTACAAACTCCGATACTGCTTGCCTTGCTTCTGTCCGATCCGCCTCGCGTGCTCCTATGACGCTGGCCTTGGAAGTCATGCTAGACCACGCACACAGAGTTAATATTGATGCGCAGAAGATCGCTACATAAAGATAGCGGTGTTTGGATAAATTCATTTTCGGGCTTTCAATAGCAGGACAAGAAGGACGGTAATTGCCAGCACCCCGCCAAGCTGTATCATCAGGCGGTCTTTATCGATAACCATCGAGAACCAATTAAGACGCTGGAGATCGTAATCTTTGGGAGGCAGGCCGAAGATACGCGCAAGCTCTGTTTGATCTTCCGCTACATGGCGGGCGAATAGTAAATGATAACCAGCCGGGCGTATCGTTTTGTGAACATAAAGGTAGTCTTTGGGCGGATCGTAGATGAACAGCCAGGGCGGGAACAAAATCATGCCAGCTATAATAATCGCAGCCCCGGCAAGCACGATTCTTTGAGGAAGATTCACAGGCGGCTTATATCACAATCTCGGTAAGGATTGGAGAGCCTTGTCGCTAGCCCACGTCGTGTTCTCTGCCTCCCTGATTACAGATTCTGGGAGTGTCTACGCCTTGGCAAGCCGGCTGTGCTCAGATTCTTCTAGCATCAGCGCAATCTCTTCACGTCCCTTCTCGCGAGATGCTTCCTTAGCCGTTAAACCAGCGCCATCTGTTTCGCTCAAGTCTAGCTCGGGTGCTTCCAACAGGGCTTGGATACTATTTGCAAACCCTTCCCAGAGCGCAGCATGAAGTGCAGTTCCATCTAGAGGGCCGCCCTTAGCATTGACATCGGCTCCAGCTTCAATAAGAAGTCTTATGATGTCGCTATGACCTGACCAAGCTGCAAGCATCAATGCGGTTTCGCCTGTGTGCATATCCTCCGGATCATGTGATGCAGCATTAGTGTCTGCGTGAGCAGCAAGCAAGGCTTTCACTATTGATGTATGACCAAAGGCTGCCGCATACATTAATGCTGTGCGGCCATTGGAATTCTTTATATTTGGATCAGCACCGTTTGCAAGAAGCCTGTTAACCAGTTGCGTATGGCCGTAGGCTGCTGCAAGCTGGAGTGCCGTCCAGCCATACTCATCGTTTTCGTTTACGTTCACCCCTGCGGTAATCAGCGCATTTACGTTATCAGCGTCCCCTTTGATTACTGCGTCCATCAACAGGGTCTTCCCAACGTCGATGACCCCGATTGTACGATGAAGGATTGGCATAATTTACCTCCTAACAGGTAGTTACAAATATTGCTTCTGACAGTCGTCTATTATAGCCTCAACGGCGTCTATTGCTCGCGCAGCTTCCGTGTGCGGCTCTAGTTTCCGCCGGTGCTTCATCAATCGGGTTCTCCATATAAAAGGCATCCCTGAGAGATGGAATGATGCTCGTTGTACGTTCATGGCTGATAGTATTACGCCTCTCCATGAGACCCTTAATCAATGGATTTTGTTCACGGAGTTCAATCCATGTTGCAAATCCGCGCTTTCTACCAAACTCCTTTCTTAGATGTTCCAAAGCAGCTGCTCCAAAGAGGATTGCTGCCTCAACGTAACATTCATAAGCCTCAATATCTCGCTCTGAACGATCCGCTTGAGCGAGGAAAAAGTGTGCCTTGCTCAGGGTTCTTCGGGCTGTGCCCTGCGGGGCCGATTCACCCGTATCTTCATGCCTAGACTTCGCCATAGGAGTCCCCGATAGAATAGGGTGCGACGTCGGCGAACAGCCTTCTATTCATTGCCAGACGATCCTTCAATTGCCAAACGCTTCTCCAGTAACTCACTCCGATGTTCAAAGGCCCACTCAAGCCCAGGCGCAACCACTCGTTGGGGAAAACGGCAGTAAATTAGTTTCAGGTCAACAATCGGAGAACATGCCGGTCTGGCTCATGGGCTTTGCACAAAAAGGTGTCTTCGGCCGAGTCGAATTGCAGTTGTTCGGCTAGTTCTTCGGCGCGTTGGTGGTGTTGGTCGGACTCGACAGACAAAGCGATGGCATAAGCCGTATCCAGAAAGAACTCATTGCTCATCCAATTTCGCCCCGCCGTAAAGATAATCATCAAGCCGAGAAGACCAATCCGCAGGACCTTGCGGGCGCAACGAGCGGGCCACTTGAAGAAACGATTTGGGCCTGGCCGGGTGTCCGTTATCTGCTTTCGTTCCGAGGCCCGCCAAGTCCTCGACGAACTTCAAGACCTCCGCCTGCTGATCCTCTGGCAGCACACGCAGCTTTTCGATTACCTTCTTTTCAATATTGGCAGCCACTAGTCGATCTCCATGCCTGTTATCATACCGTTGCCGGATTGAGTTGTCAGTATCCGCTCGCGCAGCTACTTCTCATCTGGTTTCTTTTCGTCCTTGCTTTCCTTCTTCGGCACATCAGGCGCGGTGAAATCCGGCAGCGGGTCGCCCCAGATGTAATGATTGAACCATGACAGATTATGCTGCATCACGGCGCGCATCGATTTTGGTTTGGTGATGCCGTGGCCGAAGCCTTTGTAGACGACCATCTCGACTTTCACCCCGCGATCTTCCAGGCCCTGGCGCAGTTCGTATGCGTTGGCTATCGGCACGCGGCGATCGAGTTCGCCGTGTTGGATCAGTGTGGGCGTCTTGGCAGACTTAATGTAAGACATCGGCGAAGTCTTCTGGTAAATCTCCGGATCGACAGCGGGGTCGTTGCCGAGATAATTGATCGTGAAGGGCGTGATATCGGTGTTGTAGTAATAGGTGGCCCAGTTTGAAATTCCCGCGCCGACTGAAATTGCCGCGAAGCGATCGCTCGACGTGGTCAGGAACGCCGAGATGTATCCGCCCTGGCTCCAGCCCATGCAGGCGACCTTGCTCTTATCAACCCAACCTTTACTGATTAAGTAATCGATTCCCGACAAAACATCCCAGGCGTCGCCTACTCCAAGATTGCGCACGTTAAGTTTGCGAAAGACTTCGCCATACCCGGCGCTGCCGCGATAGTTCACCTTCAGAATCAAGGCGCCGCGCGCGGCCCAAATGTCCGCAGGGTAATAACGAGAGTCGGGTGTCAGCAGCAAAGGCCGATCGACTCCGGTTGGTCCTCCATGGATGATGCAAAGCAAAGGATACTTTTTGGTCGCGTCAAAGTTTGCCGGCTTGATCAAAACGCCTTCGATCGTCGTGCCGTCCTGACTCTTCCATGAAATTACTTCGCGAGTGCCGAGGGTGAAAGCCCTGGCTTGTTCAGTCATGTCGGTGAGCCTGCGCGGCGCGAAGGTCTTCACAGCTGAAACAAAAACTTCGTTCATGGAGCTGAGCGAGCCGCCTACAAAAGCCATTCGGTCTCCAGCGCGGGTGAAAGAAAACGATCCGGCCATCAAATTGTCGGGCGCGGTGACGCGGCTGGTCTTGCCGGTTGCCGGGTCAAGGCGAAAAAGGTGAGAAGCCGTTTTCTGCTGGCCGGCGAAATATATGCCATCAGTTTTCCATTCAATCAGGCCGGGATTTTCGTCGAAGCTATCGCTGATCGACTTCGGGGTCCCGCCTTCGACGGGGACGATAGCCAGTCTCGAGTTGCTGGCAAAATAAACTTTGTTTCCCATCGCCGAAGAAAAAGCGATCTGCTTTCCATCGGGCGAGAAGCGCGGCCCATTGTCCGGTCCGGGCAAGTCGACAATCTTCTTCACTGAATCGTCGGCGAGTTTGAGCAGGTAGATGTCTGAGGTTACTCCCTGAATCAAGTCGGGATTCAGAGTGGCGCTGAATACGATGCTCGAACCATCCGGTGACCACGAGAACGAATCGACGCTGAAATCCCGTTTCTTTGTGCGTTGCTTTCCCACGGCTGGCGCGTTCATCGCCTCAGCTACATTCAAGGTCCAGAGATGCACGTAGCTGTAGCCTTCGCGCACCACGTCGTAATCGCCCAGATAGTCCTTGCGATCCTTCAAAGGTTGCGGCTGCGGTTCGGTCGCGGCGTAAGCGATGGTCTGGCCGTCTTCGGACCACGCGAAATTGGTGATCGCCGTTTCAGATTTAGTTAGCGGTTGCGCCTCGCCGCCCGCGGGATTGATCACAAAGATTTGGTTCTTGTCATCCTGACGATTACTGAGAAAGGCGATCCAATGTCCGTCAGGCGACCAACGCGGATTCGTCGAGGACCGATCGCCGCGGGTTAACTGGAAGGACTGGCCTGATTCGGCTTGCGCCAACCAAATCTGATTGATGAAAGCGTCCTGCTTGAAATCACCATAGCCGACTGTATAGGCGACCCATTTTCCATCGGGCGAGATCTGCGTGCCGCCCACGGACTTGATGGTTAGCAGATCGTCGATGGTTGGGACGCGGCGTTGGGCTTCAACTAGAATGGCAGAGGTTATGGTTATGAGAAGCAATGACAGAGTTGCCGTTCTTCTATTCATGTTCTAGCCCTCTTCAAATCGAGAGTCGGGTTGAACCGCAAAGCGGTTCCATAACAGAGCCCAGGGTTACCGCGTTTCGCGGCTACCCTGGGTTAGCGGATCCAACGATACCAACCCCGACGGGGTTGCGCCTGTTTTTCTTAACTCAGGATTGCCGGCAGACTCTCCAACATTCTCGCTTGATCGATTCGCTCAAGACGCAACAACCGTTGGGCTGGGTTTCGTAACCGCTTCGCGGTATAACCACTCAAGTTCAGACTTGTTTACGGCCTACCACAGACTGTGACACTCATTTAGGCCGGCGCTTCTTTGCGTAGATCGCTTTCACTGTTGATACAACACCGGCGGGTTTCTGCGGCGAAGGTTCGCCCAGCTTGCGCGCATCCGCCAGGGCTTTTGCGCGCGCGCGCCGGATATAAGCACGAATCTCCGCGCGCTTGATATCCTCAGGCGTCTTGATCGTGATGTGCCGAATGTGATTGCCGGCGCCTTGCAGTATTCGTTTGGGATCGTCGAGCGTGGCGCCATCATTGAAACCCAGGTTGACGTGCTTTGAATAAACCGCGATGTGAAAGACCCCGTCGCGCAAACGATCGCTGGTGCCATAGCCGATTGCGACAGCGCTGTATGCGTCGTAAATATTTTCGTAACACGGAGCCATCTCCTCCAATACCAGCGAGCGAAGTTGCAAAGCAAGATCGCGGACCTCGCGATCGTAGGGCCGCAGGAACGTTAAGAGAGCGCGTGGCGTTGAATGCTTCACACTATTACTACCCGTCTAATCATTTCGCTCCCAGTTGCTGAAACAGAAAAGCGTAGATGTCTGCAGCTTGTTCGTTGCGTTGACGCTTGGTCGAGCCGAAGCCATGCCCGGCGTCATAATCAATTCGCAGCAGCACGGGCTTGTTGCTGGTGGTGGCCGCTTGCAGGCGCGCTGCCATCTTCGCCGACATCCAGGGTTCGACGCGGGGATCGTTAATGCCCGTCGTCAATAAGACGGCCGGATACTTCACCCCGTCTTTCACTTTGTGGTAAGCGTCCATTGCCAGCAGGGCCTTGAAGCCCTCGTCTGTTTTTACTGATCCGAACTCCGGAATATTTGGTACGCCGTTGGATGTGATCTCAAATCGTAAGGCGTTGTTATCGCCGACTTGATCGATCGCCGCGCCAAACAAATCCGGCCGATCGACAATCGAGTTTCCGATCAGAATGCCGCCGGCGCTGCCACCCTGGCCGGCAAGGTGCGGGGCGCTGGTGTATTTTTCCGCAATCAGATACTCGGCGCAGGCGATGAAATCCTTCCAGGTATTCGGTTTGGTTTTTTCCTTCCCGGCCAGGTGCCAGTCTTCGCCGTACTCACCGCCGCCGCGCACGCCGGCGAGCGCTATCACGCCGCCGCGCTCGAGCCACGGCAAAAAATTCGAACCAAAGAACGGTTCGGTATTGACTATGCCATACGCTCCATAGCCGTTGAGTAGCGTGGGATTCGTCCCGTCGCGCTTAAAACCCCGTTTGTAAAGAATCACGAGCGGCACCATCGTGCCGTCGTAGCTTTTTACTTTTACCGATGTGGTTTCGATGCTCGACATATCGATGGGTATAGGCGGCACGAGCGTCGAATCCGTGGCGCTTTGCGTTTTAGGATTGTAAGCGAAATAAGCCGCCGACTTTGTCCATGAGGTCAAACCAAACAAGAGGCCTTCAGTTTCCGGATCGGTCCAGCCGATAAAGGCCGTGCCGTCATATGGCAACTTGATCGCCTGGGGAGCGCCGCCCTTGTAGTCTACTCGCCAGAGCTTGCCAACTCCGCCGTCGAGGGTCTGCACATAGAGGGCATCCCTGGCCGTGCCCATGAAGGTGACGACAGCTTCACTCGCCGGAAAAACCGTATCAGCTTTGGTCAGGTCCGGATGAGCCAGGTTGATGTGAACCACTTTAAAACGCGGCGTACTTCTGTAAGTGTTTAGATACAAGTCATCGCCGTGGATATCCAGGCCCGCAATGTCGTCGTCAAGCGAAGCAATTCGGCGCCAGGGAATCGGGGTTTGGCCCATCTTGTCGAGGGTCGTCACGTAGTATTCAGAATTAGGCGACACGCCGGAATTGACTATGGCGAAGACATACTTCGAGTTGATCGGAACAAAGGCAAACGGAAGGGGCGTGGGTTCCAACTTGATGTTCGGATCGACTTCGTAGCCGAAGACTACTCTGTCCGTATCCGGATTCGCACCGAGGATGTGCAGATAGACCCGGCTTTTCTGGTAGAGATCGGTCGGCGGCGCGCCCTCGGCAAGCTTCTGCAGCCGGTTATAAAGAAACGATCGGCCATCAGGCATCCATGAGCCCGCGCCAAAGCGCGCGCGATCGATGCGCTCGCCCAGGTCGCGGCCGGTGCCGGTTTCGACCACACGCATCTCGCCATTCTCTGAGCCGCCCAGTGACACTGTGTAACAGACATACTTGCCGTCAACCGACAGACTGTAAGAATCGATCGAGTAGCGCTTGCCTGGAGAAGAGAGCTTGTCGGGATCGATCAGTAGACGCTCCGCGCCTTTGAAGCCATCGCGCACGTAGAGCCGGCGATCGTTTTCGCCCGGCGCCAGCCGATAATAAAAATAAAGATTAGCGGCGCGCTGAACTCCGGAGACGCGCACCCCAGTCTCACTCAACTCTTCGAAGCGTTTTAGTAATTGCGCCCTCATCGGCAGACGATCGAGATAAGCGTGCGCGTAATCGGCCTGTGCTTTCATCCAGGCTGCGGTCTCGGCACTCTTCGCATCCTCCATCCACCGATAAGGGTCGACGATCTTCTGCCCGAAGTAGGTGTCCGTCACTTCGTGCACAGCGGCTTTGGGTGGCCCGTCCTGGGCTGAGACGACGGAAGAAAGAAAGAGCAGACCGATAGTGATAGTGAGTAGTCTGAAGTGTTTCATGGAAGTTTCTCCTATTTGGGCATTGTGGTTTGACGCGCCGACTGCCAAATGGCTCCGGGGATGCCTCGCTTTTTACGACAAACTGATCTTCAAGTCAACCACATCCGGATTCGTTTGACGAGTTATTCAGCCGGCGCCTCAGAGTAGTGTCGTAATTTGAGGATGAGGTCAGTACCGGGAGCGGTAGCGACCGGGTACCCATCATCCAATCTCGATTCTCGCTATGAGGCTGCGACCCGGTCGCTACCGCTCCCGGTACTGACTCCATGACTGTCGTTCCTCAAATTAAGACAGTGCCGGCTTCAGCAGTTTATTCACTATCTTTTGAACATGAATTCTGGTCGTGTCGAGGAAGGGAACGCCGTTGTGTTCCTTATCGCGCAGGATCAACGGCAATTCCGTGCCGCCGAGAATCAAACCTTCGATGTCTTCGCGTTCTTTCAGTCGATCCACGATGGCCAATAGGCCGTCGCGAGTTTCCGAGGCGAAAATGTTATTGAGCAGTTCTCCCAGATATTTTTCGTGGATGTAAGATTGCTCTGCGTCGTTGGGCACAATTATCTGAATGCCTGCGCGCCCGAAAACCTCAGGATAGAATTGTGCCTGCATGGTAAAACTGGTGCCGAACAATCCGACCTTCTTGATTCCGCGCGCCCGCGCTTCGTCCCGCGTTGCTTCGACGATGCTGAGCAGCGGGATCGGAGAGCGCTTTTGCAGTTCGTCAAAGACGATGTGCGGAGTGTTAGAGGCCAGCGCGCCAAAATCCGCGCCCGCCCGCGCCAGCCGCTCCAACTCATCCGCCAGGTAGTCAGTGACCGCAGCCAGATTATCCGCCTTCATCCAGGCGAGCAGCCTGCTGATATCGACGCTGTTAATTATGATCGACGGATAACTGCCGTCCGTTCGACGCTGGCGATACGCCTCGATAGTCAACCGATAATATTCAATCGTTGACTCGGGCCCGACGCCGCCGATGATGCCAACAGTCTTCATTGCTCCTGTCAGAACCGCCTGCGGTAGCGGGCGGTTGATCTCGCATCTTGCTGTGCAAAGTTTAACCCGCCCGCTACCGCAGGCGGTTCGGCCTTTCCTTTAGTTCCGTCCGCACCAGCTCCAGAAAAATCCGCTGGACCAGTTAACGCGATTAGCCCGAAAGTCGGTGTCACCCTTAATCGTCATTCCATCGGACTCGAGGTAGATCCACGGCCC
Source organism: Pyrinomonadaceae bacterium (assembly GCA_035601635.1). GTDB lineage: Bacteria > Acidobacteriota > Blastocatellia > Pyrinomonadales > Pyrinomonadaceae > UBA11740. The sequence goes on from DATNNY010000621.1 coordinate 15,028, forward strand.
GTCCAAATGACCGCCATCGCGGCTTCCATCTTCCGTTATGACCAGGAGTTCGCCGCGGGCATTGTGGGTTACCGTGCGAATCCGAGCGCGGCTGCCGCCGAAACACCACTTGCCCTCGACGCG
>DATNNY010000622.1:0-7501 GCA_035601635.1 Pyrinomonadaceae bacterium
ATCGGCGCGCCGCCCGGATTGGTGGTCACCGTGCCCGAGACTGTGCCGCCTGCTCCCACTTGCGTGCACTCCGCATAACGGAACGAGCCGAACTTAGTTAACCAGCGATGGTTGAATGTCTGGTCGGCCGGATTGGCGTACTCAGTGGTGTACCAGAACGTACAGCCGTCTGGATCGAGGGTCATCGCGCTGTAGTCACCCCAGCGGGTGGTGCCTGTCTGCGAGGCAGTGCCGGTAAAGAATGTCTGCTCTGTCTTACTGAACGTGTTGATCGGATCGGCGGCGAGTCGGCCGGCGTACGCGATAGAGGGAAAGACGGTGCCGCTCGAGGTGCTGTAACCCATGGCCATATTGCCGGCGCGGTCGAGCGCCAGGCTGGGCATGAAGCGGTTGATGACGTTCGCGCCGTCCGGATCCCAAGTCGTCGCCTGAACCAGATTCGCCGCGACCGTGCCGCCGGTAACGTTGGCCTGGTACCAACGCGGTGCCGCGAAACCGGTCGTGTTCCCTCGGCGAACGGTGTGCGGCACCCACAACGATTCGGTGCCGCCGAAGTTCGTGTATTGGTTCTGTACCATTGCCCGAATTTGAAGAGCGTCGAGGAGCGTAGCCGTGCCTGGCTGTGCGGCGTTGGCCACGTTCGCATTAGGCCAACTGGTAGCGGCGAGGGGAACGTCCGGCCCGGTGAAGGTCGACAGCGAAAGGCTGTTCCAATCGACGTGGAACTTATAGATGGTCAGTGCGTTGAGAAATTGCCAGCTGGAGATGAACAGATTGGGCCGGCCGGGAGGGGGCGTGCCGGTCTGCAAGCGCGCGTTGCTCGGTATGACCGTGAAATCGCCGCCCGGGATGTCGAAGGAGACCACCTTCACGGTCGGAGTTCCGGCATACATCTGCGCCTTGTCGAAGGCCCAGGCGCGCGCGGTCTTGAACGTCGAGCCGGCACCGAAGGAGAACATGTTCGCGGACATGTAGAGACCGTCGGGCCAGATGCCGAACTTCGGGTAATCGTTCAAGTTGTCCGAAATCTGGGTCGAGTAGAAGTTCCAGCCGCCGGTGACCGGGTCGCCGCTCTTCGAGGCGGCGATGCACTGAAACGCCGGCGCGAGGACATTGCCGCTAATGTCGGTCACGAACGCGAAGTCAGTGATGATCCAGCGGTCCTCGAACGAGTCGTAGAGAACTACCGGGTCGCCGAAGTTGTTCGTATCGCACAGATTGCCGAAGTGGCCCTGACTCATGAAGGTGTCGAAGGTAAACGCGGCCTCCTGAAATCCATCGGACTTGCGGTAAATGCCTATCGAAGTGTTGACGGTCTGGATGTAGTGGTTGGGACCGACGTCGCCATTCGTGTCAGGAGGACTACCTGCGCCCCAGTTGAAGCGATCCAGACCCTCAAAGACGTTGAGTGGCGCAGGCGCGGGCGCGCTCGGCCCGCCGATCTGAGGCGCAGACGGCGCCGTGGCGGGAATGCCGGGAGCCAATGTCGGATTTAGCGCCGGCTCATTGAGTTCCGGCCGCTCGCGTTGCACAGGTTTGCGATGGGGGAGAGCGCGAAGGTCGCCATTGAACGTAGTCGCCTTAGTGAGCCGCTCTTCCCTGGGTTTACGTTGTTCTTTGTCTTCCTGGGGGCCAGTCTGGACGCTCAGTTCATCCTGTTGGAGACTCCCCTTCCCCGGCGTCTGGTTCTGTTGAGTCTCGATGACATTGTTCGCTCCGAGCGTCGCAAGTGATTTTGGAACTAGAGCTGTTCGGGCCAAAGGCGCAGGCGGATCTACGAAAAGTGCTGCTTCCAATCTTTTAGGATCTGAGTCTCGCATGGTGGAGACCCCGTTGCCTCGCGGTCTTGCTTTGACCTGCTGGCTGAACACGTCTGCCACGGACTTCGTGACCTGCTTCTGCCCTCCTGCGGCCGCACTCTTCCGGCTCTCGGCCCGCTCACCGGCCAGGACTGATGACAGCACAACCAACGCAGCCAGGATCACTAAAACGAACCAGAGTGTCAGATGGCGAGACATGAAAAGCGGCGCACGATGCCGATGTAAATGAGAGGGACGGGCCGTGGAACGAATGGTGAAACGCATTAAGGGTTCTCCGAAAGAGCGGCAACAAGTGTGTTTGACACTTGGCGGTTAAGATCCGTGCTGAGGAGAGGCCCATGAGGCGTCCACTCCGTCGTGTTAGAGCGGTAGTAAAGTCGTTCGGTGAACTTGCACAATTCTCCGAATACACCATCGCTTTGGGGGCGGCTTGGTTACGAAAATTTTATGGGACTCCGAGGTGCGAGATCTCAGAGACAAAGAACCTTCGTGCTTGTGCTCCAGGTTCTTGAGGCGAGCTTATCGAGCGATCGCATTCTAGCGTCCGAAGGTCCGAGTGTAAAGCATTGGGAAGCAGGTGACGCGAAAAAACTCTCTGCACTGGGTGAAATGGAGAACGCTTTGACGCGTATCTCTTGCACGGCGAAACGAATATCCTGGGGCAGCCCGACTTAATCGAACGAACGGTAGCGTCGAAGTAATGACTACTTCTACCCGCACATACCGGCCAGCCAAAACGCGCCAAGCTCTGCGGCGCCCACGCCTGACTCAGGCGCGATTTTGAACCAATAGTTCGGTCAGATAGCTTCGATCATTGGACGAAGTACGTTTTCTCTGAATCACAGCGAGGTTATTGACGAGCAGGCTTGCGCAAAGTATCCTCGCGAAGACTAAATTAGTAAGTAGGTTTTCAGGGTTAACGTGTTTTGCAATTAATCTTGCGGACCTTCTCGGGACCGATTCGATAACACCGCAAATTTGATTCAGATCTAATAAGGAGTCCGCCAATGTTCCCGGCCTCGAGCCTCAAATTACCGCGATCAGATGCGAGATTCAGCAGAATTCTGATCGCCTTGCTGTGCATTAGTTCGCTCGTCGGGCTGTGGACATCGCACGCTTTCGCGCAGAGTCAGACCACCGGCCGCATCATCGGCACGGTCAAGGATCAACAAGGCGCTCGGATTGCCGGCGCACAAGTGACAATTCGGAACAACACCACCGCGGAAGAACGAGAAGTCAAGACTGACGAGCAGGGAAACTACAGCGTTCCGCTTCTCTCTCCCGGAAACTATCTGGTACGGATTACATCTCCCGGATTCGCTCCGGCCGTGTTTGATCCCGTGCCGGTGGTAATCACCGAAAGTGCTACGGTGAATGCTGGTATGTTTCCCGCGGGGCCGGACACAGTTTCCATAGAAATTGTTTCGCTGATCCAACGAGACGGTCCGCAACTTGGCCGCGTTGTTGAGATGCGGGCCGCGTCGGAACTTCCGCTGGCAACCCGTAACTTTACGCAGCTCCTTGCGCTCTCGCCCGGTACCGCCGTGGCTCTACCTGATCACACAGCGTTGGGACGCAGTTCACAGAATGTCTCGGTCAACGGAGCGCGCGTTACCCAAAATGATTTTGAAATTAACGGGGTTGATGCGAATAACCTGGCCACCAATGCCGCGGCAACGATCGCCGTTCCAGCGCCCGAGACCATTCACGAATTCAAGGTGCAGACCTCACTCTATGACGCGACCTTCGGACGCGGTGGCGGCGGCAACGTTCAGGTGGTGACCAAGAATGGCAGCAATGATTTTCACGGGACTGCCTACGAGTATTTGAGCAATGACGTGCTTGACGCCAACAATCCGTTCTTGAAAGCAGCGGGCGTTCGTCGTCCGACGTTGCGGCGTAATGTGTTTGGCGGATTGCTGGGCGGGCCAATCAAAACAAATCGATCGTTTTTCTTTATCTCGTATCAGGGCACGCGCGAGCGAAATGGAGCCTCGCCAAACAGCTTGAGCTCAGGCGTTCTGATCGCGCCGGGCTTAACGAACGATCGGTCGCAGCAGAAGTTACTCGCTACCTTCAGGCCACAACTGCCAAATGGCACGTTCGCCACTTCGATTAATTCGGCGGCGCTTGCTCTTTTGAATGCGAGGTTGCCCAATGGCTCATTCGTGATCCCGACACCGCAGACTGACGGGCACTACTCCGGCTCAAGCGACTCTTCTGCCAACGAAGATCAATTCAATACAAACATTGACTATCGCATTAACCGACGCGACGCCCTGGCCGTAAAGTTTTTCTTCTCCAACACGCGCCAGTTCCTGGCGCTTCCCGGTGGTGGTTCTAATGTTCCCGGCTTCGGCGCCGATCAGACGCAAAACAATCGATTAGTATCTGTTCAAAGTGTCCACCTGTTCAGTTCGCGAACAGTAAACGAAGCACGCTTCGGTTATAGCTTCATTCGCAGTGATGCGACCGGACAGAATCCAGTGAAGGATGCCGACCTGGGTATCAAGCGCGCGAACGCTAATTTGTATCCGGGTCTGGGAATAATTCGTATCGGACCGACGGGAACGAATGCCCTGGCAATCGGGAATGCCGGCACGAACATCGATACGCGAAATAGCGAGTCATCGACGACTCTGGTTGACATCGTTTCGCTCAGCCGGGGCAAGCACAATATTCGCACTGGTGGGGAGATCATCTATTATCAAAATGATCTTCAGGCCAATAACAACCGCCGCGGCACAATTAATTTTCAGAGCTTTAATAACTTTCTGCTGGGCACGGTTAACACTTCGGTGTACGCCGATGGCCTCAGCACCCGAATTCTGCGGACCGCGGATTACAGTCTGTTTTTCCAGGACGATTGGAGATTTTCTCCTCGGCTGACTTTCAATTTGGGCTTGCGGTATGAATTGGATCTGCCTCCTTACGAGACTCATGGCGGATTCTCAACTTTTGATCCGGCACTCTACAAACCGAGGATGGAAGTTGATAGCAGCGGCGTTCCCGTGGGACCGCCAGCCGCCGGATTCGTGCAAGCGGGAAATGTGATCCCGCAATACGATTTGCCGGACGTGCCTAATGTCGGCAAGCGACTTCTTAACTCCATCGATCCAAATAATTTCGCGCCGCGGGTAGGCTTTGCTTACCTACCGCTCGACTCGGCGCGTCTCGTTTTGCGCGGCGGATATGGCATTTATTATTCGCGGCCTTCGAACAGCTACGTTGCCACCTCGATCAATGCGCCGCCAATGTACACAGTTCGGCGCAGTCCGACGGGTGTCGCCATTCCACTCACGGACCCGTTCTTCCCTTTGCCTTCACAAGATCAGTTTCCCTCGCTGGTTAAGGGCGTCGCGCTTGCCGGCCAGGTATTTGATCGCGACATGCGGACGGCTTACATCCAGCAGTACAACGCCAGTCTTCAGTATGAAGTGCGCCGCAATCTGCTTCTTGAAGTGGCTTATGTTGGATCGCGCGGACTCAATTTGATCCGCGACGTGGCCATCAATCAAGCGCGTCTCGCCAGTCCGCAGAATCCGATAATCAATGCCGTCACGGGACAGGTGATTACGACTAACCGACCCGACGCCACCAACGTGGCTTTGCGCGCCCCGTATCAGGGTGTGGAAGTCGGCGGCTTTTTACAGATTCAATCGACGGCCCAATCAACTTACAACTCGGCGCAGTTCAGTCTGACTCGCCGCCTTTCGCATGGTTTACAATTTCTCGCTTCCTACACTTATGCAAAGTCAATCGACAATGCTTCTGGCGGCAGCGCCGGCACCGGAGACGTTCGCGATACGATTTTCATTGGCGGCAATCAGCTGGATAATCGCGCGAACCGTGGCGTGTCCGACTTTGACCGGACGCATCGTTTCGTGTTGAGCACTTTGTGGGACCTTGGGCGTCCGTCTTTTGCCAAGCGGTCAACGCTCACACGCGCGCTTTTCGCCGACTGGCAAATCGGCGGAATTGTTACTGCGATGTCGGGCTTGCCGATCGACATTTTGGATGGCGGCGCGGGCTCGTTCTTCGGTTTGACCGGAGGGAATAACGCACAGGTGCGTCCAGGTTGGGCGCCCGGCGCCACTTTGCGCACCGCAACAACTAACGTACCTGCGGGATATTATTTCAATCCACTCGCGTTCGCTCGACCGGTTGTTTTGGCTGGCCAGGTTATCCCCAGTTCGAAGGGTGCGGCGACTGCGGGAGCTACTGGGACCGATTTGGGTAACGTTGGTCGCAACGTTCTGCGCGGGCCCAAACAAACGAACGTGGACTTCTCGCTGATAAAGCGTTTCCGATTCGGCGAGTCCACGGCGCTTGAACTGCGGGCCGAAGTCTTTAATCTTTTGAATCAAGTCAATTTTGCAAATCCGGTTAGCAACGTCAGCGCCATCCCAACGACATCGCTCAGTGCCACGACCGGACAAATTATCGGGAGTGCCGGGGATTTCGGCCGCATCGTTGCGACCAGTAGTAATCCCCGCGTGATCCAATTTGCGATCAAGCTCAATTTTTGATTGGTGCTGGCCCGGCACTAACACGAAACTGAAGTTGCGAGGCGTCCGCGCGGCCAATTACTTACAGGAGAAATCCATGAAACCCAAGATTGATTTTCCTCCGACCATCCGCATCGGCATACTCGTCTATGAAGGATTCGAACCGATCGATGTTTGGGGATTTACCGAGGCTTTCGCCATCTCACGTTTCATCGGCACGGATTATCAGAGTCCGCCTCCATATCCTTTCGAGGTCTTGTTGATCTCGAACGAAGTCCGGCCGGGAGGAAAATCATCCGCAGTTCCGGCGCCCGTGAAAAGCTTAAACGGTGTTCGCGTAGCACCAGACATGTTTCGCGATGATGCTCTCAAGCAGTCTTTTGATCTGTTCATGATCCCTGGCGGGAACACGGGCCCGTTGCTTGATCCGACCAAACCCAAAGCCGTAAAAGCTCTGGTTGAATGGGTGAAGGCAATGGATAAGCGAGTCAGGATCACCACTTCAGTTTGTACGGGAGCAGCGGTGCTCGCATCTGCCGGCGTGCTCGATGGCAAACCTGCTGCGACTAATCACACGGCCTTCGCCTGGGTAACGGAGTTCGGGCCTCTCGTTTTGTGGGACAACGTTTCGCGTTGGGTCGATGCCGGACGTTATGTGACGTCCGCGGGAGTTTCAGCCGGAACGGATATGGCCTTTCATTTGGTCGATCGCCTGGCGGGACGGGCAGTCGCCGAAACAGCAGCCAGGCAGGCGGAATACGATTGGCATCGTGATCCGCAACAGCCTATCTATTATCCGCAGCAGGCGATCGTGCCTACGTCACGATAACCGGGGCATTGGCCCGGCCTTGCCGCCGGCGCCAGAATTCGCTCTCGGGCCAGCGCTTCTCCTCGCGATAATATTTCTCGCGAATCTCTTTGTAGCTTTTGAATTCTTCCGACACGTAACGGCCATATCTTTTCAAACCCGCCTGATCGCCTCGTTCCAGCAAATCGCTGATTGCATACGAAGCAAATATTCCCGACCGCAGCGCTTTTACAATGCCCTGAGAAGAGAGCGGGTCGAAGCGCGAAGCTGAGTCGCCTACCGCCAACCAATCGCTGCCCATCACCGGCTCAAGCCGGCGTGATGACGCGGAGCGAATGATGACCGTCTTCGCGATTTCGGATTTC
>DATNNY010000623.1:0-3899 GCA_035601635.1 Pyrinomonadaceae bacterium
TGCGAAACTATCTCTCCATGCATCGCAGTCGCCTACGCCGCGTGAAGCACTGGAGAAATGCGCCTCAAACACCGGTAGGATCGTCTGTAGTAAAAATGCAGTACTAATGGCTGTGAATACATGCAAAATGCGAATGAAAGGCGAAGAGTGAAGGAGAAAGCGATTCGTTCGGACTAGCCGCAACTTGCTGATTTCCTTAGGTTAGGACTAACTCCGGCAAGTTCTCGTTTAATTACTCAAACGGCGATTAACCGAAGGGTTGCTAGTTCGAATCTAGCCCGGGGAGCCAATTTCTCCTTCATTCTCAACTATTTACAGACCGCGATTTTTTCCTCCTTATCTTTTGCGGCAAACTGCTGGTTTCGCTAGCTCAATCTCATCTCGATTGAACCTAATGCCATAACCGCCGCCCCAATTCAGCTAAGTGACAATCTCGGCCCAGTAAAACTAAAAGCGCGATGGCCGCAGTTATTTGGAGAGTCGGGACGAACGTTGCACGTTTGGGGAACATCGGCCCATTTGCTGATCCGGTTAGCGGCTACAAAGCCGCCCGCTCTGGCGCTAGCTCCAAAATCGCCGGAATCAGTTCGTTCGACAATTCCGCCTTATCCAGCAATCTGACGACTCCGACGCTATCCAACAATTCTTCCTTGAGGTCATCAGTGCCCAACGTAATCGCTAGAACCTTCGCGCCGTTTAGCAATCTCTTCGCCTCGGAAGGCGCGATGTGATTTCTGTCCGGCATATTCAAATCAAGGATTATTAAGTCAGGATGCAATTCTGAAGTCTTCTCAATCGTTTCACGGAAATTTGAAGCTTCACCTACGACTGAAATATCTTCCCGATTGGATAACAGCGACCGAATTGCTTTGCGCATTACCGCCGCGTCATCTGCCAGAAACACTTTGACGCACATAGTGCCTCCGTTCGAATTGGCAGTCGGGGGACCGGACTTTAGGTGTTAGATACGCCTTTGGGGTCTAGTTATCGCAGTCTATGTCTTGATAGTCGCTATGGGCGCGAGGCGAGCCGCCCAAGAAGCCCGCTCAGCCGAGAGACTTCGAACGGCACTTGATGCAATTGAAGGCGCCGCGAACAAATGCACAGAAGTTGGCCAGTTCGTACGTCTCCAGAAGTGGGATGTAGTTGAGCTGAGGGCGCAGGAAGTGATGACGTGTTGCCGTGCCACAGTCGCAGGTTGGGGAGATGAGAGCAGCCTCAAGGATTCCAGGAACAAGCTAAACCAGGTTGCCACTCAAATGGGCTCAATAGTTGAGCAAGCGCGCAACGCCAACGTTGACCAGCAGGCAATCCTAACAGCCCAACTCAAATCGGTCGAGAACCTCGCAGTTGTAATTGGGAAAACTCACAAAAACTACGGAAGCGGGAGCAGATGATCTATGCCAAAGATTACAAACGCTCAAATAGTGGATAGCTTGTGGACAGCCACTGAGAACGGCCGAGTCGACTGGCAGCCAACTGCTACCAAAGACCAATTCGCTGCGAGCTTTGGAGGTAAGTGGACGGTCGTGATCGACAAAACTGAGACCGATAGGGACGACGAGTTTTGGCTAGATGTGAGGGACTCAGAGGGACAAACGATTGTACGCGTTGCCGGTGCAACTAACCCGAATATCCCTGATCTCTTCGAGATGGCAAGGCGTCGAGGACTCAAAGTCGACGAGTCGTTGGCTGATTTTCTCAAAGAGATCGACAGTTCATCGGAGTGAGAATCAAAAACATATGTTTCTGCCGCACCAGAGATTTCGTGAATCGGTCTTTTGGCTTTATCGGATTGCGCACCTTCACGTGTCGGGGTCTTTGCCGCATAGTCACCCAAAATGTTGCTTGTCACATAGCTTTGCGTGGGGCAGGTAGTAGAACGCCTCGACGTCATAGCCGGCCTCGCACAATCTGAACGACATGCTCAGCGTGTGCAGATAACCGCAGATGAAGACCGCATTGTCGAACGTTCGCTCTTGTATCTTGCGAAGCCAAATGGTTTCCCTCTTCTCTTGCTCGCCGAAGAACTGCTGGACGATGTGATCGGAGTTTGAATCGGACGGGTCGATAAAGGTCGGCAGTTCAGTTTGGCCGATGCCGAGTTGCTGCCGCTCCTCAATCGACGGGTCTACATCGAGGTAGTGGCCTTGTCCGAACTTAGCCACAGCAAGTCCCTGGGCTGTTGTGGGCACGCGCCCCGATGCCTCTTCAAATATGAAGTCTTTTCTACGGAGACAATTTTTGAGTGCAACCAAGTACATCGGATCATCGATCGCCCAGGGTACATTCTCGATTCCCTGGAGCCGATGCGACGTTCCAAATACCGTGATCCGTCCGCCCATGCGAAGAATCTCCACCCACTATCGAAGGAATGGTGCGAGGTTGCCCTTCTCAGAAGTGTCTAGTGCGTTTCGCACGCGTAGCTCCGCGAGGATGTCCCGCAGCAGACTCGCAATCGTGTAGAGTTTTTGAGCGGAATACAGAAACACAATCCAGAAGAGTGCAAAGAAAACTAGCGCGGCGATTCCGATTTGGCTGCCAAACTCTGAATTCATCTCCGTGACTCCTTTTTCTACTGACCTTGGCTCGTGACCCGGATCTCGCCAGCATACGCTGCCCACTCGATCGGTGCGTGCTGAGCCGCCATGTAACGTTCGATCAACTTTTCGTCCTCGTCCCAGACACGCAACGTGTCGCCAGGCTTGACGGTGATCCAAAGACTGTACTGTTTGTGGCCAGAAGAAAGTTCGACCCAACGGAGCTCAGCCTCGCATCCAGCCACCGAGCCCACGCGTGTCAGCTCGCCATGGGGCCCTCCTGCAGGCCGATGTTCTTGCGGAATGCGGTGTGCCTTTTGGAACGCATCTGAATTCCACGAATAGAGCTGTGCGAATCGGATTTCATGTCCGAAGTCGGCCGCACCAGGCAGTTCCTGCGCGAAAGAGTTGCGGTGATACCAGACATCCACAAAGACGCCGTGCCGGACGAGCGCATCAACGACAGGGCGAAAATCTCTATCTCCCGCAAGTAAAACGGCCTTGCTCATGGCGCCATTGAAGCCATACGTCAGCATGTCAACAGTAAGCTGAACATCAACTTCTTTCTGCTCCCGTTTCTTGCCAAGGGTTACAGTCCCGCGACGAACGTGAAATCCGCTGAGAGACTGCACGGATACGAGGAACATTTCTCGCTCTTTGACGCGACTCTGCCAAGCATCGTCAGCCTCGCCCTCGCGACGAGTGGTATCCACCGAGTCGTAAAAATACGCGCGACTCGCGCGGGCGTCGCGTAGAATGGGCTCAACGTCCAGCTCGCCATCGACCTTGAAGAACTCCTGCATGGAGTCTCTGTGCCTTTGCCGCAAGTACTCGCCGTCGATAAAGAGATAGGTATGCTCCGGCATACACGGCACTCTATCAAAATACTTGACAGGGTGGGTGGCCGCCCCGATCTGCTAAATCGCTTTCGGGTGCCGCAGCCCTGCGGTTCTAGGGCTGCGGTTTTTTTGACCCGTCAGCAGATCTCCACAATTTCTTCAAATCTCCCTCCCGCAATCCCTCCCCATTGCCCCACTTACGTCCCACTGTGTCCCCATTACCACATCCCATTCGAATCACTAAGTCGTTAGTAGTTGACATTCGGTACATTCCGTGCTACCCTGTCGTATGAATTCGGCCCTACAATCTGGTTCCCGCCCTCACCGTTCACCAGCCACTGGTCACGGGCCGCTAACTCCTGTATTTGCCACTCTTACAAGTCGCCCGCAAATCACTGAAAATCCAACTACTTTAAGTCCTTTCCTTGCCACTCATACAGACTCCCCCTCCCCTAACTCCTTTATTTGCCACTCATACGAAAACAACCGGGGTGTATACCAACTCTTCCCAAAATGGAAC
>DATNNY010000624.1:0-7799 GCA_035601635.1 Pyrinomonadaceae bacterium
TGGTTAATACCTGGCAGATTGAACTCGACCGGATCTTCAGCGGTCATAATATTCGTATCGACCGTGTTGAGAGATTGGAGGGCGGAATAAAGCGTGTTGGTCTTGCCGCTGCCCGTGGGTCCCGTTACCAGAACCATGCCATACGGCTTGGAGATGTTCCGCTGAAACTTAACGAGAGACTCGGGCTCGAATCCGAGGTTCGTCATATCGAGCATTAGCTTCTCTTTATCGAGTAGGCGCAGCACAACCTTCTCTCCAAAGAGGGTCGGCAAAGTCGAAACGCGAAAATCGAGTTCACGTGATCGCGACTCAACCTTGACGCGAATCTTGATGCGGCCATCCTGGGGCAAACGCTTCTCAGAGATGTCCAGTTTCGACATGATCTTGATGCGTGAGATCAGGGCATCTCGCATTTTTAGCGGTGGGTGCATTACGTCGTAAAGGAGGCCGTCAATGCGAAAACGAATGCGCAGCTCTTTTTCGTACGGCTCGACGTGAATGTCGGAAGCGCCACGCCGCAGGGCGTCAACCAGAAGGACATTGACCAAACGCACCACCGGTGCGTCTTCGCTCATTCGGGTGAGGCTGGAAAGATCGATTTCGTCATTGTCTTCAAAAACCTCGACCTCGCTGGCGAGCGTTTCCTGATCGAAGTCAAGACTGTCAAGTGAGACAAGATCGGCCTGGGAGAAGCCATTGCCGTTAAGGCCTTCTACTGAGAGATCCGGTGCGACCGCCGCGAGTTCGATCTCGCGCGAACTGCTGTAGTACTTGGCGATTGCGGTCTGAACACTGGCTTCAGCTACAACCACTGGTTCGACATTCAAGCCAGTCATGAACTTGATGTCGTCCATTGCGAACACGTTGGTAGGATCGACCATCGCGAGGGTGAGGGTGGCTCCCACGCGCGACAGTGGCAGGACGGAATATTTCTGGGCAACCTCCTGCGGAATTAACCGCAGGACCGAGTCCTCAATATCAAATAGATCAAGATTTACTGATGGGATGCCGTATTGTCGAGATAGTACTGCGGTGATTGTATCGTCCGAAACCAGACCAAGTTTCACCAGATTGAAGCCGAGCCGGCCACCATGCTCGCGCTGGTAATCCAGCGCCTGGCGGAGGTGTTGCGGACTAATTAGGTTCTCGCGAACGAGAATTTCGCCGAGTTTAGCTGACATTTTTGGGGTGCTGGTTTTCCGGCTTTTTCAGTTAAGACATTAAAAGTGGTGGGACCGAATCCCTATTTCGGGATGCGAACTCGTGAGTTGCAGGGCAAGCAAACGATGCTTAACACCGTTGCAACGCCAATTCTAACGATCAAAGCTATCGCTGTCAATAAAGATTTCTGGAATGAGGTTCGGGTGAGTGTCCTTGGGTCTGTTGGGCATTTTCCACAACGAAACAATATTTGATCAGCATGTGCGAGTCGTGCTGGACAAGTGTTTGCCGATATTCGATAATGTTCGCGCAGATTCGGAAAAAGCTGAGGAGATACCAATGGCGATAACAGCAAGACAGCGAAGAGTATTGGATTACATTAAGCATTATTTTGAAGAGCATCAGGAAGCCCCCACCATCGCTGAAATTGGCCAGGAATTCGGCATGAGTTCATCGGCCAGTGTCCATCACGTAGTTTCGCTTCTGGAAAGAGAAGGATTTATTCGCCGGATTCCCAATGTCAGTCGTGGAATCGAGTTAGTAAAGGATGAGCCGGCGCAGGAGCATTATGAAATTCCTTTGCTGGGAGTGGTTGCAGCCGGTGTCCCAATTGAAGCGATATTAAATCACGAGATCGTTTCTATTCCGCAAGACATGTTAAGACCGGGACGAATGTTTGCGCTACGTGTTCGAGGTGACTCAATGATTGATGAGCAAATTCGTGAAGGTGATTTCATCGTTCTTCAATCGCAGCAAACTGCGGACAACGGGCAAACAGTTGTAGCGTTGATTGACGGGAGTGATGCGACGGTCAAGCGCTTTTATGGTGGTCGCAATCAGGTGCGTTTGGAAGCAGCAAATCCGCGTTACAAACCAATCGTGATTCGACCGCCGGAGCGCGTTCAGATTCAAGGCGTGGTGGTGGGCGTAATTCGCAAATACAAGCATTGAACACGTTTGAATACTTGAATTTCAAATTGCTTGAATTCTGTAGTTCCAGTTTGTCCTGCGCGACCATGCTTATTTGTTCTTTGATATAACCCGGGCGACTTTTTTCAGATCATCAATGAACCGCCGCTTTTCCGCGTGTCGGCTTTCATCATCCGGGGCACGTAGGATTGATGATGGGTGAACGGTCGCCATGATATAGGGCGCCAGAGTCGACTCAATGAAGTGGCCGCGTTGTTTGCTGACCAGGAACTTGAGACCCAGTAAAGCCTGGGCTGCGGTAGCGCCGAGACAAACAATGATTTGTGGCTTAACCAGAGCAATCTCGGCTTCAAGCCAGGGACGGCAGGCCGCGATTTCGCCGGCGTTGGGCTTTTTGTGAATTCGTCGTTTGCCACGGGGTTCCCATTTGAAATGTTTGACCACATTGGTAACGTAGGTTTGCTTCCGATCAATGCCGGCGTCGGCCAGGGCCTCGTTAAGTAACCTGCCGGCCGGACCAACAAAAGGGTGGCCGCTGAGATCTTCTTCATTGCCAGGCTGTTCGCCGACGAAGAATACTTCAGCTCGGCGAGAGCCTTCGCCGAAGACGGTTTGCGTACCACGCTTCCAGAGGTCGCAAGCTTTGCAGTCGGCGGCCGCGTCGCGAAAAGCTTTTAAGCTCTTTCGTGATGGAAAGAACTCTTCGGCTGCATCTTGTGGTTGGTCTTTACTCACGACAGATATTCTCCGGTGTGTAAATGCTCAATGCAAATATGAAATCAGCAGTCGCAAAAAAAGAGATCGAGTTGGCGCTGGCCGATCGTTTTGGCGCTGTCTTCCAGCGCCGCCAGAAGCAGCCGGCTGAAATTGTGCCTACCGGTGTCGGGGAGATTGACGCGCGTATAGATGGATTTCCTCGCGGATCGATTACTGAGATCCACGGCACGGCATCATCCGGCCGAACCAGCTTGTTACTATCGGCGCTGGCGGTTGCAACCATGCAGGAAGAAACCTGTGCGCTGGTCGACACCAGCGATACTTTCGATCTTTCATCCGCAGCTAACGCGCGGGTTGATGGCGAACGTTTATTGTGGGTTCGCTGTGGTGGCAGCGTCGAACGTGCTTTCAAAGCGACTGATCTTTTGCTGCAAAGCGGAGGTTTTGGTTTAGTCGCGCTTAACCTGGCGGACGTGGCTGCGAAATACACGCGTCGAATAATCACGTCGTGGTGGTTTCGTTTCCGGCGATCAATTGAAAATACGCCCACTACGTTAGTTGTATTGACACCTGTAGCTTGCATCCGTTCATGCGCTGCGCTCGTTCTGGAAGTAAAGAGCGAAGGGCCAGTCTGGCCGAATACCGTGTCATTCGATTTAGAAAACAGTGACGCAAAGTTAACGATGATAGAAACCAGGGAACGTCCCACTCCTCACCTCTCGTTGGTGACCGATTCCACTTTTCCTCCAGAAACGGCTTATTTGGCCTCACCTTATCCGCTAAAAGCAGGGGCCGCCTCCCGCCTTCTAACCCATTCAAACCTGCTTCAGGGAATTCGAATCCGAGTAAATCAAAAACGGCCTGGTTCATGGATTACCAATCCCGCCCGATTCAGAACGCGGTTGCATTAGTCTTCCGCCGAAACCTTGACAATGTTCGCAGATATTCGCTAATCTTCGATTACTACGGAACCGAGGTTTTTAAATTAAATCAAATCCCAGAGTGAATTATGTTTGCGAGTATCTATGGCCAAACTATCCCCAAATTCGACTCTCCAGCCGGTGGGCAGGGATGGCTTATCGACCTGGCTTTCACGTTCTCTCCTTTGGTCGAGCATACGGCCGACGACACAGTTGTGCTGAATGTTTCCGGGCAGAATTTATTGTTTGGCTCGCCTGCTAATTCAGGACCTGCGGTAGATGACAATGCAACGATCCATTCTGTGCGCGCCCTGGCTAGTGAAATCGTCCGGCGTGCAGCCCAATTAAACTTCAAAGTAAATGTGTCCATAGCCGCAAATCCCGATGCAGCGATCCATGCGGCACGGGCATTCAAAGGAGTGACCGTTATTCCAGTCGGAGAAGAGTCCTTACAACTCGGGAATCTATCATTAAAGACCCTTGACTATTCCCTGGCTGATATTGAGCAAGAGAGAGTTGCCGGAATAGAGGAGACGCTGGAGCTTTGGGGCCTGCGCACGTTTAGTGATTTTGCCGGATTGCCGTTGGCTGGAGTGGCACAGAGGTTGGGCCAGGCGGGGGTGCGTCTGCAAAAGCTCGCCCAGGGCAAAAGCGATCGTCAGATGGTTTTGGTGCAACCGCCGCTCGGCTTCGAACAGTCGCTTGAATTAGAACATCCGGTCGCGGAGCTTGAGCCGCTCTCTTTTATTCTATCGCGGCTGCTTAACCAGCTTTGTGCCAATTTACATTCGCATGCTCTGGCCACCAATGAATTACGACTCCACCTGAACCTGGAAGATAGATCAGAGCATGAACGGACCATCTCCTTACCCATCCCCATGCAAAATCCGAAGACGTTGCTGCGTCTGCTTTTGTTTGAAATTGAAGCACTGCCGCCACGGGCCGCTGTGATCTCAATAACTATTATTGCCGAGCCGGTGAAGCCTCGCATGGCACAGACGGGGCTGTTTATTCCTTTAACTCCCGAACCGGAAAAACTCGAGTTGACGTTGGCGCGCCTGGCTAAGTTAGTCGGGGCAGACAAGGTTGGTTCACCCGAGATTTTAGATACGCATCGACCCGATGCCTTTCGCATGAAGCGTTTCAGTATTTCAACGCAAAATAAATCACGCAATCGGCAACCGGCAATCGGCAATCGGCAATGCGTAATGGGGTTCAGAGTTTTTCGGCCACCCTGGCGCGCAGAGGTGCAAACCCTGCATGGACGACCCACGCGTATCAGGGCGCAGGATGTGAAGTTGTCATGTCTGGTGCGCGGCCAGGTTGTCTGCGCTTCTGGTCCGTGGCGGACGTCGGGTGATTGGTGGCGACCGGACGTCTGGGTCAGAGATGAATGGGACATAGCAGTCGCTGATTCAATTCCCAAACAAAGTGAGGTGCTTTGCCGGATTTACCGCGATGTGCAAAGTGAGGCGTGGTTTGTGGAAGGGATTTATGACTGAGGTCAGTGAGCCAGTGAGCCGTGAGCAGAAGGCAGTGAGAGCTAATTTCGGAAATGAATCGCGACAAAGGAAGCCGCTGCTTACTGCTCAACGCTCACTGCCAACCAATTACGTCGAGCTTCATGCACGGTCAGCCTTCAGCTTTCTTAAAGGAGCGTCGACTCCGGAAGAGTTAATTGCAACCTGCGCCGAATTTGAAATGCCGTCGATGGCCTTGCTTGATCAAGATGGCTTGTACGGCGCGGCACGGTTCCATTTGGCGGGGAAGAAACTTGGTGTCAAAGCGCATATCGGTGCTGAAATTGCTGTCCAAAGTCTAATATCCAAAGTCCAAAATCCGATCCAGATCCAACAGACATTGGATTCGCGAGTCATGTCCATCCCGGTACTCGTTCAGAGTCGCACCGGCTATAAAAACCTCTGTCGCCTGATCACCTTGATGAAACTGCGCGTGCCCAAGCATGCGAAACCTGGCGAATGTGCGGTGACACCGGATGAATTGGCTGAGCATGCAGAAGGGTTGATTTGTTTGACCGGCGGAAGTGACGGGCCGCTTAGATTTAATCACCACGGAGACACGGAGGACACAGAGAAAGCGCTGAGAAACGCTGAATGGCTGGTTGATACTTTCGGCAGAGGGCATGTCTATGCTGAATTGCAAAGACACTTCAATCGCGATGAAGAAGCCTGGAACCATTCAGTGATCGACCTCGCCCGGCGTTTAAAGTTACCACTGCTGGCGACCAACGGAGTCTGTTATGCCAATCGGGCGCAGCGACAGGTGGCTGATGTTTTCACTTGCATCAGGAATCACGTGCGACTGGAAACTGCCGGGCGTTTGCTCTCGATCAATTCCGAGCGTTTCCTGAAATCACCGCGAGAGATGGCCGATCTTTTTGCCGACCTGCCGGAAGCGATCGCCAACACAGCCGAGCTTTCGTCGCGGCTTGAATTCACGCTCAAAGATCTTGGTTACGAGTTTCCCCGCTATCCCGTGCCTCCCGGCGAGACCATGACTTCCTTTTTACGCCAGCGAACTTATGAAGGCGCGCGGTGGCGTTACTCAGGACAGAATGGCTCGCCAACTTTCGCCCGCGCCCAGAAACAGATCGAGCATGAGTTGCGGCTGATCGAGAAGCTCAAACTCGAAGGCTATTTCCTGATCGTCTGGGACATCATTCAGTTTTGCAGACGCAACGGCATTCTGGTCCAGGGACGTGGTTCGGCGGCCAACAGCGCGGTTTGCTACAGCCTGGGAATTACCGCGGTCGATCCGGTCGGCATGGAACTTTTGTTTGAGCGTTTCCTATCCGAAGAGCGAGGCGAGTGGCCGGACATCGATCTTGATCTGCCCAGCGGCGATCAGCGCGAGCGGGCAATTCAATACGTTTACGAACGTTACGGGAAACTTGGGGCGGCCATGACCGCGAATGTGATCACCTACCGCGGGCGTTCGGCCGCGCGTGAAGTCGGCAAGGCACTGGGGTTCGATGAAGAAACCCTGGGACGTTTATCCAGTCTGGTGCATACCTGGGAATGGAAAGATCCAAAAGACACTCCCGAACGGCAATTCAAAGATGCGGGACTCGACCTGGGTGATCGTCGCATCAAGAAGTTCTTTCAACTTTACCGCGCCGTGCAGGATTTGCCGCGTCATCTGGGTCAGCATTCGGGGGGCATGGTGATTTGTCAGGGCCAACTAAATTCCGTGGTTCCGCTGGAACCCGCGGCGATGCCCGGACGTGTGGTGGTGCAATGGGATAAAGAGGATTGTGCTGATCTCGGCATTATCAAAGTCGATCTGCTGGGCCTGGGGATGATGGCGGTCCTGGAAGATTCAATTCAAATAATTCGCGAGGACTATGGCGAGGAAGTTGACCTGGCTCATCTGCCGGCCGATGACCCCACAGTTTATAAAGCGCTGCAACACGCCGACACGATCGGGATGTTTCAGATCGAAAGCCGCGCGCAGATGTCTTGTCTGCCACGACTCCGGCCTTACAAGTTTTACGACATCGTCGTCCAGGTGGCCATCATTCGACCCGGACCGATTGTCGGGAACATGGTAAATCCTTACCTGAGTCGACGGCTGGGTCGCGCCCCAATTGAATATGCACATCCTTTACTGGAACCAGTTCTGAAGCGCACGTTGGGCGTCCCGTTGTTTCAAGAGCAACTGCTCAAAATGGCGATGATCTGCGCCGGGTTCAGCGGTGGTGAAGCCGAAGAGTTGCGGCGGGCGATGGGATTCAAGAGATCGGAAGCACGCATGCGCGATATAGAAGTGAAACTGCGGCGCGGAATGACCGCGCAGCGGATTACCGGTAAGACGCAGGATGAAATAGTACAGTCCATAGCTTCGTTTGCTCTCTACGGTTTTCCGGAATCGCACGCGGCCAGCTTTGCCTTGATTGCTTATGCCAGTGCTTATCTCAAGTGTCACTACCTGGCGGCGTTTACCGCAGCCACGCTCAATAATCAACCGATGGGTTTTTATCAGCCGTTCACAATTATTAAGGACGCGCAGCGGCACGGATTGAAAGTGAAGCCTGTGGATGTGACGAGATCA
>DATNNY010000625.1:0-2920 GCA_035601635.1 Pyrinomonadaceae bacterium
CCGTTTGATTTCATGACGAGTAGCAGGATGGCGAGGACCTCTTGGAGGTTCAGGGTGAGATCGGGCTCGCACGTTTTCTCCTTTCGGTCTGCAGGACCGTCCAGAGAAGTGAGTGGGATTATGCCGACTTAATCAAGCATCGGTGGGCTTCGACAACCAGCTATCGAGAGGAAACGCGGTTGGCGGCGAGACTCAATTCGGCATAATTCGGAAGTCGGCATTACGCCTTATGCCGACGTCGGCATAACGCGTAGTGGTTATTTGCAAATGCCAGAATCATGATTCGCCGCTCTTGGACCTTCTTGAGAAGACTGACCCACTCGGAAAGATCACCTTGGCGATCAACAATCACCTTGTCCCAAGTTGTAGTTTTTTCTTCTATCCCTTTCCGGTCCCCCAACCACCGAACGTAAGTGAAATCAGAAGTAATCAGATCAAATTGGTCTTTCATCTCCCAAGGCCGCGGCATCCAGCCTTGATCAATCAGCGTGAGAGCGATGCCGTGCTCCCGCAACACGTCGGCGAATTTAGGAACCAGCCAATTCCTGTTCCGAATCTCCACGGCAAACTTTTGTTCCTTCGGAAGCTTTTTCAGAAAAGGAATTAGCCGCGCGAGAAAATCGTCCAGAGATTTGAACGCGTATTTGTCGAACTTGCCGAATTGAAACAACAAGGGGCCGAGTTTATCCCCCAGCGTCTCCATCGTCATTAGAAACGTCTTTAGCTCATCGTCGCAGTCCTTGATCATTCTCTTATGTGTTATTTCCTGTGGAAATGTGGTCGACAACATTTCCACAGTTATGTTGCGATGAGAATAATGTGGAAACACGATTAGAAGGCAGTGTTTTCGAACTATTTTGGACTTCGTCGGCCACATAATTTAATGAGACTCCAGGGCTAGACATTCACTGTGGAAGAGGCGTGGGGCGCGGGCCGCTTGGAGCACTCCCAGACCCGTATGGACGATTTCCGCGTTTATACAGTGAAAACGCCATGCATGCCAGTTCGTGCAAGTAGGGCAGTTTTGCCTTTCTACGCTGCGGTACACTGACTGGGATGGTCAAAGCGCGTAAGTTTCTCAAACAGCTCTCAAGAGGCTCTCGATAATGGTTCGACTGAGAGGACGTTTCGCGGTGATCTTAAGTGTAGTAATTCTGATTCTTGCGGTTTTGGTGGTATCTCTTTGGGTATATTTAAAGGCAACCTACACCCCGTCGGACATCGTCGACTTTCACCCAACGAATTTCCACGCCAAGGCGGACACGCAGTTCTTCTATTCGATCGGCGATGAACTTAAGAATTCCGACGAACTCAATCCCAAAGCGCCGACCTTATTGCATGGCCAGATCAAGAATTTTCTTGTTTCGCCCGACAGCACGAAGATTGCTGTTGTTGCAAATGGACTGCTGATGGTCGTCGGGCGCGAGGATCCCGTAATTAGGAAGGTGACATCTATCGACTCAATTTATCGAGAACCTAAGCCAATGGGCCAGCAGTTCTTTCGCGACGATGGTTTTCAGTGGTCGAAGGACTCACAAAGTCTCTATCTTATAAAAGATGAATATTATGCCTCTAAGGGTTCGCAACTATTTTCAATAAAGGGAGAGCTTTGGAAGTACGACATTCAGTCTGGAAACATGCAGCTAGTTCTGAGGCCTTTCCCGGCTTACTCCTATTTCTTCGGTCGGAACCCTGGAATCTACTTCTCGGTGCCAACTGACAAAGGAGACTTACAACTCAAATACTTCGATGGAAACCTCGTCAGAGATATTGAAAATCCCAATGCCTCGGTAATTCGCGCCGACAAATTATCAACGAATTTTGTCGAATCGCCCTTCTTCTCATTTTCAATTATCGATTACCAAAATATCGTGCTTCCCGCAAAAGGGGTTGGTCTTGTCACCGATCAACAAGGTGGATCTCAAAAACTTAACATCGCGAATAAGTCGTATTTGACGCTGACGCGAGGAGAGGGTTTCAAGGGCTCTTATTATTGCTCTGAGACGCTCAGAAGTATCTTTCTGCCAGGGGATCGATATTTCCTATTCAACGTCTACTGCCGCAACTACGAGGGACAATTGCTCATTGATACTCTAACCGGAACTTACCAGCGTCTTCCTCGCGATACCCGTGTCTATCTCATGTTGAATACCGACACGAACCCACATTACCGCATTACCGGAGCGGGAATGTTGGCCAACTAGGTTCCGGACTTCATAGCGAAAATTGTCCGGCTGGTGAGGTTTAGATTCATCAACGATGGAACGGCGGGAACTCCGCTCGGAAACGGATCCCTTACGATCGCCTTTCGCAGGCGAACCGCAGCACGTGGTTAGTCCCTACAAGCTGCGAAGGAACCGCATCAGGTTGGGATCATCACGCCATTTCAATTGGGTTTTGGCGGGCCCGATTCCCGGATCGCAAGCGGCCAGCGCTTTGGCCTTCATTGCGAGGTCGGTTTCAGCGTAGATATTGGTGGTGTCCGCCGAGACGTGACCAAGCCATGCGCGGATCGTATTGATATCAACACCCGCGCGAAGCAGATGGGTTGCCGTTGTGTGCCGGCTATGTCTCTAAAGACATAGCAGACACTATCTACCCTTCCTGACTATGTCGAGTCCTGCCATGCCAGCCCCGTTTTACCGATAGGGGCACGAATCTGTGCCGACATAGTCTTGACTCCTTGTCATCCCCATGCAGGGGAGAAAGGAGTCTACCGTGCGGTACATAGTGAGCGAGTTTTATGCCGAGTCGCCTCACGAGAGTTCCAACCCTTGCTCCGAGGCTGGCCGCGGAAAGAGGACGGTAAGGTGCTCTCAGAGTAAGGAACAGTTCCCGTCTACTCGATCTCGGCCTGACTTCTTTGAGATAGCGAAGGATTGCTGTTCCAACCTCTGTCGCAAGCGGATACTCCTCAACC
>DATNNY010000626.1:0-26451 GCA_035601635.1 Pyrinomonadaceae bacterium
CGGGAAGTGATTAGCGGCGAGGTCGTCGTCGGGACATCCCTGTGGCGTGACGCATGGCGCAGGTTGCTCAAGAACAGGCTCGCCGTGTTGGGCATGATCATCGTGATCCTCATTATTATTGCTGCTCTGATTGGTCCTACAATAATTAAAGCCGCCACCGGATACTCTTATGATTTCATTCCCAAAGATCAGGCGCTGACCAAATCATTTCCGCCTTTTCGCGGACCAGGCGGCAGGTTTACCTGGGCCCATCCGATGGGCACCGACAATGCCGGCCGCGACATCCTCGCGCGGGTCCTGTCGGGCGGACAAATCTCTTTGATGGTAGCTTTAATCGCGACCCTCGTATCGCTCTTGATTGGCGTTTCGTATGGGGCTACGGCCGGATACCTCGGGGGACGGATCGACGACCTGATGATGAGAGTTGTCGATGTCCTCTACTCTCTGCCGTACGTGATCATCGTGATCGTACTGCTGGCGCTCTTGCCGGCAAAAACCCCGACCGGACAGTTGGCCCAGCTCTTTCTCGCCCTGGGCGCAGTATCCTGGCTGACCATGGCCCGCATAGTCCGCGGACAGGTTATGACGCTGAAGAACCAGGAGTTTATTCTGGCGGCGCGCGCCACCGGAGTGTCGACGACGGGAATTATCTTTCGTCATTTGGTTCCCAACACACTCGGCCCGGTTATCGTGTACGCAACACTGACGGTTCCGACGGTGATGTTAAGTGAAGCGTTCCTTTCGTTCCTCGGTCTGGGCGTGCGGCCGCCGCGTGTTTCGTGGGGCAGCCTCGCCGCCGAAGGAGCGCAGAGCCTGGCTATCTATCCCTGGCAGCTAATTTTTCCTGGCGTCACGATGGCGCTGATGCTTTTCTCGTTGAACTTTCTGGGTGACGGGTTACGGGACGCGCTCGATCCACAGATGCGTAAAGATTGAGGTCTCTGCGAATTTGGAGGACAGATCACATGAGTACGGAATTAAAAATTTGGCAGAGGTCCTGGTGGAGGGACGGCTGGCCAGGAGGGCTAGGCACCTTCCTGGGGATGTCCTCAGGCTTTGGGTTGAAGCGATGGCTGCCGCTTCATTACGCGATGGGCATCGGGTGCTCTGCGGCATGGTTTGTTGCCGGCTTGATCTATGCCAGACGGTCGTCGCCGAAATATGGCATGCCGGTTTGGCTCGCGGCGTTGATAACTGGTCTGGCTGGCGGCCTTTCCATCGGCGTGCTCTCGTACTACTTTCCCTGGTAAATGGACGCATCCCGACCCTTTCGAAACCATGACGGCTGACAGCAACGGAAATCTTCTGAGCGTCAAAGACCTGCGCACGTACTTCGAAACCGAAGACGGCACGGTCAAAGCCGTCGACGGGATTAGCTTCGAACTGAAGCAGGGGGAAACTCTGGGTATCGTCGGAGAGTCGGGTTCAGGGAAGTCGGTTGCTAATCTGTCGCTGATGCGTCTGATTCCGGATCCGCCGGGAAAGATCGTTTCGGGCACGATCATATTTGACGGGCACGACGTCCTAAAGCTGAGCGCGCGCGAAGTCCGCGACCTCCGCGGGAAACGCATAGCCATGATCTTTCAGGATCCGATGACCTCGCTTAATCCCTTCATGCGGATCTCAAAGCAATTGATGGAGGTGACGCAACGTCATCTCGGTCACACCAGGAAACAGGCGCGCGAACACGCGATCAGGATGCTGGAGCACGTCGGTATTCCCGATGCGAGGGAACGCGTGGACAGCTATCCGCACGAGTTTTCAGGAGGCATGCGGCAACGAGTGATGATCGCGATGGCCCTCTCTTGCGAGCCCGAACTCTTGATTGCCGACGAACCAACTACGGCGCTCGACGTAACCATTCAGGCGCAGATTCTCGAGCTCATCAAACGCTTGAAGGCCGAGACCGGCGCCAGCGTCATCCTGATCACACATGACCTCGGCGTGGTCGCCGGCATGGCCGATCACATCATCGTGATGTACGCCGGCAAGGTTTTCGAAGAGGCGACGACCGCCGAACTCTTTGAACAGCCGGGCAATCCGTACACGCGCGGCCTCTTGCGCTCGGTGCCTGATCCCACTGCCGAGCAGGGAAGTCTCTATCAAATTCCCGGTCTGCCGCCCGATCTCGCTCACTTGCCTGCTGGGTGTCCGTTTGCACCGCGATGTGACCGCGCGGAAGATATTTGCCGGCGCGAGTTTCCGCCCTACGTGCAATTGACACCGGAGCATTACTCGCTCTGTCATTTTGCGAATGAGGTTTTTGCGGAGTCAGCCGTGAAGGTGTGATGGAAACGGATTCCCAACCATTGATCTCAATCAGGGACCTCACGGTCCATTTTCCGCTCGCGGGCGGATCGCTGTTCCGTCGCTCACGTCAGGTAGTGAAGGCCGTCGACGGCGTTACACTCGACATCTCTCCGGGCGAGACTCTGGGCCTGGTCGGAGAGTCAGGCTGTGGCAAGTCGACTTTGGGACGCGCGATCCTGCGTTTGACCGAACCCACCGGAGGTCAAATCCTGTTTCGCGGCAACGATCTGGCTCAGCTGTCAAAGTCCGCCATGCGCGAACAGCGCCGGCACCTTCAGATAATTTTTCAGGACCCGTATGCTTCGCTGAATCCACGCATGACCATTAGTCAGATCATCGGAGAGCCGCTTGCAACCTTTCAACTTGCCAAAGGCCGGGCCAAGGAAGAGCGCGTGCAGGAGCTGATGGAAATGGTGGGTTTGAGCGCGCGTTTTCGGAAGCGTTATCCGCACGAGTTCTCCGGCGGCCAGCGGCAGCGCATCGGCATCGCCCGCGCGCTCGCCGTCGATCCTGAGTTCATAGTCGCGGACGAACCCATCTCAGCCCTCGATGTTTCGATACAGGCTCAGATCATGAATTTGCTGGATCGCTTACGGCGCCAGAAGAATCTGACCTATCTATTTATCTCGCACGATCTGCGGGCGATTCAGCACGTTTCTGATCGGGTAGCGGTCATGTACCTGGGCAAGATTGTCGAGTTGGCCGACGGGAAAGCAGTCTATAAAAATCCGCTGATGCCCTATACCAAAGCTCTGATTTCGGCGGTCCCGGTTCCCGATCCGAAAGCTGAAGCCAAACGGCGGCGCATTGTATTGGAGGGTGATGTGCCTTCGCCGATAAATCCGCCCCGGGGATGTCGATTTCATACTCGTTGTCCCTTTGCCATCGACGTTTGTCGCGAATTCGAGCCTCAACTGGTCCAAATCAAGCCTAATCACTTCGCCGCCTGCATTCGCATTAGCCCCGAAGAGCCCGACATTGACCGGGTCGCGCCGGGGGCTGCACCCGGGCTGGCGGAGGTGGCGGCATCATCAACTGCGTGAAAGACGCCCCTTATTAGTCATTTACGGTACATGTGAGATGAAGATCGGCGTTTTTTGAACGCCCATCTCAAGTCGTGATCTGCAAGCATCGTTCGCTTGTAGCTATCAAGAGCGCAACCTATACTGAGCGTCCTTTAGCGTTGCCTCTTTCATGGCCAGGTATCTCAGTTCGAATCAGAAAACACATAAGGCAGTCGATTGCAGAAGTGCGAGCCAGTAGGACGATGAAGAATGAACGCCCCAGGAGATCCAAAACGATAGTCGCGGAGACTCCCGAACACGCGCCCCCTGGCTGGCCCGACGTACAAAAGTCTATCGCTGAATCATCGGGAGTATCGCTCCTTTTGGTTGAGGGTCATCAACCTCCAGCGTTATCGATCGCCAATAACAACTCGATTTGCGAAGCCCTGCAGTCGTCTCCCGAACACGTGGTACTTTGCGATCCGTTTTGCGGTGCAGCACACGGCCGCGCCATTGAGGCAAACACAATCACACACTATCGTTGCCATGCGGGCTTGCAGTGCTTTGCGATGCCCTTAGAGATTGATGACCAGCGTCAACTGGCAATCATAGGAGGGCGGGCCTTTATCACGAGCTCGGATTATAAGGAGTTGGCAGAGCGCTTCCGCTCGGGCGACCTGCGGGATCTGAATTCCGAAGAGCTGTTTCGCAACGTGATCTTCGCGGACGCGGCGGACCTGGATCATGCGGCATTGCGTGTGGCCAGGGCCGCAAGAGAGTTCGCAGAGACGACGGTGGAGGAGGCATCAAGTTTCTCCACTGAGAAGACCGAGAGGCCTCAGCCGGCCGCTGAGCCGCGGATGGAAGATCGACGGACCGAAGAGCACCCGAAGCCTGGCTTGGATCGGCGCGCGCCTTTCGCGGAATCCATTCGCAGATTCATCGAACAGATTGACGCGAGCGAACCCGCGGAAACTTACTCATCGATTCTGACGCAGGCGGCGGAGTTGGTAAAAGCCGAGCGTGGCTCACTGTTGCTCTTCGATGAATCGGCGAAT
Source organism: Pyrinomonadaceae bacterium (assembly GCA_035601635.1). GTDB lineage: Bacteria > Acidobacteriota > Blastocatellia > Pyrinomonadales > Pyrinomonadaceae > UBA11740. Next base: position 4,373 of record DATNNY010000626.1, read on the forward strand.
ACCTTGACGATGACCGCTTCGCGAGGAATCCGGGCTTCGATAAGCGAAGTCGGCCCGATCGCCATGGGCGAGGGAATTGCCGGATCTGTTCTGAGCGAAGGCCGTCCGATGGTGGCCAGTATCGATGATCTGGGCAGGTCGAGTTTGCCGGAGCGCGGTTACAAAACCAAGAGCTTTATTAGCTATCCGATCTCTATCGGGAGTCGGCGATTCGGCGTGCTCAATCTGGCCGACAAAACCGGCGGCGGCGCTTATGACGCAAATGACTTGAGTATGATTGAATCGGTCGCGCCCCAAATTGCCCTCGCGATTGAGCGCGCCGCCTGGCAGCAGAGGGCGAATCAGTATCAGGTCATGTCGATCACCGATCCGCTGACGGGTCTGCACAACCGGCGCTATCTCGAGGCCCGCCTGGCCGAAGAGTTAAGCCGATCCAAGCGCTATGATTATCCGCTTAGCTTTATGATGATCGATATTGACGACTTCAAGATCTACAACGATCAGAACGGCCACCAGGCCGGCGACCGCGCGCTGGAAATTACCGCCCAGTGCCTGCGAGCCGCGCTCCGCAAGGTGGACGTCGCCTCGCGTTATGGCGGCGAAGAGTTTTCCATCCTGCTGCCTCAAACTGATTTGAAGGAGGCCGGCGTAATTGCTGACCGCATTCGCCGCAAGATTTACGAAACTGCGTTTACGCACGGCAAATCGCAACCGCTCGGCGCGGTTACCGTCAGCATCGGACTCTCCGCGTTCTCGCCGGCGCTCGATTCAGCGGAGGCGATCGTGCGCGCGGCCGATCGCGCCCTTTATCATGCGAAGAGGCACGGCAAGAATCGAGCTTACGCATATCAGGGTGTCAGGGGCGCTGCCAATGGAGCGGCCGCGAACCCGCAACAGTGATTCGATGATCAACCAGCTCATACTTTCCAAAGTCAGCCGCGACGAGTTTGTGGGCCGCGACACCGAACTGCAACAGATCGTGCGGCACGCGTCGAGCGACCGCCGCGGACTGGTAGTTCAGGCTGCCCCCGGGGCGGGCGCGTCTGAACTGCTGCGGCAGACATACGATCAGTTGTTCGCGCGCCGTGGGCTAGAGGTTCCGATCCACTTTGCCTTCAAAGGGATTGGCGAGACGCCGGTCGACGCGGCCCGGCGATTCTTTCAGAATGTTTTGCAGCAATACATCGCTTATCGGCGGGTCGATCCTTCTTTGTGCGAAGCCGATCTCAGTTTCCACGACTTGCTTGAGTTGGCCCTGCCAGGTGATTACGAGCTGATGGGTGACCTCATCGAAGGATTTGAGCGCGAGCGCTCCGGCGGACACGACCGGGACCTGGCGCGATTCTGTCTGAACGCTCCGTATCGTCTCTCCGTGGCCGCTCGCACAGTCTTTCATTTGATCGACTGCACTCAACTTGCGACGCCCTCAAAGGACGAAGCCTGGCTGGCCCAGGAAATGATCGCGGCTATCGGCCGGCTAAATCGTCCGTATGCGATCGCTGGTTTGCGCCGGCAGATAGCCGACTTGATTCACGGAGCGAATGACAGCCTCGAGCACGGTGAGACGATCCATCTGGAAAGATTGGGAGACGCCGCCGCCCGCACGCTCATCGAGGTCGCTGCCCGCCGTAACGATGTTGAGACCAACGAACCCACGCGCGATCTAATCGCGCAGCAGTTGAACGCCAGTCCTTTCTTTATCAATGGTCTGATTCAGGGGGCCCAAGAAAAGAAAACGGCCCTGACGAGCTTTCTTAATTGTCAGCGTCTTTACGTTGATGAACTGATGGGCGGACGCATTCATCGGCACTTTTCCCGAATTCTGGATGCGTCGATTGCTAACCCACAGACAAGAAAGGTGCTGCTGCGAGTGCTGTTTGAGTCGGCCTCGAGCGGCGCGCACAAGTCTTCTCTGTGGGCCTGGAAGAAACGGCTGGGTGTCGATGCTGCGGAATTCGAACGAATCGTTGATGCCTTGCACGTTCATGAATTGGCGAATTCGAGCGCAGCGTTCATTGAGATAAACGCCGAGTTGGGTGTGTGGATGGACTACTTGCGCGCGCATTACCGGCTTGAGGTCGCTGGTGAGCGGCGGGCCCTGGTAGTTGCGACGATATTGCTGGATTCTTTGAAGCGGGCGCCACAGACGATGGCGCGAAAATATCGGCGCGAAGCTTCGCTCGGCTTGCGTGATCTAATCTCTGATTTTAATTGTCAAAGCGTCCCAGCCAGCTTATTCCATTACGATCGTTTTGCGGCCTTACATAAGGGAGAAGACCCTGACAGAGTCGACGCAGCCCTCGACTCAGAAGCCGATCTAATTCGATTGCCGCAGGTCGTCCACGCAGCGGGCTGTGACGCTTACTCGACGTCGATTTCCTGTGACGGTGAGCGTTGTGCCGTGGCCCACGGGTTTGAGGCGGCTGACTATACGGACGAAAACGAAATCGTGTGGCTGGCGGCTGAGATTGATTCAAAGCTCGAAGCGAGCAGGGAAGTGACCGCAGAGTGGTGCGATCGCCTGACGACTCTGGCGCGAGAGTGTGGTTTTGAACGGGTCCGTCTCTGGCTGGTTGCGCCTGAAGGATTTTCGCCGGATGCGTGCAAGCTGCTGAAGACGCGCGACGCTTACGGCTCGAGTCGTCGCCAGGTTGAGCTGCTCACCGCGCGCATCAAATCGGCCGCCAGGGCAGACGCGGAAGGCCAGCCCAATGAATATGAAATGGTAATTCCAATGGGCGCGGACACGGAACTAATCGCGGCGCATACAGTGGAACAAATCGCGCGGCGGATGAGTTTCGCGCCCGAAGCGATTAACCAGATCAAGACCGCTCTGATTGAAGCCTGCATCAACGCAGCAGAACATAGCCTGAGCCCGGACCGGAAAATCTATCAGCGGTTTCGCGTGGAAAATGATAAGTTAGTCGTTACCGTTGCGAGTCGCGGTGTGATGCCGGCAAGTTTTACCAGCCAGAACGGCCAGGAAGCCGGCACCAAAGAAGAAAAAGAAAATGGCCGGCGCGGCTGGGGATTAAAGCTGATTCAAACGCTCATGGACGAAGTTGAATTCGAGCGCGTCGATGACGGCACGCAACTGCGAATGACCAAGTATCGTCGTCCCTAAACCTTCGAATATGGTCAGGTCTTTTATCCGAAGACCCCGCCTTGGTTAACGGGACGAATTCTGGATCGGGCCACGATTCAAGTTCAACCATCCTGTCGCATCTGGATTGATCCCTCCAGGAATAGTGAAAACAAATGGAGCCCGCTGACTATGCCGACCTGTACGAGCTGGAAGAGGAGTATTGGTGGTTTGTTGGGATGCGGGAAATTACCGCCGCTTTGCTCGATCAGGCATGTCCACCCGACCGCGACCGGTTAATCCTCGACGCCGGATGCGGTACCGGGGGGATGCTGTCCTGGCTCACGCGTTATTCTGGAAATGGCCGGATACTCGGTATCGATCTCGTCGATACCGCCCTCACGTTCTGCCGGCGGCGTAATCACGATATGCTCGCTCGGGCTTCGGTCCAAAACCTCCCATTTGCCGAATCGTCGGTTGATTTATTGACCAGCTTTGATGTACTTGTCCAGTTGGAGGACAAACAATCCGATGAGTCGGCAATTCGCGAAATGTATCGGGTGCTAAAACCTGGCGGACTGGCTTTTGTTCGGGTAGCCGCGCATGAATGGATGAAGAGCGGCCACGACGATTCGCTGGGCACCACACATCGCTATTCACTCAAGGAGTTGGTTACCAAAATGAAGCAGGCGGGATTCGAGATTCGGCGGGAGACATACGCGAACAGCCTACCGATGCCGCTTGCCATGGTTAGACGCCTGGTCCTTAAGCGCATCGGGCTCGCCTCACCCGGTTCCGACGTCAAGCCGCTACCGTCCGGCTGGCAATGGCTGAACACTGCACTAATCGGAATGCTGAAGGCAGAGGCCAATTGGCTGAGGCGGCCTGACTCGAAATTATTTATGGGCCTGTCCGCGATTTGTGTGGCCCGGAAACCTTTCCAGTCTCCATAGCGAGATTGTGATAGAGCACGGAACTGCCCTGGTATTCCTTGAATGATTTAGACATGGAGCCGTCCCGAAGGACGCATTATTATCCGTCCAGGGGCAAGCCTGCTCTAAAAAGTTCGGACGGTCGGGGCGAGAAGATGGCGATTTAGTGAAGCGCGCCGGAGTCCAGGAAAAACGAAGCTATCCAAATTGCGCAAAAGTCCAAAATCGTTCGGCCCACTCGTCGCGGCGTAAAAAACTGAGACTTACCATGCAGCCGCGGATAGTGATGAACCGGAACCTCTCTAAACACACAACCCGAGAGAGTAAGCTTGCGGACTAACTCGACGCAAACGGCTCCGCTCGCTTTGCGTAGTAGAATCCGTTCTATTGCCGAGCGGCGCACCAAGCGAAAATCGCAGTCAACGTCGCGTATAGGAAGGCTAAACAAACAACGAGCCAGACTATTATATATTGCCCCGGACGCTCTACGGCTCCGATTGTCCTGACGCTTTATCTTATATCCGTTCACCACGTCAACCCCGGCGGTCATGAGTGGCACCAGCAAAGCCAGCTCGAGCACGTCGTATTGTCCATCGCCGTCAGTATAAAAAATCAGATCGCCGGTCGTGTTTTCAAAGCCCGTCCGGAGCGCGGCCCCATAACCCTGATTATGTGAATGATGGATAACTCTGACGTGTTCTGAGTTGCGGGCGAGTTCGTTTGCGATGGCGCCGCTCTCATCCGTGCTGCCGTCATTGATCAAGAGTACCTCGTACTCCTCCGTGAACGACGGAAGAACAGACAAGGCATTCTTGACCAGCGCTGCAATAGTTCCCTGGTCGTTGAAGACCGGGAAGAAGACGCTAATGCTGTTTTTATGATCTGGGCCGGACATAATTCCTTAACGAATGGTTGATCCCTGAATTTCGAACGAACCATTAAGGCGAAACGCCTGCCCTGTGTTGGCATCAAATCCCCACGCCGTTAAGGTGACCGGAACCGCGGGCAACTCACCCGCAGAGAAAGACGCTTGCCACTGGTCGGACTGGTGACGCCCATGCCAAAATCCTGCGGATGCAGCCTGGCGACTGGCCATTCTAAACATTAGTATCTCGCGGTCCGGGGTTTGATAAGCGAGTAAGATTGCGTCCGCCGGCTCTCCGCGGTGAGGCAAAGCGGACCAGCCGGAAGCAAGATAACGATCGCTGTCTGACCTAGTGAATCGATCCCACGAACCGTAAGACGTCGGATTCGAGCCGCCGGTTGCGGCAAATTTGCGGACCCTGAGACTCTTAACCAGTCCAGGCCGCAGAAAGCCAAGCTGGTTCAAGGTATTTGCGCGCACAGTCAAAACCTTCAGGTCGGGATACAAAGTCATAACCTGAGCCGGATCCGGCTTTAGATTGATGAACAGCACCATGGCTTTCGCCTGCAGAAGTGTCGTCCTCATCTCGGCCATTCTATTGATCGACAGAACAAAAATGAACGGCTGTAATAGAATCAGTCCGCCCACAAACAGGAACGCGATCCGGCGCAGCCAGATTGCCCGGATCGCGGAGTGACTCCTGCTCGAGAAGTCCTGACTGATGATAGCGACAAGGAACACGAGCGCAACAATGAGATACGCCGAGAATGCTATGTATCGAGTGTTCTGCGATTGTCCGACGCCGAATCCAATGCGACCAATCGTCGTCATCACGCCCGTGAGTATCGAATAAGCTCCAATCATCAGCCAGATCATCATTCGCCGCACCAGGGCGCGGTCAGCACGGTGTCTGAACAAGTAAAAGCATGAGAACCCAAACGCGAAGGTCAGGATGAGACCCGCTACCGCCGCCACCTTTCCTTTCTCCAATGCAACCGGAGTTCCCAGGAAGCCAAGAAAGTAAGTGATGGCCAATAGTGGATGGAATAACGCAGTAAACGGAGATGGGGAGGACAAGGGTTCTTGATAGTGATAGAGATAAAGGCCCGCGCTCGAGCAGAGTCCAATGATCCACGCTAACCACAGCCAGCGCCTGGTCGAAATTCGATCAGCGACGATAAGAACCGGTAGCACAATCAGCCAGCACAGTATTCCATTGGCGGAAGAGAATGTGCTGACGACCGATAAAAAGGCGCACACGACAAATTTCGTTTTCAGATTCCAATGTGAATAAGCGACCAGCAGACAGCCAGTGACGCACGCGATGGGAAAGTAATAAACTAACTGTTGACCTTGCAGCCAATTCTGGTACTGAGATGGTGAAAAGATGAACAGATTGGCAATCAGAAACAGAAACAACCTTGGTATTCGATCCCCGCCGATGGTGCATTCAACGAGACGATAGACGTTGAACGAAATGAGGCAGGCGACCAAAAAACTAGCCAGCATTTCATATCTAACATCCCCACGTGTCAGCCAGCCGAGCGCAACGATTACAAGATTCGGAAAAAATTGCCTGTACTCGTTCATCTGCCTAAAGAGGTCGGCGATGGTCAAAGAGCCGCGCGAAAGTTTCTCAAAGAGCGGGACGTATTCCCATTCATCCCATTGCGGAATGTCGACGCTGTATTTGAATATCAGTGGGGCGAGGAAACAGGGCGGAGCCAGGGTTAGACAAAAAACGAACCACTGGATGAGTCGGGATTTTGATTTCATTGGCGGTGACGTTCACGAGCTCTCAAAAGTCCGCAAAGTATAGTGCTCTTTGAAATGTAATGTCTAACAGAAAGCTAAGAGCGCCGCGTCCAGCATCATTCGCTCAAGATCGAAAGATGAAAGTGAACCAGATAAAGTCTGTGCTAAACTGTCCTCGTTTAGGGGGCGCAACAAAGTATGGCGGACACCGCGGCGGAAACTCCGGTGCAGACTCGCTGCATTGGAGATACAGCAATCATCTATGCCAGCGATTATCTGAACAAGCTGAGCGGTGAGCGCATCGAGCGTGAATGTAAGCGTCAGCTTGAATTGGGCTGCACGGCACTGGTGATCAACTTCCGAGACACCGAACTGGTGAACAGCATCGGTGTCTCGATTCTTATGGGCGTAATCGATGCCGCGGAACAAAATCAGGCACGCCTCATCTTCTCTGACGTAAACAGCCACACGGCGCAATTATTTGAGATGCTCGGATTAACCAGGCATGTCAGTGTCGTCAAAGACGAGACCGAAGCGTTGGCCTTGATAACACCGCAGACCAACGCTGCCGGCTTAGCGACAAACTGACAAACGGGGCAGTAGCCCGACCGTCAGGGAGCGCTTAGGACGGATTTAAGCCCTGGTTCAGGGGCGCGCTTCCGACACTAGTTCTCATATGGAAACAGACACCCAAAGACTGCTACACACGTTTGCCGCCCTGGCCGATCTGGGCCAGGAGATCGCAGACACCGGCGATTTTGAAGAGATGCTGCGCGCGTCTTTTCATTTGTTGCTGGGCTCTCTGGCAATCAGGCGTGGAGGCGTGGCCGAATATGATCGAGATGGATGTTGCCTGAGAGTGATTGCCTCGCGGGGCCTGGGCGAAACATCGGAACTCGCGCTGCCGTGCTCAAACGAAAACGAGCGGCGTTGGGCAAGTCTGGGCTCGTCATTGTCGCTGGCTGATGCAAAGGAGGAAGCCACAAAGTTTCTCGCAAATTACACAGACGTCCTGGCTGCGGCTAAGATCGATCTACTGATTCCGCTGGTGGTGCGAGAGCGCCTGATTGGCGTCGTTCTGCTGGGCGAAAAGGCGACCGGAGAAACGCTCACCGAAGGGGATCTGGAAATCGTGGGCGTGCTGGCGCGCCACCTCGGCGTAGGAATTCACAGTCATCGACTGCTGGAGGAAGTTGAACACAAAGCCGATGAGAACCGTCGGCTTTACGATGGCCTGCGAACAATCTACAAAGAGACCGTGCACGCGTTTGCCGCGGCGATCGACATCAAAGACAGATACACCCAGGGCCATTCGGTCCGCGTCGGCAAGTATGCCGAAATCATCGCGCGCGAAATGGGTTGGACCGATGACGCAGTCGAAGGCATTGCCATCGCTGGTTACCTGCACGACATCGGCAAACTGATCGTCGATCTCAACGTCATCAACTCTCCTGAGCGTTTCAACGCGAAAGATTCGAAAGAGATGAGCCGGCACCCGGCCGCCGGCTATGAAATACTTTCGCCGATCAGTCATCCCTACGCCGACATCCCGCTCATGGCCCGCTATCATCACGAACGCATCGACGGGAATGGCTATCCCGACGGACTGAAGGGCGATGAGATTCCCGCCGGCGCGAAGATCGTTACTCTGGCCGATTCATTCGACGCAATGACTACCGATCGGCCTTACCGTAAACATCTTCCGCTGGCCGACGTGCTGGAAGACTTTCGCGTTAATACCGGAACGCAGTTCGAACCCGCCGTTGTCTGCGCCTTTTGCCGCGCCTTCCTGAAAGAGATCGAAGGCACTTCAAAAGAGAAGCGGCTGATTAAGTTGTTGGGAAAGAATTACGACAACGTTGAGAGCGTGAGTCCTTTACTGAGTCAACTGATCTCCGACCTGAACGGCGGAACGATGACTGTCGGCACCGGTCACTGAGTTTGCCGTCTCTCTGGAGAGATCGGTGCAGTAGCCCGACCATAAGGGAGGGCGTGTGTTTGCGCACTCATTGTTTAGGTGGCCCAGTTTCTTTTGTTGCTTTTTCGTAGAGCTGCTGAGCACTATAATCAAGATCGTAGATAACATTCAGCAGGTCCTCTGCTCGACCACTTCGTTTGTCTTTCGTATCGGAACTAGCGCCCTCCCTCACGGTCGGGCTACTGCCCCGATTAGCAAACCTATCTACTTCGGTTGGATTCTCAGCGTGAAGCTACAGACACCGATCTTTTCATCCGGCTGCACCATGGTGCGTTCTTCGCGCGGGAGCTCCCGGCCGGAAACCAGAGTGGGGTTGCGGCCTTTGGAAGTCAGCCAGAAGCGGCCCTGATCGTCGAAGGTCAGCGTCGCGTGCACGCGGCTGATTTCCGGATCACCTTTTAAAGGTAGATCGACGGCCACCGTTTTCGAGCCGCGACCGATGGTAATTTCTGCTTTAGTAATATTGACTACAGACTGCCGGACTCCTTCGCGCCAAAGCTCGATCGAGTAAAGATCCACTACGCGCGGACGCACGACTGTCACGTCACTGGTATCGCCATCCGCGGGTGTGGCAGTGTCAGCTTCACCTGCCGGAGTCACGGACGCGGCTCCAGCGGGCACGGGCGCGGCGCCGACATTCGTGGTTGCCGGTCGCACCGTGACCATTGTGTGGCCTGCTTCAGTTTCGTCCCAGACCGGCTGCACGCGAAACTCGCCCTTGTTCAAGGTCCCATCCACGCGTAACTCGATCGCAAAAGACTTCGCTTGCAACTGCACTGAGCCGGCCAGCTCACGCGCGCGATCGGACAGCACGTGAAAGAGGCCCTGCTCCAAACCACGCCGCTTGTCTCCCTGCCAGTCTTTATCGTCCTCGTTGCTGAGATAGACTATGTATTCGCGGGGGATGTAGGTAGGGCCGCCCGGCGGAGTGAACATCTCTCGCTGCATACAGGCTTCGACTTCACGCGCGATCTTTACCAGAAACTCTTCCCAAACGCGGCGCGGCTTCGAATGCTCGTCTGCCTCTTCCAGAATGTCGTCGGTCGTCTCGCCGTCGATCCAGCGTCGGATGGATTCTATTAGTCCCATATTTTTGGAGAGCGCCGTAGCGCTGGCAGAAAAGCGGTGATCAGTCACCGCACTCCACACTAATCAAATTTTAAGAACCTTTTGTTGACCCAGCCGCGATCCGCGGAATCCGGTTCGGCCTTGGGGCGGCTGTGCTGCAGGACCTGCACTTCACACCAATTATTATTTGCATTCAAGATTCGCACCCGCGATCCTGCTTCAGCCAAACCGATTTGATTGTTACCGACGTTCGGGCCGTCTCGCAAGTTTAGATCGGTCGTAGTCAAAGCCTCACGCCCGATAATGCCGGTCGGCGGTGTTTGTTCGATGGGCGGCGTCTTGATCCACGAGCGAACATACGCGCCGGTCGCCAGCAACAATCCAGCGAAACATAACACGAGAACCAGTCCAACGACGAAGTCGCGGCTGCGTTTTCGCGGACGGACTGAAATCCCGGGTTGGTGCGCCAGGGGAACCTGACCGGTGCGCGCTACCGGCACGGTTACTCGACCCAACTGCTGAGGGGCGGCAAACCCCTGGGCCGAATGCATCGACGCGTGAACAGAAATCGGCCGTGATTGGCCGGCAATTGGCACGACGATCTTCGGCCGGGTCGCGCCGTTACTGGCCGCATCTTGTTGCAGCTCCCGCGACGTTTCAAATCGCGGCTTTGGCGGCGCCGCCGTTATCACTTCGGCATCCAGACTCAGATCTGAGGTAACGCGCCGGCGCACCGGTGCCATGTTTAGTGGTTGAGTGGCGGGCATTGATGCATCGCTGAGCTCATCCCAGAAATCCTGCACCGTCTGATAGCGATCGCCTGGCCGCGTCTGCGTCGATCGTTCCAGGACGCGCAACAGTGAGCCAGCCCAGGGCTCTGAGGATATCGGAATCGGGAGCGCCGTGATTGCGTGTTGAGCAAAGGCGCGCGGAGGCACGCCGCAGATCATCGTGTATGCCGTCTTGGCCAGTGAATAAATATCCGCCGCTGGTGTCAATTGCGTTTGCGCACTTGGCAGTGAGCCGGTATCCAGCGCGGCCGTTTGCACGAGCGGATTATGTTCGGGGGCAGCGTAGATGTTTGTGCCCACTCGGGTGATCGCTCCCTCGGCGGCCTCGATCTTGGCGACGCCAAAATCGGCAATCTTCAACGTCTCATGATCAGTGGTGAGCAAAAGATTCTGGGGCTTGATGTCGCGATGAATAACACCGCACTCGTGTGCGTGCGCCAGTCCGGCGCAAAGCTGTTGCATATAGAAAAGGGCGCGATCGAGTTTTAGCGGCTCTTTGCGGCACAAGAGCGACAGGTCGCCACCGCCTAAATATTCGAGCACGATGTAATGGAACGCCGTACCGGTGAGATCGATCGCGGTGCCATGCCCCAGGCGGCTGATGATGTTCGGATGCCGCACCCGATCGAGAGCGACGGCTTCGTTCTGGAAGTTTTGGATTAGGGTGCGCTCGAGGTCGAGATCCTGATAGCCCTGCAGCAGGACGTTCAACGCTTTGATGACTACCTTGCGAAAGCGTTCGTCGGTGGCGGCGAGATCGCGCGCCATGTAAATTTCGGCGTAGCTGCCGCGACCCAGACAATCTTCGATGTCGTAACGGCTGTCAACCCTGCACTGTAAAAGCTTTAGTTGAGTCATACTGTCCGACAAACATCGGTTTATCGCTTGTGTAGGACAGACATCCTGTGGTCTGGCCTGAAGGATTCACAGACTGAAGCCTATGCCACAGACAGGAAGCGACAAACTGAAAGTCTGTCGGACAACAGCATTGCGGTCATCGAGGTGCAGCCTGGCCCTTCAAGCCGAGCACGTCGTCGAGCGCGTGCGCCGCCTTTTGCTCAGCCATCAATCCTTCCTGCGAACTTACTGCGGGAGACTGTTTCTTTAGCTTCAAAGCAGCAGCTGCCTGGGCCAGTTTTACTTCCGCGCCAAATGGTAAATGCCCACTGCTTTCAGTACGAAGATTGTTGACGGCCAGTTCAAAGGCCTGCATCGCATCCCGATGGTTCCCGGTTAGCATCAGCGCTCGGCCGTACAGATAAAGGAATTCCGGATCCTTCGAATCGGTTGCCTTTGGCAGAGTCACATCCGCCAACCACTTTTGCGGATTCGCATCGACTGCAGCGCGCTTTTGTTCGAAGACTGCCCCGCTATCGAGGGGAGAAGGCGTCGGCGTAGGTTGGGACGCAGCAAGCTGAGAAGGGAAGAGCCGCCCTTGTTGGTATCTGATCCCGGCATAGAACGCGCCCGCGCCCACGCCCACGAATAATAGGAAAACAAAGAACCGAAGCACGGTTCTGCCGGCTCCTGATCGACCTTTGATTTCAGTTCGGGATGCGGACCGGACCTGTGACGAAGTTGACGGGCCGGGGAAGGCAATTCGCGACGCGGGCGTTAGACGCACCTCCGCTGCGGTGCCTCCCGGCGCGGTCGCCGCGAGATCGGATCGTTCATTCGATATGGTGCGCTCTTCGTCAATGTTTGCCGCCGGGGGCGTCCCCACTTGCACGATGACCGCGGTCAGATTGTCTTCCGCGCCGCGCTGATAGCAGCGCTCTTTCATTTCCACGCAGATTGCTTCGGCGCTTCCGCCACTTAGTAATAACTCCTGAATTTCTTTGTCGGGAATATGCCGGGTGATGCCGTCAGTGCAGAGCAGGAAGGTATTGCCATCCCCCGCTTCTATGGTCTTCATGTCGACTTCGACCGTCTCTTCGGCGCCGAGGGCGCGGCTGATCACGTTCTTGCTGGGATGATTCGCCGCCTGCTCGGGCGTCATTCGGCCCGCGCGCACCTCTTCTTCGACGATCGAGTGATCGTCCGTTTCGCGCAGCAATTTGCCTTCAGGATTAAGCCGATAAAGTCTTGAATCGCCGACATGGCCGATGGTTGCTCGCCCGCCGTCTATGTGCAGCGCCACAACGGTCGTCGCCATCATTGAGAAGCGCGGATGCTCCGCAGCCATTTGATGGATGGCGCTATTGGCGCGTTGAATGGCCAACTCCATCAAGTCTTCAACGTCTTCGCCGTCGGCGACCTTATTCCGGAACGCGTCGTTTAGAACATCGATGGCCTTCTGCGAAGCCACCTCGCCCGCATCCGCTCCACCGACGCCATCGGCGACGACAAAGATGCCGCGCCCTGCATCAGCCAGAAACGAATCCTCGTTCATCGGCCGCTTCTCGCTCAGCCCTCGATCGCTGACCGAAGCGACTTGGATATTGTCTGCGGGTTTTGGTGCGCTCATTGGACCGCCTCCAGGGCGATTGCGTCATCAGATCCACGCTTGGCCCGCGCGACTGCCTTAGCGTCCTGGGCGTTACGATGGGAAAAGGCCATTAACATTCCGAGCATGGCAAAACTTGTGATCAAGCTAAACCCGCCATGGCTGACGAACGGCAAAGTTATTCCGGTCATGGGCAACGCGCGGGTGATGCCGCCGATATTTACCAGCGCCTGAATACCCATAAACGCAGTCAACCCGGCGGCGCAAAGCTTGGTAAACATATCACGCGCTTCGATTGAAGTGCGAATGCCGGCAATCACAAAAATAAGCAGGGCCAGGATCACCAACGCTCCGCCCGCGAGACCCATTTCTTCGGCAATTGCCGCGTACACGTAATCCGAGTCGGCAATGGGAATGACTTCCGGAAAGCCGAGGCCCAATCCGCGCCCGGTGGTCTTACCCGAGGAAATGCCAAAGATGGCCTGCGCCGGTTGAAAGGCCAGCTTGTCGAACCAGATGTCTGTGTTGACACTCTTCTTCATCGCCTCGCTCTGTTCAGCGAGTTCTTTCATGCGCGGATCTTTTGCCAGCGCGTCCTCATAGTCCTTCTTCCACCACGCCTCGTCGGGTGAAGGCGGGTCGAACCCGTCCAGCCACAGATGAAATCGTTGTTGAATGCGGGAGGGCAAGGCATGCTGAACTGGCCGTGCAATGATCGGCAGCAGGGGGAATTTCTCCTGGATGTCGCGCGGCAACGCGCCGATCACCAGAATCGAGATCACGAGCATCACTGAGCCGACAAACACCAATAACTGCGGCCAGCGGCGCACCGCGACCAGATAGAGCGTCGCATAGGCGCCACTAAAGATCAGCATCTGGCCGAAGTCTTTGAGCGCAAAAAAAGGAATGAATGGAATCATCGCCATGACGATCAAGGGAATGATGTCACGGGCCCTCGGTATCCCCCAGTAAGTTCGCGCCAGGTCTTTGTAGCGAGCAGTCAGAATTCCAGCGAAGCCGAGCAGGAAAGGAACCTTCGCCGGTTCCCAGGGAGTCGTGTTACCGGCTGCCTTTCCGGCACTTGAAGTCACAATGGCCACGCCCAGGGGCACCAGCGTTAACAGAACGATCATGAAACTGTTACGCTGGATCCAAATTAGAAATCGATCGTTGGCGCAAAAAGAAAAGGCCAGCGCAAATGACACCAGCGAGAGGATTGGAATCCAGGTGTAGCTCGAGGTGAGCGCATTCTGGAGACTGTAATTTGATTCTTTCGCCGGAGCTTCTACGTCGGTCGGAGGAGGGGTCGGTGGCAAGCCCATCATCTGCCGTTTGTTCGCGTCGTAATTCTGATTGATATAGCGCATGCGCAGGGTGTCGGTCTTTTCCTGCCGCGCCGCGGACTTATTTCTGGCGTTGTATTCCGGATCGCTGTAAAGCCGATACTGCACCAATAACCCAACCGAGAACAGCACTACTGCCGTCGTATACAGCGTCCAATTACCCTTGAACTTCTTTGCGCGCGTCAGCCAGAAGGCGACCACAACGATCGGAAAATAGATCAGGAGATCACGGGCTGCTCCAATCAGGGAGGTTTCGTAGCCGCGAATCAAAGCCGCCCGGTGGATCGCGGTATAGCCGACAACCTCGATCACGACTACGAGGAGTAGCACGAAAAAATGTGATGACAGGCGATTTCTCATCTAGCAGTTTCTCGACGGCTCTGCCGTCTGATGTGCGGAAGGTCTCCGACCTTCCGGCAACTCGGCTGAATTTCTCCGGGGCTCCGCCCCTGAGTTCGTGGTATCCGATGGCATAGCCCAAAGAAAAAATGAATATGCACCCGGAAGGTCGGAGATCTTCCGCACATCGGGCGGCAAAGCCGCAAACTCCAATTCGCTAACGTTCACCATCATCTCTGTCGCTTTCGCGGAGCTGCCGGTGGTTGCGCCGGCTGCTGCGTTGGTTGGTCGGGAGCGCCGCCAAAGTAACCGAGACTCTTGGCTTTCAGAATCATCTGCGCCGCAATCGGCGCCGCATTCTTACCGCCATAAAAACTTATTCCTGGTCCTGGACCTTCAAGCAGCACTGCCATTGCCATGACGGGCTTATCCAAAGGAGCAAAACTCAAATACCAGGCATCGCTCCGCATTTTGTCGGCCATCACGATCTCTTCGTGCTGTCCGATGACTTTGCCTTTTGGATCGTGCTCAATCACCAGCCGTCTTTGGGGCTGACCGGTCCTGGGGTCTATGACCGGGACAGCTTTCTGCGCGGTTCCAGTTTTGCCGCCGGTGCGGATTCCCGCAGCCTTCACCGGCGCCATCGCGCTGGTCGCGGTACCCCCTTCAGTCACCATGTTCATGATGCCGCGTATCGTGCTCGCTTGTTCGCGCGTGAGTACCTGACTAAACATCTCGGGCGCGCGATCAGCTTCAATCTTGGGCTTCATCAACTTGCCTTCAAGGTTTGCCGCCGCGGAGATCATTAGGGCCATTTGGAAAGGCGTCATTTGCGAAGCATAGCCCTGACCATATCCTTCGTACATAAGTTCGCAGCGGGTTGAATGCGGACCTGCTTTCAGCCAGGCTTCGGTGGGCGCAATTGCACTCTTGATGGGGTTGCTACTCGCATTCCAAATCTCCGGCTCGCGCCGGCCCTGGCCTTCGCCGGTAAGACTGTCGTAAGCGCCGAGGCCGAGGAGCTTCGCTGTATCGCGGATCTTCTCTCCGCCCAGTTGCGTGCCCATGTAGGAAAAATAGATGTTGCTCGACTTCTGATATGCGACATCGATTCCGATGTTGCCGCACGCTTCGCACCCACCGTTATCATCGGTGATTGTCCTGCCGCAGCCCGGCGGCGAAAAGCCTCCGCTGGTAGTAAACCGAATGTTCTGCATGTTGTTGCGAAAGGCTGTGTACATCATTAGGGTCTTGAAGGTCGAACCAGGTACGTAGTATTCGTTCAGCGCGCGGTTCAATAGCGGCCTTTCCTTCTTGTCGTTATTCAACTTAATCCAAGTCGCTTCGTCCTGGACCTCCTTGAGGCTATAAGAGGGATTGCTGTACATGGCCAGCACGTCGCCGGTTTGCGGATTGAACACCACGACCGCGCCGTGGTTTCCCTTGAGTTGTTCGACGGCGGTTTGTTGTAAATCGCGATCTATGGTCAGCGTGTAGTCCCGATTAAGCCTCTGCGCGACCGTCTGACCTTTGATAATTTGCCATACCTCGGGAACGGCCCCGCTTTCGGTTCCAAACATCGCGCGTTCAAGACCCGGCTCCCCCCGATCCGATCCAAGGATGTGTGCCAGCGCAGAATCCATCGGATATTCGCGGACGATGTCTTCGCCTTCCTTTTTGTAATAAGCCAGCGGACGGCCTTTGCGATCGTAAAGCCATCCGCGCAGAGTCGATTCTGAGAGGCGGCGATTGCGCAGGTCCTTGTAGCTCAGCTCCTGGTACTTTGCGTTTTGCTCAGGCGCGTATTGGGCCCAGTAAACATGAAAGCCGAACACAGCAATTGCCGCCAGGGCAAAAAGCCAGCGCCAGGCATGGAGTCCGCGATTGGTCGAAGTTGCGCCCAGCCGTTTGCGGATCTCTTTAGTGAGACTTGCCGGGGCAGTCAGTGCCTTGGGAGATCGCTTCAGCCAGATACGAACCAGGGACAACAGGAGCAGGATGGCCACGAATCCCAGACCCGAAACATAGATTAAGGTCAGCCATGCGGGTAACTTCTCCGGCGCAGCTGCGGGTGTAGGCGTGGCGGTTTGTAAGAGAAACAGTGCGAGCGCCATGTTAGGAAACGAGTTTGCGAAATCGAACTTCGACCTCGCCGAATGCCACGACGTCGCCTTCTGCGATCGGGCGCGCTTCACCATACGGGATACGCACGCCATTGATGTGTGTGCCGTTGGTCGAGCCGGTATCGGCAACCAGCAGTGTGCCGAGGTTGTCCATTCTCACCGCGGCGTGAACCTTCGAAACACTGGTGTGATTTAAGTAGAGGTCATTATCGGTGCCCCGGCCCACATTCACGCGGCGGCCGCCGGGTACAAACGAGAGATCTAACTCGCGCGAACCTTCGGGAAGGGTGACGCGCGCGCTGAACGCAATTCCCTCGCTCTCTTTTTTACGCTGATCTTTCGTGGCCTTGCCCAGCTTTTCTTCGAGGTCCTTCTGTCTCAGCTCCTCTTCAAATTCACCAAATGTAGGGTCGACGGAAATCCCCTTGGTAAAGATGTCGACGTCAGTCTCGATCTTCACCGGCGCCATGGTGCGATAACGGTTGTCGTTGATGTGATCGATGGCGGCGGCCAGAATTTCAGTTTCCAGACGCCGGGTAACTTCTTCCGGCGTTTCCGAGTGCGTGCCCCATTCGATTTTCAGTTTCAAGTGATGCGGCGCAATTCGGCCTTGACCCTTTTCATTCCGCACTCGCTCGTCAATCATTCGATTCATGCGCTGAATGAGTTGGTCTGTGGTCAGTCCCGTCTTGGGATCGACAGTGCGGCCCAGCTTGCGGTCGACTACATCACCCACGCCTTCCAGGACGCGACGCATCAGGCGCTCCGGCAGGATCGTGTCGCGTCTACGCTTAGGGGTTGGATTTTGTTCGTCTGCCATGAATCAGAATACGACTTTGTCTACGTCGGGGTTCGCCCTCGCATTTCGTTAAGGTTGAATGTCGCACCGCAAACGGCCCTGTCATTCTAGCCGATAGGAGTGATTATCGTAAGAGAGGGCGATGGCTGCTGGGGTTGAGATGCCACTCTTTGGTTTCTTGAGAGTTGCGCCAACTGGAATTCTCGATCATTTCTCTTTCTTTTTTATTCGCAAACAATGTCCTTTACGACTCGTCTTGCGCATTCTTTCCGGAGATTGGCAACACTACTCTCGGAATCCGAGGACTGAAAGAGAAGGGAATGGAATCCCTCTTTTTACGGACAACATAAGAGCGGGCTTTCACAGTTGGAGACTAACCCCCTACAGAACACAACTTCGCGGTTGAGGAGTTGAAGAGGAAAAAGATTCCCAGTCTCCTGAATGTCATAGGGTTAAATCCCTTTGGTGAAAGCATTCAGAGATATTCAACCAGAGATATTCAACAGTTGGCCATGCTGTGAATTTGTGTTACAAAGCTTAGCTCCTGGGGGAACTAAACATTGGGGTGGAATTGTCGTCTCTTGGTCAACGAATCCCTCTTAATCAGGAATGTTTAGTTTTGGTAACGAGTCGGAAAACTATATCGTTTCTGCTGCATTACGGATCGACGACTCGCATCAGCGTTTAGGCCGCGATTGTTTGGAACTGACCTGTGAATATCTGTGGTGTGACAGAGATGCCGATGCCGTTCGACGCGCCGGCGATGGCCTGGCGCCCAAATCGACCAGGAGGCCTACTGCCCCGGAACACGTTTACGCAGGCTCATGATTGTGTCGCCGCTTTATCTTTCGCTTGAGCGCCTCTTACGATGGACTAGCAATGGCGCCACCTCCCTAATTCAGGGCCTGGCCCTCGGGTTATTGACTAATGCTGAGTTGGAGCGGCTTACAGAGTATCGGTATGCTACCTCTTTTTCTTCTTACGCTGAGGAGTCCTACGTCAACTCTGGCCTTTTTATTTGGGAGCGCGAGGCCATTCAGCGCTATTTTCCTCCGGGTGGGCGCGTTCTTGTTGCCGCCGCAGGCGCAGGCAGAGAGATGATTGCCCTGACGCGCGCAGGTTTCGTAGTAGACGGCTTTGATTGTTGTGGTCCTCTGGTCAAGTACGGCCGGAATGAATTGCAGAAACAGGGCATCGAAGCGAAGCTGGACCACGTACCGCCCTCGACGGTGCCTGGATATGACGGGCACTACGACGCTGTTCTGGTCGGCTTTTCCGGCTACATGTATATCGCCGGGAGAGACCGCAGAATTCGTTTCCTCCGAGACCTCTGCGGCTTCCTGAATCCGGGTGCACCCTTGATGGTCTCCTTTACGGAGGGTTCTTCTGGAAGGCGTCGAGTATGGACGGCCCGGATTGGAACTGCCGTTCGCCGGCTTCGGTTGTCTACACCCGTAGAGGAGGGAGACTGGGTGCAGACGGGGTTCCAGCATCACTTTCTCCGGGAGCAGATCTTTTCAGAGATGAGGGAAGCTGGAATGGAGTTGACGTATTACTCCGGAGGGACGTGCTATGGCCACGCGGTGGGATTAGTGCGGAGGACAGAGGTAACTGAATGAAGGGCTTGCGAACTTTTATAGGACTGGAGCCTGGGGAGCGCAGACTCGTATGGCAGACTCTGCTTTTAGTCGCGGCCATTCGGGTTGCGCTCTGGATTCTACCATTCCAACGATTGCATCGTGTCGTTGGATCCTGGAACTCAAGGAAACACCTGCCGCTCTCGATACCCACCGATATGCCAGTAGGGCGTCTCGTGTGGGCGGTTCGCGCTGCGAGTCGCCGCATTCCGGCTGCATCGTGTTTGACACAGTCCCTGGCGTTGCACTGCCTTCTTGCCCGTGCGGGTCACCGCTCCGAGATTCGTATCGGCGTCGCAAAAAACGCGGAAGCCGGCTTCCAGGCTCACGCCTGGGTGGAATACGCGGGACAACCGTTGCTCAGTATTCCGGAAGAAGTGGAGCGATACGTGCGACTCCTTACAGTGGAGGGCAAGCCTGCTTGAATTTCGCTATCTCCGAAGAAGAGCTTCAAGTGTTCGGATCGTCTGAACCTGCGTACTACGACTATGCCCTTTACGGCCTTCGCATTCGCAGTGATATTAAGTTAACCCTGGACGACGTTCCCGTCGAAGGCTCTGCGGATGTTGAACTGTCCGAGGGTAGCCGGCAGCAATTTGCCGACATCGCCGCGCAACTTGTGCTGGACCCGTCTGACTGGATTCATCATCACGAGCTCACAGATGGACGAAGTTTCATTCGGTACGACGAATTGTTTGAGTTTGTTGTAGCGCCATTAGGAGATCAGATTCTTTATCGGTTTCTGGATAGCGCTCATTTAGAATCTTTTCAAACCTACGCGCTCGGCCGTGTGTTTTCTTTTGCGCTGGTCAAGATGGGGTACGAACCACTGCATGCGGCCACGGTTGTAGTTGACGGAAAAGCGGTGGCGTTCCTGGGTGCGAGCACGTTTGGAAAATCAAGTTTGGCAACATGCTTTGTGGCGTCGGGATTTCCGCTTCTTACCGACGATACTCTTCGGCTTGAAGAAATAGATGGACAGTATGTTGCGTTTCCCGGCCCGCCGCGCTTAAGGCTGCTACCGAAAATTGCCCGGCTGTATTTGGGTGGTACCTCTAATGGAGTGGTGATGAATCCCCGCGAAAAAGACGCAAGAGATCCGAAACTGGTGTTTTGCTTGTCTCGTTCACAGAGTTACGCGCGAGTTGCTCCGCTCGCCGCGATTTATGTGGTGACGGCGCCGCGAAAGGTTCACCGGAAGCAGCGGATCGCGATCGGTTCCCTGACTCCGTTGCAGGCATTTATGAATGTGGTTAGCTTTACTCATAACGATGGACTGACGGGTTCGGCTCGGCTAACCCGGCAGCTTGAGGCTGCCCGACGTTTGATTGATTCAGTAACGATCCGATCACTATCTTATCCCAGAATCCTGGCATCCTTAGACGAAGTAAAGGATGCCGTACTCGAGGATCTTAAACATTATGGCACTAGCGTTTGATACCACTATTTCTGTCTCGCCTGACGTCATGATCAGAAAAGTCGGCGAGGAGTCTGTCTTGCTGGACCTGAAAACCGAGCGGTACCTCGGGCTCGATGATGTCTCTGCTCGCTTCTGGGACCTCCTTACAAGTGGAGGATCTATCCAGTCCGCATATGAAACGTTGCTTGCGGAGTTTGAAGTTGATCCGGAGCGACTGCGGAACGACCTCGACGATTTTGTTCAGGAACTGGTTCAGTTAGGTTTAGTCGAGCAGAGTCAACCATGAGCGGTTTCGCAGGGGTTTTCCACCTTGATGGCGCACCGGTGGACGGCGCCTGGCTCGAAACCATGGCGGCCTTTCTGGCTTTCCGTGGCCCTGACGCTTCGGAAGTGTGGGTCTCTGGTAGTGCCGGGCTCTGTCACACCCTGCTCCGGACCTCCGCAGAAACCGATGGCCGACCGCAAGTCACGAGCCTTGATGGAAATGTCTGGATCACCGGAGACGTGCGTATCGACGACCGCGATACTCTTTTTGCCAAGCTCACCGTCCCGCCACAAATTCTAAAGAGCGCTTGCAGTGCCGAACTTGTGCTTCACGCCTATGGCGTCTGGGGCGAAGACTGCGTCGAGCATCTGCTTGGCGATTTTTCATTTGTCATTTGGGACGCTCACCAGGAAAAAGTTTTCGCCGCGCGGGATCAGTTGGGGGTGAAGCCGTTGTTCTACGCTCAGGTAGGACAATGTCTACTAGTCAGCAATACACTCGATAGCATCCGGCAGATCCCGATCGTGCCGGATGCGCTGAACGAAAGCGCCATTGGCGATTTGCTGATCGCAGGAAGGAACTGCAATCCGGTTGCTACGTTCTTCGAGGAAATTCGGAGGCTTCCCGCTGCGCACCGGCTGGTCGCTGGAGCCGATCGACTCCGGACTGAACAGTATTGGACCCCGCCAATTGACGAGCCACTTTATTACAAGCGCACCGGCGATTACGTTGACCGCTTCCATGAGTTGCTGCGCGCGGCGGTTCGCGATCGTCTACCGGATGGTCCGTTGGGTATTTTTATGAGTGGGGGTCTTGATTCCCCGGCGGTCGCCGCTACCGCAGCGCAACTGGGAGCGAATCCCACCGCTTTCACTTCCGTCTACGACCGGCTGATTCCAGACGAAGAACGGTACTACTCGGGTTTAGTGGCTCGGCACCTGGAAATTCCGATCCTCTACAATGTAAGGGATGACGAACCTTGGGGATGGGAGCCAGACTCGTTTCCGAATCATACCGCCGAGCCAACTCTTGATCCGCTCGGGCTGATTGCTGGTCCTTTCTCGCCACATCCGCGGAAAAGTCGGAAGGAGAGGAACGCGTTTGAAAGCCTTGAAATGCAAGGCGAGGTCCCGACCGAGCCGACCCCATCTTCGCTGATCATTCAGGTAGGCGAGATGAGAGCGCCATTCGTACTGTAATGCGGCATCCGGACCGTCACCGAAAAAGAATACCCGA
>DATNNY010000627.1:0-14568 GCA_035601635.1 Pyrinomonadaceae bacterium
TGCGCGCTACCTTTGATGGTTTGCTGAAGATGAAAGATCCTTTCGAGGTGGCGCGCTTGCGCGGCAAACAGGTTGAAGAACTTTAATTTCAACGGATCGCGTTGCGAGTAACGATATGCCCAGGAAACCAAGAACCAAGACGGCCGAGCCGGCCAAAATTCGGATCCAGTATTACCGTAGTACGATTGCGTGCCCGGTGAAACAAAAAGAGATAGTGCGCAGCCTCGGGTTGACGAAGCTGAACCAAATCGTGGAGCGTCCGGACACGGCGTCGATGCGGGGTGCGGTTTCGAAGGTGCCGCACCTGATAAGAATTATTGAATAGGAAGAGGGAGGATCATTTTCCATTTTCCATTTGACATTTATCATTGATCGTTTAAAACAACGGTCTCCCGGGACCGCTGTTCAAATGGCGGATGATAAATGTCGAATGGCAAATGGAAAATGATTGTGAGCAAGCCATGGCACTCAGTCTTAATAATCTACATCCGGCCAAAGGTTCAACCCACCGGAAGAAGCGTCTCGGTCGAGGGCCGGGCACCGGCCTGGGCAAGACTTCCGGCCGCGGTGAAAAAGGACAGAAGTCGCGTTCCGGCTATTCAATGAAGATCGGTTTCGAAGGCGGCCAGATGCCTCTGCATCGCCGTCTGCCCAAACGCGGCTTTACCAATATCTTCAAGAAGAAGTGGATTGAAGTCAGCCTGGCAGCTTTGGAAAAGCAGTTTGCGGCAGACGATGAAGTAACCCCTGAAGTTATGCACCATCGCGGGATCATCAAGAAAGCCAAACACGATATCGTAGTCCTCGGCAATGGCGAGGTTTCCAAGTCGCTGAAAGTCTCGGCGCACCGCTTTACCAGGAGCGCGCGCGAGAAGATTGAAAAGGCCGGCGGCACTGTTACTGTTATTGGCTCTTAGTTGCACAGACTTCAGTCTGCGCTGATCATTCAGATCACAGACTGAAGTCTGTGCCACTTTTATTATGGAAAAGTTTCTAGCTGCCGTTCGTAATATGTTCAGTGTGCCGGATCTGCGCAGGCGGATTCTGTTCACGCTGGGCATTCTGGCGATCTATCGCCTCGGTGCGCACGTTTCCGCTCCCGGCATCAATAAGGCCCGTCTGGATCTGGTTTGGAAAGATGTCAGCGGGACTTTATTGGGCGTGCTCGATCTTTTTTCAGGCGGAAACTTCCGTTTGATTTCGGTCTTTGCGTTGGGCGTTACTCCCTACATCACCTCTTCGATCATTCTGCAATTAATGACGGTGGTCTCGCCGCAATTGAAGAAGTTGCAGGAAGAGGGCGAGATGGGCCGGCAGAAGATCAATCAGTGGACTCGTTATCTGACGGTGGCCCTGGGAGGTCTGCAGACTACGTTCGTGGCCCACTGGCTGCAAATCAACGGCGTAGGCGCAAACACCTGGGGCTTTCTGTTTACGACCGTGCTGACATTGACGACCGGCACTATCTTTGTGATGTGGCTCGGTGAGCAGATTACCGAGCGCGGCGTGGGGAATGGAATTTCCCTGCTGATTTTTGCCGGCATTGTGATTGGACTCCCGCGCGGCGTGCAGCAGGTCACGGGCCGCGTCAGCGGTGGCGACACGCTGGAGATTCTGGGCGTCATCGCGCTGGTGCTGGCGCTGGTGGCGATTATTGCTTTCATCGTGTTTGTGGAAGCGGCCCGGCGAAAGATCCCCGTCAGCTATGCCAAGCGCCACGTCGGACGTCAATTAGTGGGCGGCCAACAAACGACGATGCCTTTAAAGTTGAATATGGGCGGCGTGATTCCGGTGATTTTCGCGTCGTCGGTATTGTCCATGCCGCAGAGTTTGTTCTCGGCCTTTCCGCCGAAAACCCCGGGCAGTTGGTATGCGAAGATATTTACTTTTTTCCAGGTGTTTCACGCTGGAGATCCCTACTACGAACTCATCTTTCTGACGCTGATTATCTTCTTCACTTTTTTCTATGTGTCGATCGTTTTCAACGTCGAAGAGGTCGCCGATAACCTGCGCAAGCACGGCGGGTTCATGCCGGGGATTCGACCCGGACGGGCCACGGCTGAATACCTGAACACGATTCTGACGCGACTGACTACGGTCGGCGCCATTTATCTGGCGATGGTGGCGTTCTTCCCCCAATTCATGCTGAGCGGATTCAAAGTGGCGCGCCTGCCGCTCATCGGCACCTTTCTGGATTCATTTGTCAGCACCACTCCGGGTTTCCAATGGATTCCCACCGGCATGGGTTATCAGTTTTATTTTGGCGGCACATCGCTGCTGATTCTGGTAGGCGTTGCGATGGATACCGTGTCGCAAATCGAAGCACAATTGGTGATGCGTAACTACGAGGGCTTCCTGGGCAGTGGTGGAAGACTGCGCGGTCGCAGGGCCTGAAATGCATTTTCGCTTGCCGAATTCCTATTGCCAATTGAAATCGTTCCAGACGATTACGGTCCAGTCGGAAGTTGGTACTCGGCAATCGGCAATTCTCTATGTCCAAGATCATCGTTCTGATGGGCGCGCCGGGTGCCGGCAAAGGCACGCAGGCGCGCTTGCTGCAGCAGCGCCTGGGGTTGCCGCAGATTTCCACTGGCGACATGTTTCGCGCTTTGGCCGAGACGCAAAGCCCGCTGGCTGAAGAAGTGCGCGTAATCCAGCAGGCGGGAAAGCTGATCCCTGACGAACTGGTAATTCGCGTGGTCGAGGATCGGACGGCGAAGGAGGATTGTCGTAGAGGTTTCATCCTCGACGGATTTCCTCGGACCGCGGCACAGGCCGAAATGCTCGAGGCTTTGGCCTCGCGGCAGCGAAAAAAGCTGAGCGCGATTCTCATTGACGTTCCGCTGGAACTCCTGGAAAAGCGCATGACCGGAAGGCGTAGTTGTCCGATCTGCGGAGAGATTTACAACCTGTACTTCAGGCCGCCGAAAGATGACAACAAATGCGATCGTCATCCTGAAGTCACGTTGATCCAGCGCGCGGATGACCGCCAGGAAAAAGTTCGGGTGCGCCTCGAAACCTATCAGCGAGAGACTGCGCCACTGCTGGATTATTATCAGCGGACCGGACGCCTGCACCGGGTAGACGGTACCCGCTCGCCGGAAGAGATTTACGGTGACATTGAGAAGATTTTGAATCATGAAGTGGTGCGAACGAGTCTGGTTGGTTGAGTATCTGCGTTAACGGCGATGATTA
Organism: Pyrinomonadaceae bacterium; assembly: GCA_035601635.1. GTDB lineage: Bacteria > Acidobacteriota > Blastocatellia > Pyrinomonadales > Pyrinomonadaceae > UBA11740. Next base: position 3,196 of record DATNNY010000627.1, read on the forward strand.
TTGGAAAGTCGCAAAAAGAAATTGAAAAGATGCGGGCGTCGGGCCAGCTCGTGGGACAAGTGCTGCGACATTTGAGCGCGATGGTCGAGCCCGGTCTGGCCACAATTGAAGTCGACGCGGCGGCCGAGAAAATGATCAAGGACGCGGGCGCTTTGCCGACGTTCAAGGGCTATAACGGATTTCCATTTTCAATTTGTGCCTCGGTCAACGAACAGGTTGTGCATGGCTTTCCATCGAGTTATGAGTTGCAGGAAGGCGACATTTTTTCGATTGATGTTGGAGTTACCCTCGACGGTTTTGTAGGGGACACGGCAGCGACGATTCCGGTCGGGAAGGTTAGCGAGGATCGTTTGAAATTAATTAAGGTTACCGAGGAATGTCTCCAGCTGGCGATCGAAGAATGCCGGGCTGGAAACCACCTGGGGGACATTGGCTGGGCGGTCCAGTCTCATGCGGAAGCGCACGGTTATTCCGTGGTGCGGGACTACGTTGGTCACGGTATCGGGCGCCGCATGCACGAAGATCCTCAGATTCCTAATTACGGAAAGCCTGGTAAAGGCCCGAAAATTAAGAACGGTTATGTCTTTGCGGTCGAGCCCATGATTAACCTGGGCGTGCAGCAGACAAAAACTTTGAAGGACGGCTGGACTGTGGTCACGATTGACGGTCAGGCGAGCGCGCACGCTGAGCATACGATCGCAATTACTGAGCAGGGGCCGGAAGTATTGACGCTGGTGAGAGCGAGTGCCCCGTCGCAGGTTCAATTGGCGAGCGTCTCCTGAATTCGCTCGGTTTGGCGATTGCGTGAGGGCCATGCTACCATGTGCAGTTTGCCAGCGTAGGAAATAGCGCTCCTGTGTCTGTATGGCGAAGGAAGAGGCGATAGAGGTCATGGCCAAAGTCCTCGAAACCTTGCCGAACGCGATGTTTCGTGTGGAACTTGAGGAGACCCAGCACCAGGTGCTGGCGCACGTCTCAGGCAAGATGCGTAAGCATTTCATCAGGATTCTTCCGGGTGATCGGGTGTTGGTGGAGTTGTCGCCCTACGATTTGAATCGGGGTCGCATAACTTACCGGTATAAATGAGATCGAGAGTGTGTAATGAAGGTACGTTCGTCCGTCAAAAAGATTTGTGATAAGTGCAAGGTGATTCACCGCAAGGGTGTTGTGCGTGTGATCTGTGTCAACCCAAAGCATAAGCAGCGACAGAAATGACTAACCGCAAGCCTGCTCATGGTAATGCAGGTCTGCGATTGTCGGGAGAAAAGAAATAGATGGCTCGTGTTGCAGGCATAGATCTTCCGCCCAATAAGCGCGCAGAGATCGGCCTTACATACATTTACGGAATCGGCAGATCTCGTTCGACGTCGATTCTCAATGAGGCACAGGTAAATCGCGACATTAAGATCAGGGATCTGAGCGAAGAAGATCTGAGCCGTATTCGTGCGGTGATTGACGCTCAGGGTGAGATCGAAGGTGATCTGCGCAAGCGCGTGCAGATGGACATCAAGCGTTTGATGGACATTGGCGCCTACCGTGGATTGCGACATCGGCGCGGTCTGCCAGTGCGCGGGCAGCGCACGCACACTAACGCGCGTACTCGCAAAGGGCCGCGACGCGCCACGATTGCGAAGAAGAAGGCGCCGGGCAAGAAGTAATCTCATATGGCAAAAGCAACCACCGCTGGCAAGAAGAAGGTCTTTCGCAAGAAAGAGAAGAAGAACATTCCCGTTGGGGTCGCCTACATCGCGGCATCGTTCAATAATACGATGATCTCGATCACCGATCTCGAAGGCAACTTGATCGCGCAGTCATCCTCAGGCGCTCGCGGGTTTCGCGGTTCGCGCAAGGGCACGCCCTTCGCCGCCCAGCAGGCGGCTTACGAGGCGGCCAAGAGAGCCACGGAAGCTGGGATGCAGCAGTGCGAGGTGCGCGTGAAGGGTCCGGGCGGCGGCCGCGAGTCGGCAATTCGGGCGATCAATAACGCCGGGATTCGTGTTACCGCGATCCGCGATATCACGCCGATTCCGCACAACGGATGTAGACCACCCAAGCGGCGCAGAGTTTAGAGTATTGCCGATTTGCGATTGCCGATTTCCAATTGGCAATCGCCAGTTGGAATTGACAATGTATTGACCTAAAGGATGAAGGGCTCCGGCTCTTATTTCGGACTTCAGATCTCAAATTTAAGATTTCAAATGCGAGAGTTCAGGTTCTGAAATATCGAAGACGCGGCCTGTAAACTTTTCCGTCTGTAGTTAGACTGGAGGCAGAAACTTTTGGCTAGGTATAGAGATGCGGTGTGCCGTCTGTGCCGCCGCGAAGGCGCAAAACTTTTCCTCAAGGGAGACCGTTGCTACAAACCTTCCTGTCCGATTGAAAAGCGCGGCACTCAGCCGCCCGGACAGCACGGTAATTCCATGCGTCGCGGCAAGGCCCTGGCGGGTTATGGCCAGCAGCTCCGCGAAAAGCAGAAGGTCAAACGGATCTACTTTATTCTCGAAGGACAATTTCGCAATTACTTTGAACGCGCGGCGCGCCAAAAAGGCATCACCGGCGAGAACCTCCTGTTTTTGCTCGAGCGACGGCTGGATAACGCCGTCTACCGGGCCGGGTTTTCGACTTCGCGACGCCAGGCGCGCCAACTTGTGAATCACGGACACGTGCTGATCAACGGACGCAAGGTTGATATCCCGTCTTACCAGGTAAAGCCCGGCGAAGTGGTGGCTATCAAAGACGCCAGCCGGAAGAATGTTCACGTTGAAGGCGCGTGGCAGACGGCCGCGGGCCGCGGGCGCCCCTCCTGGATTTCAGCGGCGGGCGCGGAAATGAGCGCGACCATCAGCGGGCTGCCGACGCGTGAAGAAATTGATCGGTCGATCAACGAGCAATTAATCGTGGAACTTTATAGCAAGTAATACGGCGCACCCCGAAGCGAGTGTTTACTAAAACGCACGCTCCGGGGCGCACAACTTCTCCTCAAATTTTCTGACGGAACGTTATGGATCAAAATAATCTTTGGACGGGTTTTCAGATGCCGCGCCGCCTGGCGGCTGACGGTGATACTTTGACGGAACGCTATGGCCGGTTTTCGGCCCAGCCTTTCGAACGCGGTTTCGGAACCACAGTAGGCAATTCATTGCGCCGCGCTCTGCTGTCTTCAATCGAAGGCGCGGCCATCACCGCGGTCAAGATTGAGAGTGTCGAACACGAGTTCTCTTCAATCAAGGGCGTGGTCGAAGATGCCACGGACGTGATCTTGAACCTCAAACAGGTGCCCTTTACCCTGCATGGGAATGAGCCGAAGACTCTGACGATCTCCAGGACCGGTCCGGGTGAAGTCACTGCGGGCGATATCCAGGGAGATGCAGATGTCGAGGTGCTCGATCCCGCGCTGCATATCGCCACTCTGAGCGATGGTGGGACGCTGAACATTGAAATGCGGCTGAAACGCGGCCGGGGTTACGTGTCGGCGGATCGTAACTTTGACGAAGACCTCTCGCTGGGTTATATCCCAATTGACTCGGTGCATACACCGGTCAAAAAGGTGAATTACTCGGTTGATGCCGCGCGTCTAGGCCAGAACACCGAATACGACAAACTGACGATTGAAGTCTGGACGGACGGCTCGGTCAAGCCCGACGACGCCATCGGTCTGGCGGCAAAGTTGATCAAGGATCATATGGCGATCTTTATTAACTTTGAGGAAGACACCGAGGACTACAGCTATCAGCAGCAAGAGCGAGCGCCTTTGCCGCGCAACGATCAATTGGATCGTTCGGTCGACGAGTTAGAACTCTCCGTGCGCTCTTATAATTGTTTGAAGAACGCCGGTATCAAGACCATTCGTGATTTGGTGCAGCGGTCGGAACGAGAGATGCTGGCCACGAAGAACTTCGGCAAAAAATCGCTGGGTGAGATTCGCGACATTCTGCGCGGTATGGGCCTGGATTTTGGCGTGCAGTTTGACGAACAAGGCAATCCAATTCCCGGCACCGGCGGGGGCGAGATTGAAGACGACGGCAGCGAGGATGACGAGTTTGAAGCCGCCGTGCAGTAGTGGCACAGACTTCAGTCTGTGATCTGAAGCTGCACGTTGAGTTATTAGAGAGAGGACCACAGACTAAAGTCTGTGCACATAGCCGCGCAGTAGGAAAAATTTCATGCGTCATCTTAAGGCCCATCGGAAGCTCGGACGGACCACAGAGCATCGCATCTCGATGCTGCGGAATCTGGCGACGTCGCTGATAAATTCGCGCGACGATCGCATCGTAACCACGCTGCCAAAAGCGAAGGAGCTGCGCCCGTTTGTTGAGAAGGCGATTACTTTGTCTCGCCGCGCAGCCGGCCTCGACGGAAACACCGGGGAAATCAGCGGATTGCATTTGCGGCGACAAGCCGCGGCTTTTTTCCACGCTGGAAATCACGGGCATGCCACCGCAACTCGGCGGGGCCAGACACCGCCTCCGCGGACTGCGGGCGTGGCGGCAGTGCGGCGCCTGTTTGATGAGTTGGGCGAGCGCTTCAAGGATCGGCCCGGCGGTTATACGAGAATTATCAAGATGGGGCGGCGTACCGGCGACGGAGCTGAACTCGCGATTATTGAGCTGGTGGACAACGCGCGCGAGAAGGATGCTCAAGCCAGCGCCCGCAAACGGGTCAAGGGATCGAAGAAGAAGGTAGATGAAACAAAAGTGACCGGCACCGTCGCGAGCAAGAAGGAAGAAAGCGGAAACGAAGAATAATACGACTCTCTGGGTGGGCCCCGATCGGCTAATTTAGCCGCGATCGGGGCTCTTGCTTTTAGGTGGCGCCGAGCGCGAAGCGAGCTAAGCAGGACCAGGCCGGATGCGACCGTTAACAAGGAGCGTCCCATGTCAATCGGAGTCAAAAGGGCCATGAGCGATCAGGAACCCAAGCAGCCGGAAGTGGTACCGTCACCAACGGACCAGCCAGCGGAGGGCGGGCAGCGCGAACGCGGGCGGCGCCGGCATCGCAATCCCCCCAGACATCTCGATGCTTCGATCAATATGAACGAGCTCCGGGAACTGATCGACCTCATTACCGAGAACGGACTCACGAATTTCGAACTGGAGCGCGAGGGATTTCGCGTAAAAATTGGACGCGGCACCTTCGGAGAGGACCAGAGCGCTCAGCCGGCGCTGCTTCCGGGGCAAAGTGAAAGGCAGATCGCCGCGGGCGCGCAGGCGGGCAGTTCCGTGCAAAGCATTCCCACTTCGGCTCCATCCCATCCGGGCGCGCAGGCGGAAGAGGCTGCTTCGGTTGATCAGGATTTGCACATTATTATCTCGCCAATAGTCGGGACCTTCTATCGATCGCCATCGCCCACGGCGGAAAGCTTCGTTCGGATCGGCAGTGAAGTCGAACACAACACCGTGGTGTGCATCATCGAAGCTATGAAGCTAATGAATGAGATTCAGGCCGAAACCGCCGGCGAAGTCGTCAAGATTTACGTCGAAAACGGGCAGGCAGTGGAATACGGCCAGCCGCTTTTCGGAATCAAGACCAAGTGAGGGGTTAGCCCCGGGCAGTAATGCACCAACGCTTTGGTGTAACTGCTTACTGCTACCTGCTTACTGCTCACTTCTATGACCACCGCTACCAGACCATTTCGCAAGATCCTGATCGCCAATCGCGGCGAGATTGCCTGCCGGATAATCTGGACCTGCAAAGAGATGGGTATTCGCACGGTAGCCGTGCATAGCGACGTCGATCGCGACTCGCTGCATGTGCGTTTTGCCGACGAGTCCGCTTGCATCGGGCCAGCGCCCTCAGCCCAAAGTTACTTAAACGTTCCCGCGATCATTAGCGCCGCCGAAATTTTTAATGTTGACGCCATCCATCCGGGTTACGGATTTCTGGCAGAGTCTGCTTATTTTGCCGAAATCTGCGAAGCCTGCAACATCAAGTTTATCGGTCCGCGCCCCGGTGTCATTCAGTTGATGGGCGATAAGGTTGAAGCGCGGCGCGCCATGAAAGCGGCCGGTGTCCCCATTACTCCGGGAAGCACTGAAGCTTTGGATTCGGAAGAAGAGGCGATCAAGATAGCCCGTGAAATCGGTTTTCCGGTGATTGTAAAAGCGTCGGCTGGCGGTGGCGGCCGGGGCATGCGCATCGTGCGCTCAGAGGAAGAGTTGGGACATGCGCTGGAGACTGCTTCGACTGAAGCCGCCGCGGCTTTCAAGAACGGCGACGTTTATATAGAGCGGTTTGTTGAGCGCCCCCGGCACATTGAGATTCAGGTCTTGGCCGATGAGTATGGTAACTGTGTTCATCTGGGAGAGCGAGAGTGTTCGATTCAGCGGCGCCATCAAAAACTTTTGGAAGAAGCGCCCTCACCGATGATGACTCCGGAGTTGCGCCAGGAAATGGGCGAGGTCGCCGTGACCGCCTGCAAGGCAATCGGTTATTCCAGCGCCGGGACCTTCGAATTCCTGCTGGACGAGGACAATCGCTTCTACTTCATGGAGATGAACACGCGCATTCAGGTTGAGCATCCAGTCACTGAGATGGTGACCCTGACCGACATTGTGCGGAATCAGATTCGGATCGCGGAAGGCGATTCCCTCGGATTTGGTCAGGACGACGTGATCATGGTTGGGCACGCTATTGAGTGCCGCATCAACGCCGAGAGTCCGGATACGTTCACGCCTTCGCCCGGACTGATCACGACGTTCAATCTTCCGGGTGGCCCGGGCGTGCGCCTGGATACCTATGTCTATCCAGGCTACCGTGTCCCGCCTTTCTATGATTCGATGATCGCGAAGGTGATCGTCCATGCGCGGACCCGCGAATTGGCGATTGCCCGGATGCGACGCGCCCTGGACGCAATGGTAATAGAAGGGATCAAAACCACGATTCCACTGCACTTGAAAATCATGGATGATCCGGATTTTCAGGCCGGAAACATCTCGACGCGGTTCATGGAGGACTTCCTGGCCCGCAACGGGGTTAGAGAGACTCCTGTCGGTACGGCATCTGCCGCGTTGACTGGGGCCGCCGGGTGAATTTATAATGCTCGACTTTTCGGTAGTGAGTTGAGCTCGTTGACAGGTGTGGAAAGATTATGGCAATTGCAATCATCAGAGCAGGCGGAAAGCAGTTTAGCGTAGAAAAAGGCACCACGGTACGGGTTCCTTCGCTCAAGCACGAGGTCGGGGCGTCGATAGAGCTGGAAATGTTGGCGGCGACCGGTGACAAAGAAACCAGGGTGGGCGCGCCTCAGGTCGAAGGCGCGAAGGTCACCGCCACGGTTGTGGATCATGGCCGCGCCCCTAAAATTATCGTGTTCAAGAAAAAGCGCCGCAAACACTACAAAAGGACCAGGGGTCACCGGCAGGGATACACGACTTTGAAGATCGATTCGATTGGATAGAAGGGATTGCCGATTGCCAATTTCCGATTTGATCAGGTTTTTCAATCGGCAATCGGCAATCAAAAATCGGAAATAGCGTTATGGCTCATAAAAAAGGCGTCGGTTCTTCGCGGAACGGCCGAGACTCGAATTCGCAGCGGCTCGGCCTCAAAAAATTTGGCGGCGAGCGCGTCCTTGGTGGCAATATTCTGGCCCGCCAGCGCGGCACACGTTGGAAACCAGGCAAGAACGTGGGCCGCGGCAAGGACGATACTTTGTTCGCCTTGATAGATGGCGTCGTGAAGTTTGAAGAAAAGGGCCGATCCGGCAAGTTCATCAGCGTGTATCCGGCAGAGACTGCCGCCGCCCCGGTATCTTAGAAATCAAAGTTGTACCCAGGATTCAACTCAATGCGACGCCCGCGCGGAAGATTAGCTCAGCGGGCTCGCATTTTTGATTTTAGAATTGATTCGAATCTCAAATTTGAAATCTCTAATCTCACAATTTCAGATTCGAATATGAAATTCCCGGATTCGTTCGATCGCAGAGTATTCTCGGTATGTTCATCGATCGCGTAAAAATTCGCATAGAGGGAGGCCACGGTGGTAACGGCGTGACTGCTTTTCGGCGCGAGAAGTTTGTCCCGCGCGGCGGACCCTCGGGCGGCGAGGGAGGCCGGGGCGGCGACGTCTGGGTCTTGGGAGATGCGTCTTTGAACACGCTGCTGCATCTGCGTTACAACCCGCTGCACATCGCCGGTCGCGGTCTGCATGGCGAGGGCAGCAATCGTTCTGGCAAAGAAGGCGCAGACGTAATTGTCCGCGTGCCGGTAGGGACCCAGGTGTTTGATCCGCAAACGAATGAACTCCTGTTTGACTGTGATGCCGACGGACAACGCTGGCTGGCTGCGCATGGCGGTCGCGGAGGCTTCGGCAACGCGCACTTTGCCAGTTCGACAAATCGCGCACCGCGTTACCATCAGGAAGGAAGCGAGGGCGAAGAGTTTGAACTGCAGCTCGAGTTAAAGCTGCTTGCCGATGTCGGTTTAGTGGGCTTTCCCAACGCGGGCAAGTCGACCTTTATTTCGATCGTCTCGGCCGCGCGCCCAAAAATCGCTGACTATCCTTTCACGACTCTCGAACCGCATCTCGGCGTGGTTGACCTCGGAGACTTTCGCACGTTTGTCATTGCCGATATACCCGGATTGATCGAAGGCGCGCACGAAGGCCACGGACTTGGCGATCGTTTTTTGCGGCACGTTGAACGGACAAAGCTGCTGCTGCATCTGGTCGACATGTCGTCCGTTTCAGGTCGAGATCCGGTAAGCGATTATGAGGTTATTAATCGCGAGCTGGCGGCCTATGACCCGCGGCTCGCTGAGCGTACCCAGATTGTGGTAGCGACAAAGATCGACGCACTGGATGAACCAGAACGCGTCGAACGTTTGCGCGAGCGGGCGAACCAGGATGAAAGGAAATTCTTTGCGATTTCGTCAGTTACGGGCGCCGGCGTGCGTGAACTGATAAGTGCAGTCGGCCGCGAAGTTGAACAACTGCGAACGCATTCAGTGGAGCGCGTGAACCTCGAAGCTGATGACTCGCTGCTGGTCGGCACTGGAAATTCTCGACCCTGGTAGTTTGGTGTAGCGCAAAAGGATCTTGGCCTGAATGACTCCGTTGCCGCGCGCAGCTATTTACGGGGGTACGTTCGATCCCGTGCACGAAGGCCACATTGAGGTGGCTCGCAGAGTGCTGGAGTTGTTTGAACTTGCGGAGGTCTTTTTTGTTCCGGCCTTTACGCCGCCGCACAAATTCGCGATCTCTTCGGTGTTTCACCGCTTTGCGATGCTCGCGCTGGCTACCGACCAGGATGCGCAACTGCGCATCTCGACCATCGAGCTGGATGAACCGGAACGGCCCTACGCGGTCGACACAGTTGAGCGCTTGCAGAAAGCGATGGCCGACCAACGTCATCTCTTTTTCCTGATCGGAGCGGATTCCTGGTCAGAGATCACGACGTGGCACGAGTGGCAGCAGCTTTTCAAGATGTGCGATGTAATCGTGGTCACGCGACCCGGATATGAATTGAGCGGGGAGAGTCCACAGGGAGCAGCACAGGTGGTGGATGTGCGGGGAATGAGTCAGCGGCAGATCTCGGCCGCGCTCGATCGCGACCGCGGGCCACGCGTTTTCCTGACGGACGCGGCGATGGTAAACGTTTCGGCGACAGCGATTCGCGCGGCCGCGCGAGCGGGCCAGAGAGCACAGCTAAGCGAGATGGTGCCAAGAGCGGTTGCGAACTATATTGAGAAATACGAATTGTATAAGAACTAAATGAGTCAGAAACTAAAAGATCAATCTTCCAGTTCCGAAGTCCAGGCTGCGGCCCTGGGCTCGCGCGTGGCTACCGGCGCACACTTTACGACCAGTGATCTCTCGGATTTTGATGAGCGAATTCGACGCACGCTCAACGCAGCCTGGGAGAAAAAGGCGCTCGATCTGACGGTCCTCGACCTGCGCGATATCGCCAGCTTTACGGACTTTTTTGTGATCGCCACGGGCACCAACCGGCGGCAGGTCCAGGCCATCAGCGATGAAGTGGTCGACCAGCTAAAGCGCCACGGGACGCGGGCGGCGCGAGTTGAAGGTTATCAGACCGCTGAATGGATCCTGGTCGACTACGGAGATTTCGTCGTACATGTGTTTGATGAGAAGGCGCGGCGCTTCTACGACCTCGAGCGCCTTTGGCGCGAAGCGAAGCGGATCGACGTTGCGCCTTCCGGATCTGATATCTCAAATCTCAGATCTCAGATTTCGGATCGCAAATCGGAAGGATCAGATCAACCAGAGCGCGATAGGCAGCGCTCCTTAACTGATCTTTGAGACAACAATAGTGATCGAGCTAGTGGCGTTTTCGGAGGCGATGCGCGAGGTGGTTAACCTCGCAGAGCGCGTGGCCACTACTGACGCGAATGTACTGGTGACTGGCGAATCAGGCGCCGGGAAAGACGCGCTGGCCTGGTTCATTCATTCGCGTTCACGCCGCGCCGAAAAGCCGCTGGTCAAGATTGATTGTGCGACCCTACCGGCAGATCTGCTCGAAGCCGAACTCTTCGGGCATGAACGGGGCGCATTCACCGGCGCCAGCGAAGCCAAGCCGGGGCGGCTGGAAGCAGCCCACCGCGGAACTCTGGTCCTGGATGAAATCGCTCATCTGTCGCTGGAGGCCCAGGCTAAACTCTTGCGCGTGATCGAACATCGCGAGTTTGAACGGCTGGGCGGCCGCAAGACTATTGAAGTTGATGCGCGGCTGGTGGCGCTGACGAATGCCGACCTCAAGAACGCGGTAGAGCGGCGGGCTTTTCGCGACGATCTTTTCTACCGGTTGAACGTGGTTCAGATTCAACTGCCGCCTTTACGCGAGCGGAGCGAAGATCTGGAACAGTTGGCCCGGGAGTTTTTGAAGGTGTTTGCGATGAAGCACGGACGGTCGGCGAAACAATTTTCGCCGCCGGCGTGGAAGTTGTTGCGAGCCTATGATTTTCCCGGCAACGTTCGTGAGTTGGCAAACATCATTGAGCGCGCGGTAATTGTTTCCACGGGCCCGGAGCTCGAAGCCGTGGATTTGCCTGAGAGTACGAGGGTGGCGGCGGCGCGCCGAGAGCGTAAAGCTCGAAGGCCAAGCCTGGCCGAAGTTGAGAGCGAATATATTCGCGAGACTTTGAGTGCCACCAAAGGCAACAAGACCGAAGCGGCCCGGATCCTTGGCATCAGTCGTAAGAATCTTTACGAGCGCCTGGCGCGAAAAGGGAAGGATGAAGGCTGAAGTGGCACAGACTTTAGTCTGTGATGTCCCTGAGAAAGAAATCTCAGACTGAAGTCTGAGCCACTATGCGATTGCGCTTCATTTGGCCGGGTAAGACGAAAGATGAGCATCTGCGTGCGCTGGCCGAAGAGTATTTGAAAAGGCTGTCGCGATTCGTGCGTTGTGAGTTGATT
>DATNNY010000628.1:0-13148 GCA_035601635.1 Pyrinomonadaceae bacterium
AAAGCAAATTCGAACTATCTTGAATGAAGAGGCAGCGCGCGTGGGCATGAGAGTCAAGACCGACATCATCGGCGCTTCACCGGCGGCGTTCATTCCCGGTCATCGCGAATCATATCTGGTGCGTATTTCGGAAGCCGTGCATCGAGTGATGGGTTTCGATCCGCCGATTGGCAACGCCGGATCAAATAATTCCAGCGCCGCGCTGCGCGAAGGCATCTCTTCGATCTCCACCGGCGCCGGTCCCTGCGAAGGCGCCCATAGCCTGGCCGAGAATTGCGAGATCGAACCGCTGTATAAAGGGATTAGGAAGGTTTTGTTGTTGGAGGCGGCGCTGGCGGGGGTTGAATAATGCTAATGGACAGGTACTGAGGTTAGTTCAGCCAGGTTTTCAAAATAGCGCCGGTGGGTACGCCGCACGGCCTCTTCATTGGCCGCTTCGAGCAATACCACTTCATTATCGATCCCGCTTAGATTCAGCTTCAATTCGAGTTCCAAACGCGACTCCTCCGCCTTCTCACGATCAGAATCTTCGAAGGAGTCTATCGTTACGATGCGGCCTTCTCCGCGATTGTATTCAATCAAAACAAACATCATATCTCCGTTATTTCAACGATTAGTGTCTTCATTATTTCGATGACGCCGTGTCTCTCGTCAACAATCTTCGTTCGGATGTTTTCAACCCTACTAGTCAACGAGATTCCCTCTTGATACAATTCATCTGAGATTTTACCACTGTCCATTAGTACTCGAACCTTACCCTCGAGACCTAGCAAAGGCTGAAGGAGTCTTTCATTCGATTCAATTTTCTCTACCTTATCAGACAACTCTGCTAGTGCTGTCGCGATTTCAATCGGTCCTCCGCCATACTTGATTTCCTTCTCAATTACATCTGATAACTTTTCTGAAACTTCGGCCCAGAGATGCTGGAGAACGGTGCGGACCTGCACTTCAACTAGCTTACCAGATTGTTCCACAAGGAGGTGAACGGCGCGGTAACCGTGGCTTGACTGCTCCCGTCGGTCAACGAGGATCGATTCTTCGAACAGACCTTTGAGCTTTGTGGAAACATCGTCCTGTATCGCAATATCTTCTACTGTTATCCTGCAGCCGGCGATGTCCTGCATTTGGCTAAGCCGAATGCTTTCACGCTGAAGCTTGTCGATAATTGAAGTTGTTGATTTAGCGGGCCTACCGGTTGGTTCGAGACTCAGCTTTTCTCGTATTTGTCCGATTACATTCTCATAGCCATCACTAAACGAGCGTCGATAGCTATCGAGTAACCGAAGGTCGGCTTCATTGATGTCGCCCTTTCGGAGGCGATCACCTAAGCGATCAACCTGACTCTTTGTCCACTTCGAGGATGAAGGCATCGTTTGCATCTTACATGGACGGCGCCAAATCTGGTAAGTAAACAGGTCAAGCGAACGCAAGTTGCGGTAGTGAAGTGCGGGCAGGTCAGGGACGTGGACTTCGACTCGTGCCCGTTCGAGCTGTGGCAAGGAATTGCTCCTTTCGTTTCGAGAAATCTTTCATGCGCTCTCTTGCGGCTCTGCCGTTTGATGTGCGGAAAGGCTCTGCCTTTCCGTGAGGGGCCGGGCTTGGGAGGAGGCTGCGCCTCCGGCAACTTTAGAGGCACAGCCTCTTCACTTTGAAAAGAGATGGATCGGAAAGGCATAGCCCTTCCGCACATCGAGCGGCGAAGCCGCTGGGATCGAGATATATTTTGCCGCTACGCGGCTCTGGCAAACACTTCAACGGGGTGGAAGGCCCTACCTGACGGTCGGGCTACTGCCCCGTCTATTGCGCTGGTCCCTACTCGTCGCGCCGAGATTTAGCGCACGGCGAATCCTAACCGCCGTTATAACCATCCTCGTACCCATTCTCGAATCCTTCGCGATAGTAGCGGCGGTAGAGTTCGCGGTCACCGAGTCTTGAATTGTAATCCTGGGTGGCGTTCTGATAGGAACTGAAGTCTCGGTAGTTAGAGTGCCGTCCGCGCCGGCGATCATTACGGCCCTGCTTGATGCCTTCATTGTACCCGGCGTTCAAGGCAGTCTGGCGCAACTGGTAAGAACCGCCATAGGTGCCGTAGCGGTCCCAATTGCGGCCACGGCTTTGGCGGTTGCTGTCGTTGCGATCCCGATCGCTGTTCCGGTCATTGCGGTCGTTGCGATCATTCCGATCATTGCGATCGTTACGAATCTGACCAGGGTTTTCGGTTTCGTATCCCCTCGAGAATGCCAGCTGGAAATAGCGCCGATACAGTTCGCGATCGCCGAGCCTGGAACTGTAATCTTTCGTGGCTTTCTGAAAGGCACTGAAGCTCGCGTAGTCTGAGTGCCGGCCTCGATCGCGATCGCTGCGGCCTTCCTTCGAGCCTTCGTTGTAGCCGGCATTCAAAGCCGTCTGGCGCAGATCATAAGACCCGCCCCAGTTCGGGTATCCGTCCCAGTTTCGGTTGCGGCGAAGCTGGCCATAGGCGCTGCCGCCCAAACCAATCCCACAGAGCACGGCCAACCCTAAGATTACTCCTGCGATCTTATTCGTCTTCATGATAATCCTCCTGATTTTGTCTCGTGGGGATGGGTATATTGGGCCTGATCTTTCTCATCTAGTCAATCGCCCATTTCATTCACTAAACAGTGCGGTGTTGATTCATGGGCAGTTCGACAGAGATGTCATCCCACGGCTGTTCTCTCGGCACGGGGTCTTCCCAAAGCCGCCCACGCGCAAAGCAAGACGCCGGCGAAAGCCGCTCCGTAGAAGAAGGGAAACAGCAAATCAATTTCCAGGGATCCCTGTTCAAGTCCCAGAGCTTTGTCGTCGAGCGCGCCCCAGTGACGGGCGACTGCTCCCGCATTATAGCCGTAGATCCGCAGACCGAGCGGCTGCTTGTCGTGTTTAAGTTTTTCGAGCCGATCGGTTACGTATTGGCGATCACTCAGTTTGGCGATGAGATAAGCGCCGCTGGCGAAGACTGCAAAGGGCAGCAGCAGAAGCACGACCGCTCTTATGATCAGAATGCCCATGTGAATCTCCTTTCAATGCATCCCGGGAAGTTGGGGGACTCAGTCAAACTCGCCCTTGGGCGCCGCTTGTTCTGCTCCGACGCTCCCGGCTTCGATCTTTGCTCGCGAGTAGTTCTCACCCTTGATCGGCGCGCCGGCGATTCGCCGCAGCATAGTCAGTTGTCCGACGTGTGCGAGGGCGTCCGCAATTGGTCCCTGGAAGAGACGCTCACAGGTAGCCTTGAGATCCGCATCTGACGCCAGATAGTTGTCGAAGCTCTCGAGTGCCCGGTGAAAACGAGCGACCTCCTGATTCCAGGCCAACGGCTCGGAATTGTTCCAGGCTTCGGCGCCTTTCGCGATCGAGAGACCCCAATCCAGAAGGTCGCCGATGTGCGCCAGAATCTGCGCCGGCGTCCGGGTAGTCTCGGAGGCCTGGTAAGAAGCAAATGAATCCGGCGCGCCGCGCAAAGCCTTCGCGCCGCGATAAGCCAGCGTTGCTACGGTGTGGCGCAGCATTTCACGTTTAATATCCAAACTCGATATGATGATTTACTCCAGGGATATGTTCCGGGGGTGTCCTATTCTGGAAGATTGCCTCTCTCCAGGTAAACGATCCACGACACCACACGAAGCGAAAGTGATTTTGTCTGTGAGGTTTCGTGTGACTTCGTGGATCGTTCTTGTCCCAGCGGGAGAAGAAACACGAGACCAAAAGTAAGACGCTATTGGATCTTCAGATTCAGTACACATCTTCACCGCGCCACATCACCGGCAGCGTCTGCAGGATGATCTTTACGTCCAACAACAGCGACCAGTTTTCGATGTAGTACAAATCCATCCGCACCATCTCGTCAAACGGCAAACGGTTGCGCCCTGAGACTTGCCACAGACCGGTGATGCCCGGTTTCATATCGAGCCGCTTTCGATGCCACAACTGATAGCTCTCGACCTCGTATGGAATAGGCGGGCGAGGACCGACGATGCTCATGTCGCCGCGCAGGACATTAAAAAGCTGCGGTAGTTCGTCGATGCTGGCGCGGCGCAGGAGATGACCCAGACGCGTCACGCGATCGTCTTTGCGCAGCTTATAAGCCGGCCGCTGGTCATCGCCCAGGTTCGTATCGGGCTGACCGCCGATGTAACGGCGCTGAAACTCGCGGTGTATCGCATCGTCTGTGCCCGCTCGCATCGTGCGAAACTTGTAAAAGAGAAAGACCCGCCCGTCCATCCCGACCCGCTCCTGCTTGTAAAACACAGGCCCGCGTGAATCCAGTTTAATGAGCAACGCAATCAAGAGCCATAACGGCGAAAGTATTCCCAGCGCCAGCGCCGCGATGATTAGATCAGAACCGCGCTTGGCCAGGCGCGCAGAATTCGATAGCGGCGAGCGAAACAGCGTGACCATCGGCAGCGATCCAACTTGATCGATCTCGGTCTTGCTTGGCAGGCAATTCAAAAGCGTCGGAGCGATGCGAAACTCTACGCCGCGGCGACGCCCGGTTTGAATCATGACTTCAAAGAGCGCCTCTCCCGGAACGTTCGGATCAGAAATAATTACTTCGTTCGCTCCTGATTCGCGAATAGCTTCCGGCAAACTGTGCAGGTTGCCGATCACCGGTATGCCTTCGAAGTTCGAACCCGCTCTCGCAACCGCGGGTTCGTTGTCGATAATGCCGATCACGCGATAGCCGAGCTCGGGTCGCGCGCGCATCTCCTGAATACAGAGCAGCGCCTCTGGTCCGCGGCCGACGATCAATGTCGGGATCAGATTGACCCCACGACGACGAACCAGAACCTGGACGCCCCGCAAGAGCATGCGCACGGCGCCAATGCTTGCCAGCGCCAACAGAAAATCAAAAAGGAAAACGGCGCGCGAATACGAAAACGCGCGATAGGCAACTCCGCCGCGATACATAAACGTGGCCGCCACGATCAGCAGCGAGCCAATAGCCGTCGCCCTGAAGACCCGCGCCATATCCTCGACGAACGAAAATTCTCCACGCAATCGATATAGATCGTAATAGCGAAGCAGGAGCAGACGGATCGGGATCACCAGCGGCAGTAGTAAGGCATAAGGAGCAAACTCTCGGCTCCAGATTAAGACACCCCGTGGAGTTTGCTGAAATATCGCATCGTGATGGCGCAGATAAAAAGCCAGCGTAAACGACGTGGTTGCCAATACGATGTCGGTGACGGCCAGGAGCGTCTTAACCAGTGGCACCACCCAACGCGGCGCACGGGCCGGGACTCGCACGGCGCGGGCTTCGATCCGGAATTCTTTTGTACGCTCGGCTTTCATAGAAATCATCGCGGCCCTCGGCGCTTGCTGTCGGGAGGTCCGATGGCCCCGTTAGGGGTCGAATGTCTATAGCTCACGAGTCACTTAAAAGCTCCTATGCGCTTCTTTAGAAGCGTAATGTAATCTAACAGAACTCTCGTCAATGCAGATCATTCCAAAATCAGCTTAACGACTTCGGCTCGTACGGATCTCGCATCACGAGGTTTTGCCTCTGGCTTCTTTGCCACAACTAACGATTCGATTTCTTTGCGCGAATCAAATTTTTGTAGTCGTCCCTCGCTCACCAGTTCCTGATCGATCGCCGCCCATTTGCCGGCATAGATGCTAATAGCCGGCACGCCCAGCGCTGCTGCTTCGCGATTCATCGTCCCTCCGGCGCTAATCACCAAATCGGCGGCGGCAATCAAGTTGGCGCCATCCAGAGCCTCATCCGGCATGATGAGATTAGCCCACTTGCGGGTTTCATAGTCTGCCCGCTGGGCCACAGAACGTGGTAACAAAATAATCTTTACTTCTTTGCGCGTACTCAAACTCACCAGTAACTCATCGAAGAGCTTGTTTTCAAAACGGTGATAGAGCGCTTCACGCGCCGGAGGTCGAGCGACGACCAACACCTCAACACTCTTGACGCCGAGCCGTAGCAAGACCTTTGCAAACTCGGGGTCGGGAACAAAGTCTGCGAGATAGACATCTTCCTTCGTACCCTCATATCGTCTTATCTTGCGCGTTGAGGCGCCATACTTCTTCAACTCTGCCGCGGGAAACGCTCGGGGTACGATTACGCGCGACGCCAGGCGAAAGGCCAGATGGTTCGCCGGCTGGTGCTCGTAATCCATCAAGGTTACGGCCTTCACTCCGAGCGCCGCCGCTGCCGCGATCTGTGCATAAGAGTTATGGCTCAGGGCCAAATCAAAACCACGATCGCGCGCCCACTTGCGCAGGGCCCCGGCCCGCCCGATCAAGTTACCTGCCTTGCCGGTGATGGATCCGCCGCCATGACCGCCAATAACGCGCGGCGTCATGCCCGCATTCAGCGCCAGTTCAACCGTCTGGGCAAAATCACGGGCGGTGATCTCGACCTGATGCCCGCGCGCGGCAAACTCCGGAATCAACGCACGAAAGAACTGCACGTGGGGGGAGTTGGCTAAGTCGATCCAAATGCGCATGGGATCAAGCCAAAAGGAAAAGCGGTCCGGTTGTTTGCTTCCTGGTTCCAGCCGGCTTCTCTCTGCTGGGAGCGCGGAGGTCCCGTCCGCACAGCGTGCGCAGCACGCTCATTTTTCTTGAGGCCATATCCCGTAAGACTGTTCGCTGATCGCGCTCAGGGCGGACGGGACGTCCGCGTTCCCAGCAATGAGGGGCCTTTTGATTCAAACTTTCCTCACTTCCAAAAGCCGCGCCAGCGCATAAGCCAGCCATGCCTGCGACCAGCGCATGTAAGGAATGTTCACCGAATAGAAACGCCGGCGCTGATAATGGAAGAAGCCGCTCGAATCTCGCAGATTTTCGAGCGTCCAATTCGCGATCTTTTCCGCCAGAATCATCGTGCCGGGAATTCGCCCGCGCAACTCTACCAGCGTGACAATCGCGGAAGCCGCCGAGTGCGCATCGGCGGGATAAAGACGATCGGGATAGTACTTGGGCCAACCGTCGGCCAGGAAAAACCTCTCCCGCCAAAATTCGTAACCACGGCGCAAGGTGCTATCGAGCTCATCCAAAACCCCGGTCGCTGCGAATCCCGGTTCGGACCCAACCGCGTCAATAATGCGCGAAAGGCTTGCCAGCACGAACGCCGTATGAAAACTGTCGGCCCATGATTGATGGTCATTGCCACCATAAGCCCAAGAACCGTCCGCCCGCTGACGGCGCGCGACATACCGCCCTGCGCGTATCGACCAATCGCATAAACTTGGCTCTCCGGCCAGTCTGCCAACCCGAGCCAGCGTTTCGCCGGCCAGCAGACTCGCATTAAAGACGCGTGTCTGATCGAGTGGAGAATAGCTGAAGCAAACTTCGCTTTCGCTTTCTTCAGATCGATGGAGGTCGTTGAGGATGAAGTCGCATATGGTCCGGGCAAATGGCAGGTATTCTTCAGGGGCAAAGACCTCAGCCGCTTCGCAAAGGGCTCGTGCTGCAAAAGCCGTAGGCACGACCGTTGGCGTACCGCGCGGCGCAAAGAAGGACCGAGACTGCCAATCAAAGTTGTAACCCCAAGTCGCCCCTTTGAAACCTTTGAGACGCATCCACATCAGATCGTCGAGCAGTTCGCGCGCTTCGACCTCTGCTTCTTTGGTTTGACTGCGGCGATATTCAGCCAACGCCGCCAGCGCGAACAGAGCGACACCTTTTGCATTTCTTTCCCGCGGAATGCGGACGAGAGGACGAAAGTTAATTGGTGAACGTTTGTGGAACTGTGTCCAGGCCAGCCGCGCAAAGCGCGAACGCTGCAGCGGTGTGGCCTGAAACCAACGGCTGTTCAGCGCGTCATAAGGATCATAGCCGGCAAAACCCTGTTCGCGGCACCATTGCCAAAGGTCCTGGTGCGCGCTTTTGAGATCGATCGCCATTTTGGAGACACGTATGCTGAATGTCAGGTCGGTTGTTTAAGATAAGGTTGCATTAGCAGCCGCAACTCGGAGCAACGACGATGACAATACAGATTCAGGCGCCTGGGTTTATCCCCCGCGATTACGACGTGTTTGGGGGACTCGATGTTGACAAAAAGAGCATGTCGGTAGTTTTCACTGATCACGCGGGTTCGCAGCGTGCGTTGCGCATGGCCCACCAAGTCACGCCGCTGGTGAACTACGTGCGCAAACATTTTGCCGGCCAACGGGTGGCATTTGCCTACGAAGCTGGCCCCACTGGCTTTGGTTTGCACGACGAGCTTGTGCGCCGAGCTTATACTTGCGTGGTGGTGGCGCCATCGAAAGTGCCGCGGGCGCCGGGCGAACGCGTGAAGACCAATCGACTCGACAGCCGCAAACTGGCGGAGAGTTTGCGGGGTGGACAACTGCACAGTATTCATGTGCCGAGCGCCGTGTATCGCAACCTGCGCCATCTGGTGCAAATGCGAGACACGCACGTCCGGCAACTGACCTCCAGCAAGCTCCGGATTAAGTCGCTGCTGCTCTACGAAGGGATTGCGTTTCCCGAGGAGCATGAGAAGTGGACGGCGCGGGCCATGCGCGAACTGCAAACACTGCCTTGCTCGGAGACGGTGCGCTTCAAACTCGACGACCTGCTCGATACCTTGCATTTTCATTTTCAGGCAGCGGCCCGGGCAACCAAACAGATTCGCCAGTACTGCTTGGATGATCCAGAGCTGCAGCAGTCTATCGATCTGTTGCTGAGTTTGCCGGGCATCGGCTGGATTGTAGGCTCGCATCTGGTGGCCCGCTTGGGCAATCCCCGGGAGATAAAAAACGGGCGACGGATAGCCGGCTTTCTGGGCATAGTCTCGAGCGAGCACTCCACCGGCGATAAACAAAATCGCGGTGAGATTACCCGCTCCGGCGACAGCCGCTTGCGCAACAAACTGATTCAGAGCGCCTGGACCGCCATCAAGAAAGATCCTGAGTTGCGCGACTTCTATCGCCGTATTTATCAACGACACCCAAAGAAGGTAGCCGCGCGCAAAGCGATCGTCGCCGTGGCGCGCAAACTGACAAATCGGATTTATGTAGTTTTGAAAGAACAACGGCCGTACGTTGTGCGGCCGGATAGTTCGATAGCTCCTTTGACCGTAGCGGAGACCGTCGGCCCCAGGGAAAGACTCGACACCGCACAGAACGATCAGTCGTAAGTTGACTGGCAGCTTCGTTTCTGGAGACAGAGATCCCAAGGCAGATGGTTTTGCCTTTGAGCGGGCCGTATCCACGAGAGTGTGACGTACCATAGAGTCGTGCCACGAATAGCAGTCAGTCTCTCTTGAGGTCAAAGCAGCTAACATCATGTTTGGTCCCCGACTGGACATTCACATAGCAGTGCGGTGGCAAGCGAAGCGCGACACCGCTTTGGATCGTTTGGAGTACCGCCCTCAGGCGGTCTCATGACCAGGAAATAAGGCCCGCCTAAACCCTACTCCGAACCAAAGCGCCGTCGCCGCTGCGTTCTGGCGGCGCACTCCAAATCACTGCCCGGCCGCTACTGACGTCTCGATGCGGCGTGGTGTCTCGACAAAACTTTCGCGCCACAACTCAAATGACAAGAGCGTCCAGAGCAGCTTGCGATGATTGGCGATGCCGCGTTCATGTTCGTCTTGCAGCTGCGCCACGTACTCGGGATTGAACAGGCCGCCGCGTCGCAGGCGTTCAGGGGACAGCAAGTCATGAGCCAGCGGTCGCAACTCACCTTTAAGCCATTTGGCAAACGGAACACCGAAACCTTTTTTGCCCCGCCGCCAGACAAATGGCGGCACCAATCCTCTGGCCGCGCGCTTGAGGATGTATTTCGATGTATACCCGTGCAACTTGTAGCGGGAGGGCAGGGCGGCGGCAAATTCCGCTACCCGCGGATCGAGATAAGGCGCCCGCACCTCCAGGCTGACGGCCATGCTGGCGCGATCAACTTTCGTCAGAATGTCTTCGGCCAGATAAAGCTGGGTATCCAGACTCTGCATGCATTCAGTCAAATTGTTCGAGTCGCATTCAGCAAACAGTCTGCGCGCGTCGCGATAGATGTCCGGCTCGCTGGCTCGCCTTACTTCTTCCGAAAGAAGCAGATCCTGATCGCTGGGCGTAAACGACCCAAACCACACGTGATGACGGGCGACTTCGTCATAATGCGACGCGGTGATAAATCTTTTCGCGCGATAGTCGAAAGAAAGATTCTTGGTCTTGACCGGTAAATGCTTCACGATTGGTTCGATCAGGCCACGGCGCAGGAATTCCGGCACCCGGTTGTAAGCGCGCGCCATGTGATGACCAAAATACATCGGGTAGCCGGCGAAGATTTCGTCGCCGCCATCACCGCCCAACGCCACGGTCACGTGCTTGCGCGTGAAACGGGACAGCAGAAACGTCGGCACCAGCGAAGGATCGCTAATCGGCTCGTCCATCCACGCGCCGATTTCGCTTACCAGGTTCGCCGCCAGACTGGCGCTGAACCTCTCTTCGTGATGATCGGTGCCGAGGAATTTGGCTACCGCGCGAGCGTACTGCGATTCATCGAATGAGCTTTCGGCAAACGCAATCGAAAACGTTTTGACGGTTTCCGAAGACGCGCGCACGGCCAGCGCGGCCACCACTGAAGAGTCGATCCCGCCGGAAAGTAAAATGCCCAGCGGCACGTCGGAAACCATTCGCATGCGCACTGAATCAGCCAGCAGTTCACGCAGTTGTTCGGAGGCGTCGGCTACGCTCGGCACCGGCTGCTGCGTTTGATAGCTCAGCTTCCAGTAGCGCTCTATTTCGATCTCGCCGTTTTCCAGAGTCAGGGTATGCGCCGCGGGCAGTTTGCTAATGCCTTCATAGATGGACAACGGCGCGGGCACGTAATCGAACGATAGGTATTGACGCAACGCATTAAGATTCAGGTTTGGCCGCACCGACGGATGCGCCAAGAGGACCTTTGGCTCTGATGCAAACAGCAAGGCGCCATCGAACACACCCCAATACAAAGGCTTTTCGCCAAACCGATCGCGCGCAATGAATAAACGACGACGACGCTCATCCCAAAGCGCGAAAGCGAACATGCCGTTGAGATGAGAGACCATCTCGCGGCCGTATTCTTCGTAAAGATGCGGCAGGATTTCGGTGTCTGAAGCGCTGCGAAACGTATGGCCGCGTGCTTCCAGATCAGCGCGCAACTCGCGGTAGTTGTAGATTTCGCCGTTGAGGATCACGGCGACACTCCGATCTTCGTTGAAAGTCGGCTGCTCCCCGGTGAGCAGATCGATAATCGCCAGACGACGCATGCCCAAAGCGATGCCATCATCCAGGAGATAGCCCTCCGAGTCAGGACCGCGATGAATCATCCGGTCGCACATCAGGCGCAGGAGTTCCTCGCCACCTTCAGGCGGCGGCGTGCGCGGATCAAGATTGGCCCAACCGGTTATGCCACACATAAGATTGATGACTGGTGAACGTGCTATCGCAAAGATTGAGTGATAATGGTTCGTGCTTAATTTGAAGCCACGTAAAAAGGTTTGACCTGCCGAACAATCGTCGCCGCGATGCCGCGGCCATCATCCCGCATAATATCCAGGTACTCGCCGGCGCCGAGTATGCCCCTTGCAGTGACACCGGCATCGTGAGCAATAGCAGCGAAGACAGCCTCATCAACCGGCTCAACTTGAAGCACTAAGACCAAATGCGACTTTTCTCCCTGCCGCGCGTATATTACCTGACCTAAGTATCCGGCCTTGATTTCTTTATTCCTATTCAAGCAGCGAGTCAACGCACCCTCTAGCCCGTTTGGTATCTTCGCTGGCGTGCCAACCAAGACCTCTGTGCCGGCCGGCACACTTTGCTGTGTTCCGGTAGCCAGCACGGAGTTTTGCAACCACTTGACTTCTTCAGTCGCGAATTCCTTGAAATGATCAGTGCCAACATTTAGGGCAAGATGCAGGCGACTATCAATGCTTCCTACCAAGGCATGAGCCGGCATACGAACATATGTGAGCTCATGCCCGGCGGCCCATGCTTGCAGACGTTCGAGCGTATCGAAAATCGGCAGGAAGTTCGTGCCCTTGTTAGTAACAATCACAGGCGAAAACGTCTCGCCTTCCGTCGCCCGGCGCGAACCGGATTCAACTTTCGAGGCGTCATGCGTCGGGACATAAAGGTCTGTTGCCAAAAACAGGTTATAGAAGTCATTGGTCCTTGACCTGTCGGACTGCGCGGCCTGTAGCGCTTTATCGAGAGGTGTCATCTTATCTTTACTTTCTTGCACACCAATGACCACCGTCGCCATAAGCAAGACAAAAATTGCCGTGGGCAAAACTCTCGCAATTAGCGCCTCATCAGACCACATCGTTATTGACTCTCTCATTCAGGGCTCTTCCGTTCGAATCCGATTCTTTCCCGCACCGCGTAGACCGACTTCGCCTGCGATTCGTGATAGGTGCGGACCTGCATCTCGGCCAGCAAACCCATTAGAAAAAACTGCACGCCGAGCACCAGCATGACCGTTGTCAGCACTGGCAACGGTGTCTGGACGAAGTCAGCATGATGCGGCCAACTCGCATATTTCATCACGAAGGCGAGCACCGCGCAGAACAACGAAACGAAGAACGTTAACAAGCCGGCCCAACCAAAAACATAGAGCGGCTTAGTCTGATAAGAGGCCATGAACTTTATCGTCATCAGATCAAAGATCACTTTGATCGTGCGCGAAAGACCGTATTTCGATTGCCCCATGGTGCGCGCGTGATGCTCGACCGGGATTTCCGTCACTCGCGCGCCGGACCAGGACGCATAGATGGGAATGAAGCGGTGCATCTCTCCGTAAAGATGAACATCGGCCAGAGAGTCGCGCCGGTAAGCCTTCAGCGAGCATCCATAGTCATGCAGAGGCACGCCACCAATCCAGGAGATCATCCGGTTCGCGATCATCGAAGGAATCTTGCGTGTAAAGAGTTTATCCTGGCGGTTCTTTCGCCACCCTGACACAACGTCGTAGCCTTCATCAATCTTATCCAGCAGCCGGGCGATATCAGCCGGATCGTTTTGCAGGTCGGCGTCCATCGGAATTAGGACCTCGCCACGCGCAGCGTCAATACCAGCCGCCATCGCGGGCGTCTGCCCATAGTTTCGTCGCAACGCAATCACGCGCACACGATGATCCCTGGCCGCGATTTCGCGCAGCACATTCAGACTGCCGTCGGTCGAACCATC
>DATNNY010000629.1:0-2649 GCA_035601635.1 Pyrinomonadaceae bacterium
AGGCCAGCATTATCAAAGGAAAGGTTGAATTGCAGACCGTCCTCCAGGAGCTGGTGGAACGAGCCGCATGAGAAACGACTTTCCCAAATCATCAGCAATCAAGCTTGAAGAAACCGACTACTATGAATCCCACCCGTACTCGGAGCTTACTTGTCGCCGTCTGTCTTGGCCTTTCCTACCCCATGGCCACGACCGCGGCAGGCCGGCGACACGACGGAACAACCAATTAAGCAACTCAATGAAGCGAGTGGCATTGGGAAACATGGCTCCATTTTCGGGATAGGTGAGCACAGCTAAATTCTGTGATCTCTGTGCTAAGATTCTACACAACAAGCACTTATATCAACTTATCCCCAGTGGCACGACGGCTGCTTCCTCAATTGGCGCGTGCCCTCACCAAACTTATGAAAACTATTTCGATCCATCCTCCAACTCCAATTTGTGTGTCGGCATTTAGGTCGGATACCATCCTGCCTTGCCGGGCCGCACCCTTCGTCATCTTAGATGATGGATATCGCCGAAGTCGCAGTGCTCACAGCTTCTTGCGCACTGTTCGAGTTTTTCTTTCCGGCCTGATTGATAGTTCCGCCTTCCAAGATGTTTCCTCAGGTCGAGAAGTTTCAATCATCTTCACTTCGAACGGTCCGCTGATTTGTCGGTGGGAGTCGAATTACGAGCAGCCGCCCGCCCGATAAATCGCAGGTCGAAAAGACGCCAAAATCCCAGAGAAAATTCAGTGAGTTCAGCCAAGGCTGGTGTGCGAAGTGGCGTTCGCGGAATGGACGGAAGACGAGCAATTACGGCAGACGACGTTTCTCGGATGGCGGGATGATAAGAGCGCACAGCAAGTGGATTTGAGCTGATCGTATTCCTCCTTGCTGATCTTGCGAAGTTCAAAGCCTGATTTTGTCCTGCCGGTTTGTGCGCTGCATCGGCTAGTGTTCCCGATGCGCTATCGCCAATGGCAATCAGTTCCTTTGCCGGATCGGACTTCAAATAGCAGGCGTAATGAGGATCGAATTCCGCAGTCGATTGAGCATACGAGACTCTTATGAACAGTCACATGGGGTATCCGGCTGCCTAAATCTCCGCACCCGTAGTTCAAGTTCGTTCCGGTGGTGCCCGATTACCTCGGTTTAGCGGGTCGACACCGCTTGAGAGGCCGAACGAATCAGGGCATTCCCCAATCGATGTAATTCTTCGCGTCCTGTATCGGATCGAGGTGGTGGACGCGAGTCCCGCAAAACTTACCGTCAATATAGAGATTGAAGTGGTCGGTCAGCTCTTTGTACGGCTTAATAACGACGTGCTTCTCTTTGTAGGGGAAGTCGAGAGGGTTCAAGATTGCCCCAATTCACGAACGATGTTCATAGGTTTTAACCCTAGGTTATTAAATTCGGCCTTTGATATGCTCTTTTTGGAACTTAGCCCCTGTCCATCGGCTTCTCCCATACTCGTTTCCACGGTTTACAGTTGGCTCTCGGTATGACGCCTGAACTCGCTTCGTAATTACAAAAATAATAACAAAGTCAATTACGATTTGCTGGAAGTCGATGGAAAACCGCGACTCAAGAGAGTCAAGTGAAGAAGGATCTTCTAATCTCATAGATCTCGACAGCACAAGTGGATTGCGTCGCACATCTTCTTTAAGAATTCTTGCCGCGAAGAGAAACTATGTTTCCAAGTCATTCCACATGCGCAAAGCATGTCGGCAATGGTCGCAGCACGTTTATCAGCGCCCTTTGTCTTCCTCGCAGACCGCGCCAGAATGACTTTCTCGAGTTTCTTTTGAAACGAAGAGCGACTTTTTCCAACAGCGTCGCCGAGAACGCGCTCAGATTGAGCCAGAAGATCAGACGCCTCAGGATCAAGGAGTCCGACGTGCCGACCAAACCACTCATCCAACGCTTTAAGTAGTTTTTCTTCAAGCGTTAGGCGGTCATCATCCAATATCCTATTTGCGGCTTGCAGGCCATCGTCTAGGCGTTTTTGAATCGAAGCGCTAAAGATCTCATCTTTATTTTTGAAATGAAGATAAATCCCCTGACGTGAAATGCCCGCCGCTTTCGCGATATCCTCGATGGATGTTTTTCGAAAGCCGTGCCGAACAAAGACAGTCAGAGCTATCTCAAGAACGTGTGTCTGCCTTGCCGATTCGTTCCCATCCATATTCTTAAGGTTGACGCGTATGGCAATAAATGTCTAGTTTGTCCGGCTGTACTTTACAGACTAGACAGAGTATGACAAGCGGGTACATACATGCAGGCATGGAAACAAACTTAAATTACTGAGAGCCAAATGATGAAATATTACTTGCTTGGTAAAAGCGGTCTGCGCGTTTCTGAATTAGCTCTCGGCGCAATGAGCTTTGGCACGGAGTGGGGCTGGGGAATTGAAATTAACGAAGCCCGCAAGATGCTCGACCTTTAAATCGATAACGGCGGAAATTTTGTGGATACGGCAAACTTCTACACGAATGGTTCATCCGAAAAGATGCTGGGAGAATTTCTTGGAGAGAAACGCCAGCAAATCGTTCTTTCTACCAAATACACAATGAATACTCATCCTGGCGACCCTAATGGCGGCGGCAACCATCGTAAGAGTATGGTTCGTTCAGTTGAAACAAGTCTTCAAAGACTCAAGACTGAT
>DATNNY010000630.1:0-4033 GCA_035601635.1 Pyrinomonadaceae bacterium
GGTTACTACAGCGGTTGGATTGATCGTTTTCTCTCCGGCTATCTCTTCAACGTGTTCCTCGCATTTCCCGGATTGCTGTTGGCGATTGCGCTGGTGGCTTTCCTGGGGGCAGGTCTCAACAAGTTAATCTTCGCGCTTTGCATAATTGGCTGGGTCGGCTATGCACGGCTGATTCGCGCACAGGTTTTGAAAGTGCGCGAGTATGATTTCGTTCAGGCCGCACGCGCGCTGGGCGCGAGTGATTTTCGGATTCTCTTTGTACACATTCTGCCCAATGCGATTCAACCTCTAATAGTGCAAGCAAGTTTGGGAATGGCCGGTGCCGTTTTATCAGAAGCTTCCCTTTCATTCCTGGGTCTCGGCGTACCGCCGCCGGCCCCCTCCTGGGGCGTGATGATCGAAGAAGCTCGCGATCTCTCAACCCTGCAGGCGGCGCCGCACGCGTTAATCTTTCCGGGCCTCGCGATTGCGCTCACGGTGTTGGCGTTTAATTTTATCGGTGATGGCTTGCGTGAATATTTGGACCCGCGACAACGAAGGAGATGATGCAACCGGGTCTTTGAATTTATCAGTCACATGTCATAGGATCGATTCACATTGTGAACAATTGGGAGGACACCTGGATGAAACGAGCTTTGATAACAATAATGCTCGCTGCTTTGATGGCGGGTATCCCGGTTTTCGCCGGCGCGCACAACCTGGAAGGCCGAACCGGCGCCAATACATTAGCTGCAACTTCTTTCCCTGAACCCGCCATCCCGCAATATCGCAGGCGCTATTATCGCCGTCGCTACCGCAGGCGATACGTGGTTCGCCGTCGCTATTATCGCCCGCGCTACCGTCGCGTTTACTACCGAAGGCGTCGCTATTAACAACCATTGGCGCGACGGCGCCTCATCGATCGGCTACCTGATCTAAACTAGTTGCCACCGCTTCTCGCGATGGCCGGACTAGTCGTGTAGCTGTCGCGGGCGCGCACCACCAGGTTGGGATAGCGCACACGGACCTTGATCCCGCGTTCGGCGCCTGCGCCTGACTTTTGTTTGGGATAGTATCCGAGACTGTACTGCACTCCGAGCTCTGAGGTGATCGCTTCAAAGGCTGGACCAACATCGCTGAGATCGTCGGCGCGATAGAAGCGACCGCCGGTTTTCTCTGCCAGTCCGCGCAGGTAGGGCTCGCTTACCGCATAACCTTTCATCAGTCTCTCCTGAACCTTGCGCCGTGCTTTTTCATTCTTGATTACACTGAGTCTTTGCGGCAGTTGGGGCAGCGTGTTGTATTGCACGGTGTAAACCAGAACGTCCTGTTCGGCTATGCCATCCATAGTCTTCTTGAGGGTCGCGGCGCTGTTTTGATCCACTCCGTCGGTCATCAGCACGATCGCTTTTCGTCCGGGAATCTGGGCCATCTGTTTCAAAGCAAAATCAACGGCATCGTAGAGCACGGTACCGTCGGTGACTGCCGGAATGTGAAGCTTTGATCTGCGAATCGCACTCACGTCTTCGGCTTCCGTCAGGACATGAATTTGTCCATCGAAGGTTATCGCCATCATGCGATCATTGGCGCGCAGGCGGCTGACAAAAGTATTCGCGGCTTCTCGGATTTGGGAAAGTTGTGATTGCGTCGAGCCGCTCACATCCAACATCAACGCGACCGTAAATGGTCTTTCGACCGAAGCGAAATAGGCCACGTTCTGTTCGACTCCATCTTCGTAAATGTGAAAGTCTTCTTTTCGCAGATTAGCGATGTATCGCCCGTTGCGGTCCATGACGACGGCCGGAACCGTGATCAAACTGGTGCTGACGCGAACGACGCTACCTTCGTCGACATCAGTTGAACCGCTGTTTTTGTCCTTCTGCGAATCTGCCTGATTACTGGAATAGGTGCCGCCTGAGCGTAACACCGGTGGCGTTCGTTGTTGCGCACACAGCGGGCCCGCCCAGATCAGTGAAACCAGAAACGTCAAGAATGCCGCCGGGACACGTACAATCATAACTTTCCCTCATCTCCTTTGCTTTGGCCCGATGAAATATTGAAAACGGGTCAAGCTCGCCAATGAATAAGGAAAGGACGAACACTACCAATCTTTCAATACGTTCACAGATTACGCAGATTTCATAGATAAAATTCACCCGCCATCTCTCATGAAAATCTGTGGAATCTGCGTAATCTGCGAATCTAACTTGAGACTTGAGGGCTGAAACCCTAACATCCAATCATGTGGCGCGGACTCAGATATACGATTTATGCGATTAGCGGCATCGTCCTGGGCGGACTCACTTTTGAAGCTGCCACGCTGCCGAGGGTATCTGGTCTGGCCGGTCAGAACCCAGCCACGACTTCAATGATTGAAGCGCGCGTGCGCGAAGCTCAAAATAACGGCGAGCAGCCAAAGCGAGTACAGATCTGGATGCCGCTCGAAAAAATATCTCCGCAGCTTCAGCGAGCAGTCCTGGCCGGCGAAGATACGAACTTTGCCACACATCACGGTTTTGATTATGAAGCGATTCAACGCGCTTATGATCAAGCTCAGAAAGAAGCCGAGAAGGAAGCGAAGCAGGAGGGCGAAAACGACTCTTGGCTGCCGAACATGCCTGACTTCAAGCGCGGCGCCTCGACTATCTCGCAGCAACTGGCAAAGAACCTTTACCTCTCGAGCGAGCGTTCGTTCATGCGCAAGGGCCAGGAAGCCATCATCACTTATTTCATGGAGCGCAATCTTTCGAAGAAACGCATTTTGGAGCTCTATCTAAACGTGATTGAGTGGGGCGATGGCATCTACGGCGCTGAAGCAGCGTCGCAATACTATTTTCACAAGCCCGCCGCGAACCTAAATGCCCGCGAAGGTGCGTTTCTCTCAGCGATGATTCCCAACCCGCGCACAGTCTTCAATCCTCAGGTCAATCCCAAGCGCGTCGCGCGCCGCCAAAGAATTATTCTGCGCGGCATGCCCAGCGTGAAGATGCCGCCGGGAGCGGGGTGAAAATGCACTTAACCTACGACAACCTCTTCACGCCGTTTGCTCTTCAGTATCATTAGCTCGAATCATAAATGTCAGCATTGACAAGACATGCGTCGAAGTAATTAATCGCCTTTTTCGATCCCGATGGGTTTCTTTACCGAGTTCAGACGAAACCGGCGCCGCAGCAAAGCGTGGGACGAAGCCCGAGATTATCGCAGCACGGGCAACTTCGGCGCGGCTGCAGAGGTGTACGAGCGGCTGGCTAAGGAATCCCTGCAGTACAACGAATTGATCTATGAAGGCGATTGCCACGACGCGTTTAAGTACTGGCTCAAAGCCGACAACCCGGAAAACGCACTACGAAATGCGCGCAACGCCCTGAAGGTCGTAAGCGCTTCGGACTGGATCATAGAGTATGACGACACCATGGATGATGTCTGCAAAATGGTAGGAGAGCTCTACGGGGCGGGATACACGCCGGCTGCGGAAATATTTGCCAATGAGATTAATGCGGAATTGGTAAAGCACAAGATCAAGCCCAGGTTCGAGACGAAGCATACGAGGTTCCCCACAGCCTGTCCGCAATGCGGCGGGACACTTCCCTTTACCTATAGCGACGTAAGCGTAACTTGTCCGTTTTGCAGTTCGGTAATTCGCGCCGATTGAACCCATCCTGCTTCTTATAAATTCTAGAGTCGCGGTCGCGCTTTGAAATATCGCAGGCTCTCCCTCAGAGTCGAACCGATTCCTGGCAAACTTGGGTAAAACAAAAAGGCTCCCATCATCAGGAGCCGCAATAGAAGTAACTAATTTTTTCGCGCTTCGCGCTCAGTGCGGACAGGATGTCCGCGCTCCATCTACACCGCGAATTCTTTCGCCAGCACCAGCTCGGCTTTTCTCAGCTCATAACGGCCGCGGCCGAGATTGCCATCCGGCTGCAAGGCCAGCACTACGAAATAATCTTTGTTGAAGAGTCGCATGACGACTGTGACGCCCTCCAGAGCAACCACCAATTCGCGCAGATTGCCGAGATCCAAATCGCTGCCGGAACGGCTGGCGTTGCGAACC
>DATNNY010000631.1:0-27812 GCA_035601635.1 Pyrinomonadaceae bacterium
CGTCAGCTTGTAATTCGCTTCCAGCGGGATGTATGGGTCTGAGGTAAACGAAAAGACGATCTCGTCGCCTTTCCACGAAGGCTTCATCAATTCCTTGCGCAGCAGCTCCGGCGCGTTCACTTTGGCGATGATCTTTCGTTCAAAGTCCGTGCCTGCACCATAGCCGAGATATTCATGCGTGGGCCGGCTGAAACAATAAGTACAGCCATGGGGGCAGCCGCGATAGCAATTGATCGAATGATCGAAAGCCACATCCGGACTGTCGTTACTGCTGATGATCGAGCGCGTCTCGGTCTCTTCAAATACTTCGATCTTCGCGGTGGGCGGCTCGCCAATCCACTCGACAGAGTGGGTCAGCCAGGGGTTCGGCGGATTTTCGATATAGCGCATGCTTGCAATCCTGTCTTATAGATGACACACAGAATAGCAGAGGCGCGGATATTTGGCGAGAAAGAAATGAATCGGGCGGTTCGCGTTTAGAGCCTACTTGCTGATTTGCAGAATACTTCACCGCAGCGGGCACAGAAGCGATCGCGGAGGTACGCAGAAGAAAGACCCTCCCTCCGCGATCCTCTGCGCAAGACCTCCGCGTCCTTTGCGGTTATTGATTAGACCTCGCTCCGGTCACCACTAATTCAGATCGTCGATCTGCAAACCCACCGGGGTTGCGCCCGCGCCTTTAATACCATCGAGCACGCGTACCACGTCGGCGTACGGAAGCGAGCGCGGCGCCTTGATGAATATAGTCTTTTCTATTCGCATCTCTTCCGGAAGGTCGATTCGATCGCGGAGCTGATCACTGTACGCATGGTTCTTCAACCGCTGTTGAAATAAGTCGACCAGCATGGCGCTGAGCTTGCTGGTGTCGTTCACAGAACCCATATCCGTAAGACCGTTCAGCATCAGAGACCGATCCAATTTAATTGTTACGACCAGGGTGTGAATATGAGCTTCAACAGGCACGTTGTGATCCGGCTGCGACGGAACCTTGATCAGAAATCGTGCCGGCTTCATCGGCGAGACAACCATGAAAATGATCAACACCACGAGCAATACGTCGATCAGCGGCGTGACATTGATGTGGGGCTTTGCGTAATTGGCAGATGCCTCGGCGTGCTGTCCGAACGAATTCGCAGCGGTCATGACGGCGGTCCTCCTCTTTGATGAGTTAGACCTCAATCCGCGCAGGATGTTCCGCGGAAGCATCACGGTTCTTCTTTAAAAAAGCGAGCTCGGCCAGGTAATGAGATTGCGATGAGACACCGATCCACGAACTCACACGAAATAACTTCGAACCAAACCAGTATTTCGTGCGGTTTCGTGTGATTTCGTAGCCGGAGCGCGGACATCGAGTCCGCACTGAGCGCGCAGCGCGAAGAATGCCTGTTTAAGGATTAGCGTGAGAATGGAGCGTGCTAACACACGCTGGCGGACAAGGATGTCCGCGCTCCCGGTCAGCCTTTCCCTGAAGCTCGTCAAAACAACAACGGAAAGAACTGCCCGTCGATTTTCTCTCCGGCGGGAATTGATGGCACGCCGGCCAACAAAGGATCGTTTGAAGCCGAGCAAACGCCATCGCGAAAAACGTTGATGACGGCGCCACGCCTGGGACGGTTGCTGCGATTCTCATAAGAACCATGAATCATCAGCGGATGATGAAACGAGCATTCGCCCTGCTTCAGTTCAATCGGGACCGGCCGAAAGCGGGATTTCTGTTCCTCGCTTAAAACACTTTCGATCGCGTGCATGTCATTCGCCAGACCGGTGATCGGCAGGAAGTCCCACTTGTGACTGCCGGGAACATAATGGACGCAGCCGTTTTCGGGCGTGGAATCGTCAAGCCCAATCCAGCAAGACAGGTGTGCCATTGGTCGGGTGCGGGTCCAATAGGAATAATCCTGGTGCCAGGCCACGACGCCGCCTTGATGAGCGGGCTTGCAAAAAAGCTGATCGTGCCAGAAGCGCACCGCGCCACCGAGGAGTTGTGAGGCGGGCACAACGAACGCAGAGTGCCAGAGCAAGTCATGAAAACCCGGCGCGATGCGCCACGCGCCCAATGCATGAAAAAGCACCTTTGAAGGATCCCTGGATTCATTGCTGTGGAATTCATAGAAGAGCTTGTTGCCCGGATGATTCGGATCAATGAGACCGGCCAGTTCGGCGCGCAGCGTTTCGATTTGTTCATCGTTCAATAGGCGGATGCCGGCGAGATAACCGTCGGTGTGAAAGAATTCGATTTGATCCTGAGTGAGGCGGAAGGCCTCCCAGTCAGCGACAGGAGTCTTAAAGAGCGCGCTGATCGGACGATGATAGCGGGAAAGATCTTCGATCATCGGAAAGCGGCTTTGCCGCCTGATATGCGGAAAGGCTCAGCCTTTCCGCAAGGTACCCTCAAATTCAGCGAGGCTACGCCTCGCTGGTGCGGACGGGACGTCCGCGCTCCCAGCAATAGTTGACTGCCGATCACTTCATAGCACCAATCCCATCCATCACCACGCGGGCGACGGTCGGAATAATCTCACGTTCGTTCGCATGGTCGGTGGTGAAAGTCACGAGCACAAACTTTGCTCCGTTTGGCAGCTCGACGTAAGCCGCATCGTGCCGGGTGGTGCTGGTCCAGCCGGCCTTCGACCACAGCTTAGCGCCAGCCATTCCCTGTAATGCTATGCCGGTAAAGCCATGCGCCTGATCGTCGTTGTCTTTTGACGTTCCGGAGAAATCACGCTTCAACAATTCCATCATCTGCGAGCTGTGCGTGAGATTCACTGCGCGTCCAGTGACGATCTCTGACAACAGGCGCGCGGTCGCATCGGTGGTGAGCTTGTTTCGATTCTCGCCGTTCGGCCCGCGCGAAACCTTCTCGCGACCGTACGCGTCTTCGCAAAACGTCTTTTGATTGACATTAATATTCGTGAAGCCAAGCGCCGAGTAATATCGGTTCACCGCGTTTCGCTTGTATTGCCACCCGGCCATTTCTTTCGCCGGCAATTCGTAACCGCCGGTCGTTTGCGTCAGAACGTCGAGCACGTACTGAGTCGCATCATTCGACGAATCTACGATCATGTCGTGCACGGCGCGCTTGAGCTCGTCTGTCTCCTGGATTTTCTTATCCTCCAGCCAGCGATGCACAGCAACTAAATAGAAAAGCTTTACGACACTGGCCGGATACACCCGTTCATTCCCGCGCCAGCTCGCCACCGGGTGCTGCGGATTGCGCAGATCAATTAAGGTTATCGAGAGCTGATCTTCGGTGAGTCTTTTGTCCGCGAATTTGGCGAGAGTCGTGCGTGCCGCATTGTTGACGAGTGCCTGCAGATTTTCGGCATGCGCAACCTTGCCAGGCCCGCCGGATTCGGTTTGCCAACGCGTCTGACCTTGCGCAGAAACTAAAAGAAAAAGTAGCGCTGGGATAGGGAGAAAGATTTTCAATCCATTCATAGCGGTTTGGTCCGAGTCAGTTGCTTTGATATCTAAACGGCCGGAGAAGCGAGGAAACTCGGGGCAGTAGCCCGACCGTCAGGGAGGGCGTCTTCATCGCATGTTTGCGTCCTCCCTTACGGTCGGGCTACTGCCCCGTCTTTCACACGCATCCAGATCCAATAAACCGGCAGACCCAGCGCGATCAAACCAATGCCGGCCAAAGGCGGATTGCGCGCCAACACGGCGAACCCAGTCAGCAGATGACCGTGAACCATTAATCCAACCCCATTCGCGAAATCATCTCGCACGCCCCATAAGGTCATCCCAAGGATCAGCGCGGTCGCCAGCAGGAAAAAGATCGGCACGACCGGATATCCCCACGCACGATAAGGCCGCTCGAGGTCGGGCATCTTCCGGCGCAGGATAAAGACCGCCGCAGTTACTAACCCGTAGAAGATCCACAAACCAAAGATCGCGTAGTCAGTCAGAATGTCGAACGACGACGAAAAAGCGATCACCAGGATGCACGCCCAGATAGCCTGGACTATCAAAGCCCCGGTGGGCACGCGCGTGCGCGGCGAAACCTTAGAAAGACTGCGCGGAAACAAACCATCGCGCGCCATCGCGTAAGGAACGCGAGCCCCGGTCAGAATTGAAGTATGCAAGGTGCCGAAACTCGATGAGAGCAGTGCCGCGGCGACCAGAGTAATTCCGGTCGTCCCGAGAAATCTTTGCGCAACTTCGGTTGCCACATTCGACGTCGTCGAGACGCTGGCGATTTCAGTCGGCGTAAGCACGTAGAAATATGAGAGATTCACAAACAGATAAAGTGCCATGATCAGCAGCATGCCGCCAATCAGCGCGCGCGGCAGATTGCGATGCGGGTTTTGCACTTCTCCGGCCACCAAAGTGACGTTGTTCCAACCGTCGTAAGCCCACAACGCACCGAGCATCGCCGCGATAAACCCGCCAAAGCCCACTCGTGCCGCCGCCGACACTCCTTCACAAGCACCGCCCACGTTCGCCATCCAGAGATGCGACCAGTCGGCATCGCGGGCCAAAAGAAACGCGCCGACACCTACCACTAACACGAGCGCTATCTTGATCCCGGACAGCACGGATGCGACCCCGCCGCTAACCTTAACTGCCAGGCAATTGATTCCGGTTACGATCAGGATTGAAGCCAGGGCGACAACCTGGATTTTGCCGAACGGGATCGGATGGCCAAAAACGTTCGCCGAGAAGAACTCGCCGTCCAATCTCTTTTTCAGCATCGTGTTGAGGAACAGAGCGAATTGCACACCGAGCGCTGCCTGCGATCCGGCTTTGCCGATGAAGAACGACATCCAGCCGAAAAGAAATCCCGACGCCCGGCCATAGGCCTCGCGCATGAACACATACTCGCCACCCGCGCGCGGCATCATTGCGGCCAGCTCGGCATAGCTGAGAGCCCCGGCCAGCGAAAGCAATCCCGCGATAACATAAACCGCGAGCACTTTGCCGGGCGTGCCGACGTTGCAGGTCATCACGCGGGCCTTAAGAAAAACGCCTGTGCCGATGACATTGCCGACCACCACTGACATCGCCGCGACGAGCGTCAGCCCGCGAACCAGTTGGCCAGCGTCGTGTTTTTGAGTTTCAGGTTTCAAGGAGTTGCAAAGTACTCCGTAGAAGAATGAGCGACGGCGAAATGGAGTCAGTACCAGGAGCGGTAGCGACCGGGTGTCCTCAATCCACTTCTAAGAGTGTAGCCGACCCGGTCGCTTCCGCTCCCGGTACTGACTCCGTTTGGTAACCTCTCGTGTTCCTGCTGTTCTGCCAAGCGTCACGTTCTCACCAAACATCATTCGCCAGAAGATCTTCGTATGTATCTCTCGTCCTGATTAAGTCCGCCGATCCGCCTTCGCGAATCATCACCGCCGCAGGCAGTGGCCTGCCATTGTAGGGAAACATTTGCGCCAGTGAATATGCCCCGGAGTTCAACAGCGCCAGGACCTCGCCTGGCTTTACCTCTGACGGCAGCCGGCGATAGTCGGGCAAGCGGCCGTGGCGTTCGATATCGAAGTACACGTCGCCCGAATCGCACAACGGACCCGCGACTTTGTATTCAGTGTCGAACGATTCGCACGCTCTGGACGCGGAGATCAGATGGTAGTACCACTTGTAATTGTTCATCGACAGCAGCAGGTTATAGCCCGCATCCGTCAACAACCAGACATCGTTTGTTTCCGGCCGGCGCTTGATATTGCGCACGGTCGTGAGCAGCACGCCGGCATCAGCAATGACACTGCGACCAGGTTCGAGCAGGATGGTCACCCCTTCGAGCAGGTGCTCGGCTTCCGCATCGCGCGCGGATTCGCGGGCGACGCGCAAGGCTTCAGTCAAGACCGCCGCCGGTTCGAGATCAGCGCCCAGCATGTCGCGTTCGTGCTCGGGCAGATCGTCAGCCTGGGACCGGTCGCGCAGGTAGTTCACCGGAATCCCGCCGCCTAGATTGATGTGTTCGAGCGTCAGACCAGTCTCACGATGAATCGTCATCAAGTGGTTCCACATGCTCTTGAAAGCTTCGGCAAAAGGCTCGACGTCGGGTGTCTGCGAACCGACGTGGATGTGTATGCCGCAAACGTGTATGAGTTCGGGATGCCGCAACCCGCGCCGAAATGCTTCGAGGACTTCCGATGAAGAGATGCCGAACTTTGAAGTCAACAGGGCGGTCTGCAGACCGAGATGTGAACGCGTCCCAATCTCAGGCACGAGACGCAAAGCGATTCGCGCCGGTGGCAGTCCGGCGTTCAGCTCTGCGCGGGCGCGGCGCACGGCCTCTTCTACCAGCTCGATCTCGTAAATCGAATCGACGTTGATTGAATAAATACCCGCTCGCACCGCTTCATCAAGCTCTGCATCAGTCTTGCTGGTGCCGTTAAAGATAATCTGGTCAGGCCGAAACCCGACCCGCAGCGCCTTGTAGAGCTCGCCGCCGCTATTAACTTCGATGTCGATGCCCGCGTCGCGCACGACCTTCAGCACCGACATGTTTGAGTTCGCTTTTGACGCATAGCAAAACTTGATCGGTCGATCGACCTGCTTCGCTGCCGCTTGCAGGCGCGCGATGTTGCCTTGAATGCGTTGCTCGGAAAATACGAACAGAGGCGTGCCATATTTGTAAGACAAAGCGGTGGCATCGGCGCCGTTAATGAAGAGATGATTGTTGTCGCGGGCTTCAAGAAATCCCGGAATGGTCCAAGCGGGCGCGGCGGTTATGACTGGTGACATTAAAGAAGCCTTCGGTGATGTTTGCTAAAAGGCCGAGATTAGACTGGTAAGCAAGTAGCGTCAAGAACTAACTACCCGATGGTACGCTATGTCTGGTTTGTCTGGAGCCGGCTTGGCCAAGAAGTCAGTACCGGGAGCGGTAGCGACCGGGTCTCTACGTTCGATACCGATTTGAGATGGCAGGAACAAACCCGGTCGCTACCGCTCCCGGTAATGACCTCATTTACAACTGCGCGATCATCTCGGCCGGGTTCCAATACGCCCAGAGGTTTTGAATCTTGCCGTCCTGATCTATTTCAAAGACGTCGATGCCTTCGAACCTGACCTCTTTGCCGTTGGCGCTGGTGCCCGATCCGATCCACTTCACCGCCGCGCCATTCCCGGCGACAAACACCGAGTCTTCGGTCAGGCCAACGCTCTTAAAGTTTTTGCATATCGATTGCAGGAACTCGCGAATCGCGGGACGGCCGCTAATCGGCGGCGTGCCCATTGGATCGCAGGTGGTGCCGTCCTCGGCAAAAGTGTTGGCGAAAGCATCGGCGTCCATCGCTCGAATGGCCAGGAAATACGCGCGCACTGCGCGTGAGATCTTGTCAGGTGCAACTTGTTCAGTCATCTAATCAACCTCTATGGTCAGGTTTAGAAGCGGCCTACCGGCCGCTTGGTCGGGCAATAGCCCGACTCTAAACAAATCAACTAATGCTTCTCCGACGCCGCCTGCGCGCGTTCCTTCTCAACCAGCACGCGCCGCAGGATCTTACCGGAGGCAGACTTGGGAATCTGCTCAATAAACTCCACGAAACGAATTTTCTTGTGCGGCGCCAGGCGTTCGGCCACAAAGTCCATGATTTCTTCGGCCGACGCTTCGCCGTTCAACACCACGAAGGCCTTGGGCACTTCCCCGGCCTCAGCATCAGCGCAGGGAATCACGGCTGCGTCGGCAATGGCCGGATGCGAAAGCAGAACAGCCTCCAGTTCGGCCGGAGCTACCTGGAAGCCTTTATACTTGATCAACTCTTTCATGCGATCGACGATAAAAAAATGGCCGTCCTCATCCGCGTATCCGATGTCTCCGGTATGCAGCCACCCTTCGTCATCGATGGTGCGCGCGGTCGCTTCCAAATTATTCAAATAGCCGATCATGAGCTGCGGTCCACGCACCCATAGCTCGCCTTCCTGATTTGGGCCCAGCTCCAGACCGCTCGCCGGATCCACCAGTTTGCATTCCGTGTTCGGCGCTGCCGGGCCCACCGCGCCCAGCTTCATGTCGTCCGGATGGGGCGGACTGCTGTGCGTTACCGGACTGGTTTCGGTCATGCCATAGCCCTGTCGAATGCCACAACCCACGCGCTCCATGCACTGCCGAGACAGATCAACACTCAAAGGCGCCGCCCCTGAAAAGACCATTTTCAAACTCGATAGATCATATTTATCGATGAGTGGATTCTGTGCCAACTGGAGCACGATCGGCGGCACGATGTGCGACAACGTGACGCGATACTTTTGAATCAACCCGAGGAATTGCTCAAGGTCAAAGCGCGGCATCATTACAATCGTGGCGCCCATGTGCAGTCCCATGTTGAGCACAACGACCAGACCATAGATATGAAATAGCGGCAAGACGCAAAGCAGCGTGTCGTCGCTGGTAAAATACTCCAACCCATCCATCTGCCTCATGTTCGCCACCAGGTTGTAGTGCGTGAGCATGACGCCTTTGGGCAGTCCAGTAGTACCGCTGGAATACGGCAGCGCGACCAGGTCTGCCCGCGGACTGATCTCAACACGCGGAACATT
The DNA here is from genome assembly GCA_035601635.1 of Pyrinomonadaceae bacterium. Lineage (GTDB taxonomy): Bacteria > Acidobacteriota > Blastocatellia > Pyrinomonadales > Pyrinomonadaceae > UBA11740. The sequence continues at coordinate 8,488 of DATNNY010000631.1, forward strand.
ACCGTCGCTTTGCAAGAGCGAATCGAAAGATGTGGCGTTTTCCTCCTGACCAAAGACGAAAAGCTCTTCAACCTTTGACTGCTCCGCCGCCTCGCGCGCCTTGTCAACAAACTGCGGCGAGGTGACGAGAAACCTGGCCTCGGCGTTGTTCAATTGGAATGCAGCCTCTTCGGCGGTATAAAGCGGATTTACCAGCGTACTAATCCCGCCGAGCATAGCTACGGCGTGAAATGCGACGCCGTACTCGGGGCAGTTCGTGCTGAAGATTCCGAAGACATCGCCTTTGCGAAATCCTTTTTTATGCAAACTCGCCGCCGTGCGGCGTACTGCGTCTTCGAATTGGCCATAGGTCAGAGTGCGGCCGCTCGGCCCATCGATTAGCGCCGGCTTGTCCTTGAATTCACCCGTCCTTTGAAAGATGAAGTCGGTGATTGAAACTTCAGGAATCGAAACGTCCGGATATGGTCCGCGAAAGATCATTCTAGATTTTGAGATCTCAGATTTCAGATTCGGGTAAAAAGCGGAACCCGGCAAGGATGCCGGGGAACGGCAGGCACGGATGCCTGCGCTCTCACGCACTCCAAAAGAGCGGCCAGTGTACACGATTGCTGACCAAATGCCAGTAAAGTTGTTATATTGACGCAACCTCGGTGGCACAGACCTCAGTCTGTGCTGGGTTGGATACAAATGTCAGCGACGGAATCGAAACCACGCAACATCATCTGCTTCGCCACTTTTTTCAAAGGCGGAGACTTCATGCGCGAATGCCAGGCGCGGGGCTGCCAGGTCATTCTGATCACTAAAGAGAAAATGCTGCACGAAGAGTGGCCGCGTGAGGTCATTGACGAAATATTTGCTGTCCCTAACGATGCGCCGATTGAGCTCTTCTTTGATCTGGTTAGCCACATTGCAAAGACCCGAAAGGTGGATCGGATCGTGGCGTTGGAGGAGTTTGATGTCATCATTGCCGCGCTGGCGCGCGAGCATCTGTGCCTGCCCGGCATGGGCAGCAGCACCGCCAAAACCTTTCGCGACAAGCTGGCAATGAGTGTCAAGGCGCGCGCCGCGGGCATCAACGTCCCCGATTTTGTGCCGGCTATCAACACCGACGAGATCAAGGAATACCTGAACCGTGTTCCGCCGCCTTATGTGCTCAAGCCGCGTTCTGACGTTTCCGCGATTGGGATTCGAAAAATGGAAAGCGGTGAAGAAGTATGGTCTGTGATCGACGAGTTGAATCAGCGCGAGAGCCTGCGAGAGCGGGCTTCGTATCACCTAATTGGACGTTTTGTGCCCGGCGAAGTCTTCCACGTGGATTCCCTGGTTCACCAAAAGAGGGTCGTGTTTGCGGGCGTTAACAAATACGGCCGTCCGCCCTTGCAGGTAGCGCACGGCGGCGGCGCATACATTTCGCAAACCGTGGCGCACAAATCGGCTGAGAAGAAGAAGCTTTTAGAGATCAATCACAGCCTCATCAAGGCGATGGGATTGGACAGCGGCGCTACGCACGCCGAGTTCATCAAGAGTGAAGCCGACGGGGAATTCTATTTCCTGGAAATCGCCGCGCGCGTCGGCGGTGCGTACATCGCCGATGTCCTGGAAGCGGCGTCGGGAATAAACCTTTGGCGCGAGTGGGCGCGGCTGGAGATTGATGCTGACGCGCGACTCAGATTGAAACCACGAAAGGACTATGCGGGAATTATTCTATCTTTGGCCCGCCAGGAATGTCCGGACACAGCCGCCTACAACGATCCGGAGATCGTCTATCGCGTGAAGAAGAAGCATCACGCGGGATTGATTGTCCGCTCGCCGAAACTCGAATGTGTGAACACGCTGCTTAGTGATTACGGGCGACGTTTTGCCGAAGATTTTGTCGCGGTGCTGCCACCAATGGAGCGGCCCGAGTGAGTGGATTAAAAGGCGGTGCGTTAGCAATAATCTTGCGTTCTAAATATCAACAAGCCTGCGTCAGCAGGCGGTAGAATGGTAGCCCCTGGCGAGGGCAGCCGAGCCTGGGGTAATCGAAATCTAAAAACAGGTGAGCCTGCGAAGCAGGCGACAGATCTCTCATGTCATACACTAATCTCCTCTACCACATCGTATACGCGACGAAAGAGCGCGCGCCACTCATTACCAAGACGCTGCGTCCTCGTTTACACGAATATCTCGGCGGCACAGTTCGAGGCTTAGGTGGCATCGCCTTCGAAATCAATGGGACGAACGATCACGTCCACATTCTCGCAAAGCTTCGACCGACGATCTCTGTGTCGGAATTCCTTAGCAAGCTGAAATCGGGCTCATCAGGCTGGGCGAAACGACAAACCGCTGGCAGGTTCGGATGGCAAGCTCGATACGGGGCTTTCACGGTAAGCGAATCGCAGGTCGAGCGCGTACGAAAATACATTCGCAATCAGGAGGAGCACCATCGCATGCAATCTTTCGAGGAAGATTTTAGGGCACTGTTACGCGCGCATCGAATTGATTATGACGAAGCTTATCTGTGATAGTTCTCTGTCGCCAGCTTCGCAGGCTCGGTTGATTTAATTCACGGTCTTCCCCAGGCTCGGCTGCCTCGCCAGGGCTACATTCTGACGCCTGCTAGCGCAGGCTCGTTGAATGCTGATATCGAGCTTGGGCTAAGATCAATCAAATGAATGGTTGGATTCCCATCGTTATCTCGTCGATTGCGCTCGGCGTCACAGTCACGTCTGCATGGTTGACTTGGTCTAGAAAAGGCAAGCAGCGAATGACGCAGCCGACGGTAATATTCTTTGGCCCCAATGGTGGCAGCCGTTCAAGTGGGGGAAGTTGAAAATCGGTTTCCTGAACGCCTTAGGCAATTTCTTGTTCATCTTCATGAACCTTAACTCATGACCGATATCCCATCCAACTGGTACGAAGATTTTTTTTATGGCGTATCGCTCGACCTTTGGCGCAAAGCAATCTCACCGCAACAGACGAAAGCCGAAGCTGATTTCCTGGTGAAGACCTTGAGCTGTAAAGAAGGGTCGCACCTTCTTGACGTCCCCTGCGGAAACGGACGACTGTCGCTGGAGCTCGCGGGACGCGGCTATCGCGTGACGGGAATCGATATCGCCGCAGAGTTCATTGAAGAGGCCCGGGCGAGTTCCTCAGCCTTGAAATCAGTCCAAGCGGAAACACCCGCTAATCCGGGCGATAGTGAGGAGGTGGCGCGTGCATTTGGCGCCTGGATCACGGGCGGGTCGCGCGCGGCACAGTTCATTCTCGGCGATATGCGCCACATAGAAGGCGAGGCGACTTACGACGGCGCGTATTGTTTTGGAAACAGCTTTGGTTTTCTGGAATACACGGACATGGAGAGTTTTCTCAGCGGTGTCGCACGCGCTTTAAAGCCGGGAAGGCATTTCGTTGTCGAAACCGGAATGGCAGCCGAATCGATCCTGACCAAGTTCGAAGCCGAAAGCTCGCACCAAATCGACGACATTCTATTGACTATCAAAGAGCGTTATCTGGCCGAAGAGAGCTGCATCGACACTGAATATATCTTTGAACAAAACGGGAAGGTCGAAAGTCGCAAAGCAAAGCATTGGATCTACACCGTGGGCGAGATACGCAGAATGCTGGAACGCGCAGGGTTTGAGATCCTGAATCTTTATGGGTCGTTCAAATTCGAACCTTACACGTTGGGTGCCGAGGAGTTGTATGTGATTGCTCAGCGATCGGGGCAGTAGCCGACCGTCAGGGAGGGCGTTTTCGTTTAACCTTTGCGCCCTCCCTGACGGTCGGGCTACTGCCCCGAGACCTTCCGCAGCGGCCAGATATTCACGCCTATCGACTCGGCATAGTGCGACACCGGCTCACCTTTTGGCTCCTCGATCCCCAGAGACTCAACCATAGTCGATTCATAAGCATCGAGCGTCGCCCTTCGCAGAGGCCATGGTTGATGAAAGATGCGCGAGCGATAAAGCCGTTCGCGATGATGAGAGTAGAGGCAGTATCGTTCAGTCAGAAAGAATTCGAGCGAACCCGGTCGCGCCTGCTCCAGCGGCTCGCCAATCGTCCAAGCTGCGTCGAGTTGAGCTGGCGCGCCACGACCATCGGTCCGCTCTGAATGGTATCTGATCGAGTTTCCCCGTTGCCGGAGAGACATCTCGGCATTGAAGTAAGGCAAATGATAGAACGTGCGCGCTCCCCACACCGCTAAACTGCTGGCCGCGTCCAACGAAAAGAACCAAACGCCCGGAACGCCGTCTAAATGAACGTACGTGCGCACGTTGAGTTCGTGAAAGGCGCTAGTGCCGGGAACAGGTGGCAGGCACGACGCGCGAATTCCCCACATCGAGAATGGCACCACTCCAATCCACGCCTTGCCGTCGAAAGTATCGATTGAGAGTTGAGGAGGAATCAGTGGACGAAGAAGCTCTGCATCCATCGCCCAGTGCATGAACAGAAGCTTGCCCCAGTACTGACGCATCAGGCTGGGGCTGGTGGGGTGTCTCCGCAGGGCAAGCCGATCTATGTTGGGTTCAGAGGTCAACGACTGTGGGCTTTCAACGGGTGCAGTGTCTCTCAGTTGTTGTTACAGCTTTTTCGTGTGATTTCGTGGATCGCTTCCAACCCCCACGAAGGACGATCCACGAAATCACACGAAGAGTCACGAAATCCGATTTAGTGTCTCGCAGAAATATGAACACCCAGCCATTTTGCTGTTCATGAATAAGAAATAGCACCAGATCAGTCGTCATTTGGCGGGTCAGTGGCGCCAGCCGGCTGATCCGGATTGAAATGAATCGATTCGCTGGCCGAGTCGATATAAAAATGGTTCTTGCCGGTGCTGGTGCTCTGTGGGTCGGCATTTAGTGCGTAAAAACTTTGATGGCCTGTAATCACCGGCGTCACCTTCAGAGTCAAGATATAGCCATCAGCCGCGGGCGGATCTCCTGAGAACTTCGAGGTTAGCATTTGGTCCTTGATAAGCTGATCGAATGTCCCAAAGGTTCGCTTGTGCGTGTTGTAGTACTGGATTTCCACCGCTGCGATGGTCTTCATGTTCTGGATTGTCGCCGCTTCGTCACCGGCCTTCTGGGCCGCCTTCCAACTGTAAACAGCAGCACCCACGAAAACTCCGGCTACAGCGAGTCCGCACAAAACAAACACGACTATGCCGATGATAATTTTTTGGACTGTGCTGGTCATTTGGCGTCTCTGGAAAGCTGATTGGGTGCGGACATGAAGTCCACGCTCGAGACACCAACCCGGTTCAAAAACTATTGCGAGTTGCTGTCAGAAGACGTCTTGCTGGATTCCCTTTGGCAGAATTCCTGCACCGGCTGAAACATTTGCTGGCAATAACTGTCCTTCGAAAGATCGACGCGGCGACACTGCTCGACGCGCCATTGACCGCTCTTGATGAACTCAGTTGGCTTCGGCACATCGCTACAAAAACCGGGCGTGGGGCGGCTGGCATCCAGGCAGGCACGAGTGAAAAGGCTGGTCGAGATCGCGTTGGAGAATCCGGGTTCTTTCTTGTAACGCGACATGGATTCGTCGACGCATCCCTGGTTGTCGGTGTTGCGCCCAAAATCTCGGCCTTCGGTCATCACCTCTTTGCCCCGGGCCAGCAGTTTGTCTTTGTTGCGGGACCACCAGACAACGGCGCCGACTATGACGCCGACGACCAGCAATACGACGATGATCGCGATGGCGAGAAGGGCTTTGAGCCAACCAGGCATAGGCAGACCTCCATCTTGTAAACAGGGCCAGAGATTCACACGGATTGACGCGGATAGAAAACAGTCAATCCGATTGGCTTATCTGTGCATATCCGCGTTAGTCCGTGGCCAATTTCTTACTTTAAATGCTTATCGAGCCAACCAATCACTGTGTTGTACCAGAAGGCCGAGTTCGCCGGCTTCTGCACCCAGTGACCTTCATCTGGAAAATCGACGAGCTTTGATTCTACGCCCATCCGCTGCACGGCGGTGAACATTTGCAATCCTTCGCCCTCGGGCACGCGATAGTCGAGCCCATTGGTAATGATTAGAATTGGCGTTTTGAAGTTCTGCACAAACTTGTGCGGCGACCAGCGATCGTACATCGCCGGGTTGGTCCACGGTGTGCCCTTGAATTCCCAGTCGGTGAACCACAATTCTTCGGTAGCGCCGTACATGCTGGTGAGATTGTAGACGCCGTCATGCGAGACGAGCACTTTGAATTGAAACCGTGGATCGTTGTTGTGGCCTTCGATCCAGTCAATCATGTAGCCCCCATAGCTCGCGCCGGCGGCGCCGATGCGATTCCGATCCACGTAAGGCAGCGCGGCCGTCTGCGCCACGCCATTCTTGATATCGATGAAGACCTTCCCGCCCCAGTCACCCGAGATCTCACTGACCAGCTGCTGGCCATAGCCAGTTGAACCCCGCGGATTTGGCATAAACACCACGTACCCTGCGTTGGCAAAGATCTGAGGGTTCCATCGATAACCCCAATTATCGCTCCAGGCGCCCTGCGGCCCGCCATGAATCAGCACCGCCAGAGGATATTTCTTCTTCGCGTTGAAATTCGCGGGCTTGACGATCCAGCCGGCGATTTTCGTTCCCATGGCGCCGGTCCAGGTCACTTCTTCGGCCGGCTTAAGACCAAACGGCGATATCAACGCGTCGTTCGCTTTCGTCAGAGCCGTCATGCCGCTACCATCGGCCGCGGCCGTAAATATCTCGTTCGGACGCGTCATGCTGTTATGCGAGAACACCAAGGTCCGGCCATCAGTGGTTACGTTGATATCGCCGTTGGCGCCTTCACTCAGGACTTTCTTCAACGGGCCGCCGTTAACAGAAAGAGAATAGACCGCACCGCGACCGCGGTCCTCGGCACCGAGGAAAATCCATTTGCTGTCAGCCGTGAAAGTGAACTCATCCACATTGGAATCGAGCGACTCCGAGATCGATTTCGCGGTTCCCGTTTTGCGGTCATAGAGCATCAGGCGAAACCGATCGCTTTCATAGCCCGCAGTAATTTGCGAACGGTAAGCGATGTAGCGGCTATCAGCTGAGAACTTCGGCGAGCCATCGTAGCCGTGATTGGCCGCCGTGATGTTTCGGGCCGCGCCTCCCCGAACTGAAACCAACCAGACGTCGGCATTGGTCGATGTGGCTTCGACTTTGTCGTGATTGCTGACATACGCAAGTTCTTTCGAGTCAGGCGAGAACGCATAATCAGTCGGACCGCCCAAGCTAAAGGGCGGCGCATCATAGTCTCCCGGCGTCAGGTCGCGAGCTTCTCCTCCGGTCGTCGAAACAACGAACACGTGGCTGCGCATTCCCGCTTTCCAGGATTTCCAGTGACGATACAAAAGGCGGTCCGCGACGTGAGCTTTCACTTTGTCTTGGGCGACTTCTTCCGCGCGTTTCTTGTTGCAGGCGTCGTCTTTGCATTCCGGATAAACATCGGACGCAAAAGCCAGCCACTTGCCGTCAGGCGACCAGACTGGATCGCCGGCGCCAGTCGAAAGGCTGGTAATTTTTTTCAGCGCACCACTCGAAACATCGATCGTCCAGATCTGACTTTCACCATCACGCGCAGAAATAAACGCGAGCCTCTCTCCGTCCGGCGACCAGCGTGGCGAAGAAGACGAGTGTGCGTCATTGGTCAGTTGGCGCATCTCTCCGCCGGCCAGCGGGACCAGGTAGATCTGAGTCGTGCTCTTGTTCGCAGTCTTGTCGACGTCGGTAATTGAAAAGGCGACCAGATCGTTCCGCGGCGATAACTGTGGGTCGCTGACGCGGCGAACCTTCAGCAGATCGTCGATCGTGAACCGGCGTTCCTGGGCGAACGCCAGTGACGCGCAAGCAAGCAAAGTGATGGCCGACAAGGCAAGGAAACGCTTCATAAATATCCTCTCCGATTTTGGACGAGTTGTTTGGGAAAGCGTGCACATTATCGCACCTTTGAGGTTTGCGCGCACGTTGGTTCCGAATAGGATTGACGACGAGGTCTATCCGGGTCCCCTTATCTCTTCCTTGCCTCCCTTAGATCGTCGCGGCCATCCAACAAAAACTGATATACTGAGACCAACCTCGCGGGTCTACGAGATTACCGCTTCGCAGTCAGTAAAATCGGCGGTGTGGCACTGAGAATCTAATTAATCTACCAGCTACGAAATGCGTTCTGCTGACCTTAACACCCAAGCACGCCGCCTCATCACCGAAAGATGCCTCATTGCGGCCGATGTTGATAAAACTGTTCTCACGCAAGGGCACGAGAGAGAGCGGCAGCAGTTTCTGGATAGAGTGGCTCCTCAGCTTCTCCTGGCAGCGTCACACGGGACTAATCTTGCTTTCCTTACCGGCAATAGCATGCATGAATTCAGCTCTCGCTTCCTGAAATGGCTGATTGACCAACTATGCCACACCGATCATCTTGAACTCCTCGATCGCTTTCACTTCTTCTGCAACTCTGGTGGCGTCTATGCGAGATTGTCACACCAAGATGAAGCGCTTCAACAGGCGCTGAGTCGGCGGAGCACTGATGAGGCACCTAACGATCGAGTTTTCCGCGCCATCACGGTGCATAGAGATGAGGGAACTCAGCTTGCCATTCGGCCGCGCTTCATTGATTCTGCTTATATCCAACGATCCCTAATACCTGAAACCGATGCGAGCAGAATAGGTTCTATTCTGGACGAGGTTGCGCAAGCTTATTTGGCGGATCTCAAGCGAAGGAAATCGATTTATGACAAAAGCTACGACATTGAATCAGTGTGCAGTGACGGGAGCTTTATCGTCCCACGATCTGATACTCGAATGGTTGAGTATGGCCAAGAAGCCTCATCACACAAAGCAACCGTTCAGATTACGCTCAAGCCAATTCTGAGTTTTCGTCACGCGCGGAAACAGGGCCAGCTTTTCGGTCGGGATGTACGAACCAAAATGATCCGAGTCATTCAAGCCAGTCTGGACGAAGAAGGACTAAGCCATTTCGTTGCTCGGCCCGGCGGTCGATCGAGCATCGACGTAACACTTGAAAAACTTGATAAGGCCTATGCCTTGGAATTTCTCATAGATCGGCTGAACTTGCAGGGCCAAAGTCGAAAGGGTGAAAAGCTCGGCTATAATACGATCTACTTTGGCGATGAGGTCATAGTTGGCGGAGGGAACGACTACGCTGTCACACGCATTCCGGGACTCTTAGTGTTCGCCGTGAATCCTGACAAGAAACTTATTCCGTTTCTGTCGCATATCTTTGTGCCCTCCGCTATCCTCGAAGGCGCGGATGCGACGGCCGACGTGCTTACTCACTTCAACAAATGCGCTCTTGGGTTATTGAATGACTTTGCTCATTCGCTTAGGGGCAAGAGGCGAGCGGAAGTCCGGACTGCGCTTGAGGTTCTGAAGGAGGAGATCTTCGCCAGCCGTATTAGAGAAAAGATCGCTGACCTCAAACACACGCATCATGCTTCGGTCGACGATTGGCAGACCCTTCATGCATTCGTAACTTTGATGTGCCGCAATGATCCGGCAGCCAGACAGTGGTTGTCCATCCTGATTAATGAACTGGATGCGATCATGACTCAGCTTGCAAACAACCCAGCATCGATTCAAGCTGGGATGGGTACAAGTCACCCAGATTAAACTGAAGCCAGATGCCACCACGTCTCGCTATCTACTTACCGAAAACGGAAGGGTGCCGCTAAGGCTACACTCAGCTTACTATGGCTGATGTTTCAAACTCGATCAACGCCCGGCCGGTGAACTCCGGCGACAAAGAGATCCTTCTCGATATCTACAAAAGCAGCCGCGGCGACGACCTCCGCGGATTGGGCTGGGCTGAGGATCGCATTAGCGAGTTTCTCGGAATGCAGTATGAGGCGCAGCAGCATTTCTATGAACGTGAATACAAGCGGGCCGTGGACGAGATAATTCTGTGGGAAGGCAAGCCGGCCGGCCGGCTGGTTGTGGAGCGCCGCGAACATGAGATTCGCTGTATCGACGTCGCGCTCCTGCCCGACCATCGAAACAAAGGCATCGGCACTTTCCTAATTCGAAGACTACAAAACGAAGCCCGGCGTGAAAACAAACCTCTGCGCTTGCAAGTCATCCGGTTCAACCGGGCTGTTAATTTGTTTGAACGCTCGGGCTTTGTGCGTACCAGCGAAACCGGCACGCATTTTCAGATGGAGTGGGCGCCGGGCTAATGGGGCGGGAACCCGACCATCAGGTAGGGCGTAGACAGCGTTGACCAATAGCACCCGCTTGCTACCACCAGCGGTTCCGTACCAAACATGATCAGGCGAATTATCCGTGGCCTCTTGAGACTTGCTCTCCGGGTTTACTTCCGCCGCATCGAGGTCACCGGGCTGGAAAATGTGCCGCGCGATAGTCCGGTGATCTTCGTCCTCAATCATCCGAACGCGCTGGTCGATCCTGCCTTTCTACTCTGCCTCGCGCCGCGCAGGGTTGCCTTTGTCGCGAAAGCGCCGTTGTTTCGTATGCCGGTAATCGGTTCTCTGGTGCGCGCGCTTGATTCCCTGCCCGCCTACCGGCGTCAGGATGAAGGACAAGACGTCTCCCGAAACATTGAAACCTTTACTGCCGCTCGCCAACTGCTCGCGCGGGGTATCACGATTGGGATTTGCCCCGAGGGCGTGTCGCACGACGAGCCGCGTTTGAAGCCTTTGAAGACGGGCGCGGCCCGGATTGCTTTGGCCGCCGCATCGTCGGGTGATGCGCTCGATCTGAAAATTGTTCCGGTTGGACTCTACTATACTGAGAAAACGACGTTCCGCAGTTCGGCCCTGCTTTACTTCGCCGAAGGTCTGCCGGTGAAATGCGTTACGCTCGAACCCGACGGCACGCCGCCGCGAGACGCCGTCCGCGAGCTTTCAGATCAGATCGAAACAGCTCTGCGCGAAGTAATGCTGCACGCGGAACAGGAGGAGGCCCTTTCTCTAATCGCGAGAGCGGAACAAATATTTTCCGCCGCGGAGGTCGACGAGCATGATGAAGAACAACGGCTGGCACGCTCGCTTCAGTTGCGGCAAAGGTTCCTGGAAGGTTATGCATTTTTTCGCGGACACTCTCCGCGGCGCCTGGACGCCATCGAAGCACGTATTGTCCGCTTTGAATATGAAATGAAGCAGGCCGGAATCGATCCCGCCGATCTCTCGCTGCCGCCCACCGCAGCGCATACAATCTTCAGGCTATTGGCGCAGATCGTGAGTTGCGCTCTGCTGGCACCGCTCGCTTTGTCGGGCACAGTCGTTCACTATCCGGCCTATCGGCTTACCGGCTATCTTTCGCGTCGCTTGGCGCGTCATGAGCAGGACGTGCTGTCCACATTCAAGATCACCTCGTCAATGCTGCTTTTTCCGTTGACCTGGATTGTAGTTGCCTTGGTTTCGTGGCGCCTGGCTGGCGCGCGGGCGGGGCTGGCGGTACTGATTCTCACGCCGCTGTGCGGTTATGTTGCGGTGCGTTTCTTTGAAGAGATTGACAGCTTTTTCGGGAGTTTCGTGGCGTTGGCGTTATTTGTCACCCGGCGTCGCTCGTTTGTCCGTTTGCTGGCCGAGCGAGCGGCGATTCACCGGGAGATCCTGGCGCTTGGTGAAGAAGCCGCGCCGTTAACCAAAGCTGTTTAGTCGATCAGTCAGCGACGCAAGCGAATGCGTTTTAACGCTTTTTTGCACCCTTCTTCGCAGTCTCGCGAGTAGCGGTCTTCGCTGGTGAAGTCTTCGCGCGCACTCGCCTTCCTTTTCTTCCTTCACGCTGGACGACGCCGGCTTTCTCAAGGTACTCATAACTTCCGCGCACGACGTTCCGCGCCACGCCCAGCGAATTAGCCAGCGAACGCTCGCTCGGCAGCAAACTTCCAACCGCCATCGCCCCGTTGCTAATCAGACTCCCGAGCTGATCGGTAATCTGTCTGGTCATCGATTCGACACTTTTCCTGTTGATCCTGATCTTGAGAGTCACTCGATTTGTCCTCCGTTTTTTTTTGAGTGGCGCGTATTCTAGTTACTCGTTGATTGAGTGTCAAACAAATCGGCGATTTGAGATCTGAAATTTCAGATTTGATATTTGAAATCTCAGAGTTGAGATTAGAAAGCGCGGCAATAACCACAAGCGGCGGTTACATCTTGCTCAGCGACCGAGTAGGTCCTGGCGCTCTTGGAAATTGAAGCTTATGAAGAACGAACGAAAATCACGCTGCCATTAGTCACTGGCGCGGACGGTTGTAGCAGCGATCGAAGAAAGATGTACATGACCCAGCACTCAACCGCAAAAGGCGGGAAGCCCAGGAAACCGAGGACTGGCATTTCGAAGATCTTTACGTCACCAAAGAACGGGACAGTGTAAGTCCATTTGGATATGGCCCAGTAGTTCCAAAACTCCCACAACACGCCACCGACCAGCCCACTCAAAAGCAGAGACCATAGCCTCCGCCAATCGCCATGCCTCAGGTCGTTGGTAATCGAAGGCTGGCCGCGCAAAGCATTCACGGGATCGAACAGAAATATGAAGGACAACCAAATCACTGGCGCGAACCATGCTGAGGGATAAAGCAGCGGCCCGGTTGCTCCGGCGGCCCCCACCATTACTAACCCGATTAGCATTGGCCGCGAAAAGTTGATCGTCAAGCTGCGGCTTTTGTGCTTGAACAGCGTGGCTGCGAACAACTCCGCGGTCAAGAAAAGAAGCGGAAAAATCGTTGCAAACGCCCAGTCGTAGCCCACGCGCCGCAGGAATGGATTTTGTTCGAGGTTGTGGTAATGCCACCAGAGATCGAGATTGGATCTCCAGAACCGCGGCGCGTTGTAAAACTCGAATAACCACCAGACGCCAATCGAAAAGACCGCGATCATCAGGAATTCCAGACGATCGGTCATCAACAGCGATCGGCCGGTAAATTTGTAAACCAGCGCATCAACAAAAAGGATGTATCCGGTCCAGACGATGGGAGTGAACCAATGACCGACCAGTTGATGGCCACTTAATAGCAGCCCTTCAGCCAGCCCGATAACTAAGATTCCCACGTACCCATAAGGCGGGAATCGTTTCTTACCTCTACCAGCGTTCATCGTTCGTAGTATTATGGGCCCGGAACGAATTGGCGACAATCGGTGTCAGGGCCCCACCCGTTCAGGGGGACTAGCTACTCAGCAGGGCCCTCCCTGGCGGTTGGGCATCTGACACTAAGCGCTGCTGCTCGTTCGTTCTTCAAGGTGTCGCTACTGACTATGAAGCTTCTGCTCAGATTGATTTTCGTCGTCGGTGGAATTTTCCTGGCGGTAAACTTATTTGCTCAGGATGTCGGAGCTCTGGGCTGACCGGGCTACTGTCTGAAGAGCATTTCCTCCGCGATCGGTGATCTAGCTAGAACAAACTGCTTGAATTATCTAATCTGGACGGCTATAAACATCCGGCTCCTGCCGGAGCGTCATATTGCACTTAACTTCAGCGTCTTCAGCTGAACACTTGTTACGAAGAAGGATGCAAACAATGAGATCCACAATCAAATTGATTCTGTTCTGTTTGACGGCAATATTTCTGTTCGGTGCTTGCGTTAAAGGTCCCGACCAGGCCGGACGATCCGCCAAACAAGGCGGCCCGGTGCGCATAGGCTTTTCCATGGACACTCTGAAAGAAGAGCGCTGGCAGCGAGACAAGGCCCTGGTTGAGGCACGCTGCAAAGAAGTCGGCGCCGAGTGTGAAATACAAGTAGCCAACGGCGACGACTCCGTGCAGACCAAGCAGTGTGACAACTTGCTCACCAAAGGTGTCGATGTCTTGATCGTGGCGCCGCACAACGGACAAATTGCGGCTTCGATTGTTGAGGCCGCGCATCATCAAAAAGTTCCGGTGATAAGCTACGATCGCTTGATTCGTAACTCGGATGTCGATCTCTACGTGTCGCATCAGGTGATAAAGATTGGCCAGCTCCAGGGGCAGTACGCGTTGGACCATATGCCGAAGGGTAACTACGTGCTCATTGGCGGCTCCCCGACCGACAACAACGCGCTCCTCTTACGCGAAGGTCAAATGCAGGTCCTGAAGCCAGCGATCGATCGGGGCGACATCAAGGTGATTTCCGATCAATTTGCCAAAGACTGGAAACCTGAAGAAGCGCATCGCATCACCGAAGACTCCCTCACCAAGACCAGCAACAACATTCAGGCGATTGTTGCTTCAAATGACGGGACCGCCGGCGGCGCTATTTCGGCACTACCGCCGCAATTGGTGGGCAAGGTTGTCGTGACCGGTCAGGATGCCGCGCTCGACGCGGTGCAACGAATCGTCCAGGGCGAACAGACGATGACGATCTACAAACCAATTCAGCCGCTCGCCTACAGCGCCGTTGATGCGGCGATCAAGCTGGCACACGGCGAAAAGATCGAGACCAAGGACAAGGTCAACAACGGAATGAAGGATGTGCCTTCGATTCTCTTTGAGCCAATCGTCGTCGACAAAGGTAACGTAATGCAGACTGTCATCAAGGACGGCTATCACAAGGTGGAAGATGTCTATAAGAACGTGCCCAAGGACCAATGGCCGAAGCAATGATGAGCTGCTAAGGCAGGTCACACTGGCGGTGTATGGAGAACTTGGGCCTTTGCCGCGAAAGAGCTCAATCAGAGTTGGTACTCCAAACGCCCCGCAACCCAAATTGAATATGTTTACCAACGTTCCGCGCCAGCTGTTGAGATAATGCAGACTCCATTGCTCGAGATGAAAGGCATTACCAAGTCCTTTCCGGGAGTTCGTGCGCTTGACGGCGTCAGCTTCGATCTTAATAAAGGCGAGATTCACGCGCTGGTCGGCGAGAACGGCGCCGGCAAATCGACTTTGATCAAGATTCTCGCCGGCGTCTATCCCTATCCTGAATACGGCGGGGAGATTTTCCTGGAGGGTGCGGAGCGCCGTTTTGCCAACGTGCGCGACTCTGATAAAGCACAGATCGCGGTAATCTATCAGGAGCTTTCGCTGGTCAAGGACATGAGCGTGGCCGAGAATATTTTTCTCGGTCGCGAGCCTCGCCGCTTCGGCATAATCAACTGGGAACGGCTTTATAGCGGCGCGCAGAAGTTGCTCGACGATCTTCATCTTCCGATCGATCCGCTCACTCCGGTGCGGAATCTCGGAATCGGCCAACAGCAACTCGTAGAAATCGCCAAAGCTTTGTCGCAGGACGCGCGTATCGTCGTGCTCGACGAGCCGACCGCGGCGTTGACCGACTCGGAAGTTGAAACGCTCTTTGCCATCCTGAACAACCTGCGCGCTCGGGGCGTGGCGATGATTTACATTTCGCATAAACTCGATGAAGTCTTCCGCCTCAGCAACCGGGTGACCGTTCTGCGCGACGGCCGCACGATCAGCACTGACGCGACACAGGACCTGGATGAGGCCGGCGTGATAGCTAAGATGGTGGGACGCGAAGTCGGCCAGATATTCCCTGAAAGTACACACGAGCGTGGCGAAGTCGTGTTCGAAGCGCGCAACGTCACGGTTGAAGATCCGGCAGTGCCGGGCAAGCTGCTCGTCGATCGAGTTGGATTCGTAGCCCGAAAAGCTGAAGTGCTGGGTATTGCCGGCTTGATGGGATCGGGAAGGAGTGAGCTGCTGATGGCGATTTTTGGCGCGCATGCCGGTCGCAAATCCGCGCAACTATTTGTTGACCAACAACCCGTGCAGATTAATCAGCCGTCCGATGCGATCAAACACGGCATTGGGTTCGTAACCGAAGATCGAAAGCGCTATGGATTGATCCTCGATCAGACCATCTTAAAGAACATGACCCTGGCAGGGTTGCGCAAACTTTCAGGCCGCTTTCTAACTAATGATGACGCTGAGGCGGTTGCCGGCGAGCGCTCGGCGCGCGATTTACACATCAAGGCAAATTCGGTTTTCACGATCGCGGGAACGCTCTCAGGCGGGAATCAACAAAAGGTCGTGCTGGCAAAATGGCTGCTGACCAAACCAAGGGTCCTTTTTCTTGATGAGCCGACGCGCGGGATCGACGTCGGCGCCAAACAGGAAATTTATGCGGAGATTAATCGGCTCGCGGAAAGCGGACTGGCGATTGTGCTGGTATCATCTGAGCTGCCTGAGGTTCTCGGTCTCTCAGATCGCGTGATCGTTTTGCACGAAGGCCGCGTCACCGGCGAATTCACGCGCAATGAAGCGACGCCCGAAGCGGTGATGTCATGCGCGACGGGTCACGCGCGCCGGGTGGCTTAGAGAGAAACCAGCGGTTTATCGGTTAGCGGCGGGCACCGGCCCCGATTCATAACACAACCAGAGCGGGCATAAGCCCTCTCGATAACCCGACGGAACAGAATGACTGAAGCCTCCAGCACACGCACCGGCAGATTCAAACTCCGCACTTCAGCGTTGCGCGCCTACACGATGCTGCTGGCGCTGATTGTGATCTGGCTCTTCTTTCAATGGGCCACGATTGATCCTGAATACCATCCTTACGGGCTCTTCCTGGGCGCGGTTAATTTCTCGAAACTTCTACAGCAGATGGCTGTGACCGGCGTGCTGGCCGTGGGCATGCTCACGGTAATCGTCTCCGGCAATATAGATCTTTCGGTGGGCGCATTGGTCGGTCTGGCCGGCGGCATCGCCGCGATGACCCAGGGGTGGGGGGTGGTTCCCTCGTTGGGGTCGGCCATAGTTGTCGGCTTATTAATTGGAGCAATTCAGGGAACGCTGGTCGCCTATGTCAACATCCCTGCGTTTATCGTGACGCTCGGCGGATTGGAAGCCTGGCGCGGCGTGATTCTGAAGTTGACCAAAGGCGCCACAATTCCTGTCGAGAATCCTTTCTTTCGCTCGCTGGGCCGTGACTTTATTGATCCGAGGATTGGTTTTGGATTGGCTATCGTCGCCGTAGCTGCGATTGCCTGGATCAATATCAGACGGAACCGGGCCCGTCAGCGGCACGGGCTGAAGGTTCTGACCGCGGGCGCAATCGCCGTGCGCATTCTGGTACCGTCAGTCGCAATCGTGGCGTTCATCTTTCTAATGAATAAGGCGGGCGGCGTTCCTATTCCGGTTATCTTTCTGCTGGCGGTGGCCCTGGCCGGATCATTTCTGACCGCGAACACTACCTTTGGCCGATATCTTTACGCCATCGGCGGCAATCCTGATGCGGCGCGTCTGTCGGGGATTAATTTGCGGCGCTATATTCTGGCGGCGTTTTGTTTGATGGGAGTGCTCGCTGGACTGGCGTCGATTCTGCACACGGCGCGGGTCGGCAGCGCGTCACCCGACGCCGGAAATCTTATGGAGTTGGACGCCATCGCTTCGTGCGTAATTGGCGGGACCAGTTTAATGGGCGGGCGCGGCACGGTCTTTGGCGCAGTTCTGGGGGCATTGATCCTGGCCAGTCTGGATAACGGCATGTCGCTTTTGAATGTCGAAAGCTGGGCCCAGTACGTAGTCAAAGGCGGAGTACTGGTCGCCGCGGTTGGTTTCGACATGTTTGGAAGAAGAAAAGCTTAGCGCGTGACCCATGGTCTCCCCAAAGAAAGTGACCTAGTTTGCGCCGTTGATCTCGGCGGGACGAATCTGCGCGCCGCGACCGTCGATCGCGACGGCCATATCCGCGAACGCATACGCAATCCCACTCCGCAATCTGACCGGCCTGAAGAGGTCGTAGCATTCGTGGCCGCCGCCGTCCGCGACTGCGAAGCAGCAGCTTCGACCCGCGGCGCGAAAATCCAATCCGTTTCAGTTGTCGTTCCCGGAACGGTCCACATTGAAACCGGACTGGTGGTTAATGCGCCGAATCTCTATTCGCTGCAGGGCTTCAAACTCGGACCGGCCCTGGAGTGCGCTCTCGATCGTTCAGTGCTGCTGGAAAATGATGCCAACGCCGCAGCTCTCGGCGAGATGTGGCAAGGGGCGGCCAAAGGTTGTCAGACGATAATTTGCCTGACCCTCGGGACCGGTGTGGGCGGCGGAATAATTCTCGACGGAAAGCTTTGGCGGGGTATGGATGGCACCGCCGGCGAGATTGGTCACATTACCGTGGAACCTTTCGGTGGCGTGCAGTGCAAGTGCGGAAACACGGGCTGCCTCGAGGTTTATGCCAGTGCCACCGCCATTGTGCGCATGGCTCGCGAAGGGCTGGTCCAACACCCTGATTCCTGGTTGCATTCAATTGCCAAAGACGATCTAACGTCAGAACAAATCTCCACTGCGGCGATGACCGGCGACACTCTGGCCCAGGAAGTATTTCGCACAGCGGGCGTCTATCTCGGCATTGCGATGGCGGACTGTGTCAACATTTTCAATCCCGAGATGATCGTGATCGGCGGAGGTGTGTCAGCTGCCTGGAAAATTCTTGCCGAGCCTGCCCGCGAAGAAGTCCTACGTCGCACGTTCCCTCTGCCGGCTCAACGATGCCGAATTGGGCCCGCGGAGTGTGGCGACGATGCCGGCTTGATCGGAGCCGCATGGCTCGCGTTTCAGACCCCCTCCTGGTAGCGAGCCGTTAAACTAAGAAAGATGCACGCGAAAAAGCAAAGACCGCACCAGAGGACGTTTCGCTTGGCCGTTAGCTTGAGCCTTTTGTGCCTGTTCGCAGCCTGTGTTCTGATTAGTCAATGCCCGCACTGATTATCCACGGCCATTTCTATCAACCACCGCGCGAGAATCCCTGGACTGGAATCGTCGAGGTTGAACCTGGCGCCGCGCCTTTTCACGACTGGAACGAGCGCGTTCATGCCGAGTGTTACCAACCAAATGCCGGCGTGCGGATCACTCATCCGGGTACGGGCCGGGAAATAATCGTAAACAACTACGCGAACATCAGTTTCAATTTCGGACCCACCCTGCTTAGCTGGCTGAGGGATAAACATCCGAAGACGTATGCCAAAATCATCGATGCCGATCAACAAAGCGCGCCCGAACGTGGGGGACACGGCAATGCCATAGCGCAAGCGTACGGACATGCGATCTTGCCCCTGTGCAATGAACGTGATCGGCAAACCCAAATTCAATGGGGCCTGGCGGATTTCCGCGATCGCTTCGGGCGCGGCGCGGAATCAATATGGTTGCCAGAGACGGCCTGTAATGACGACGTCTTGCGGCTGCTAATCGATGCCGGCTTACGATTTGTCATTCTCGCGCCGAACCAGGCGGCCCACGTGCGGACGATTGCCAGCAGCGATTGGCGCGAGGTTAATGAGCAAACGATCGATACCAGCGTTGCTTATCGATACTCGCTTCGAGACGGCTCAGATCGATCGAACGCGGTGTACTTCTACGACGGGCCAACCTCGCGCGCGATAGCTTTTGAAAATCTGTTGCGGTCGAGCCGTGAACTGACGGATCGATTTG
>DATNNY010000632.1:0-10239 GCA_035601635.1 Pyrinomonadaceae bacterium
CATATTCGCGCTCAAAAAGACTCAATTGCGCTTCTGATACCCCAGCGTTAATCTCGACATTGTTTGACGACCAATGTCGCTTGAGACTTTCCCCAACGCTCGTAAACTCTCCATGCGAAGTCATCACTTTATTCTCTTCAACGCCTCCTCAACGATCTTTAAACGAGCAGCTTGAACGCCACCCTTGTCGATTCCTCTCTCTATCGCTCGCTTCGCAATCTCCTTGGCAACCATCAAAGTTTGCCTCGTTAAGCCAGCTGGATCCCGTTCTTTTTGAGTTAAGAACGTGTAGTTGAAGCCCGCGCACTCTAGCCGGGAGACTCTGGTATCGACTAGAGAAAACCGAGAATCGCGGAATCGGAGGCCTGACCCCAAGTTTGGTTGATCACTTTGTCTTAGGGCTTGGGTGAGAGGCTTCTGCACACGGTAAGCGGTGGATGTAGATCCCTTTTGTGGATTCCGGCGTGAAGAAGGTGTTCCCAGCGGACTTCGGTCCTAGTTGTCCTGAATGGCCGTTCCCTTTTCCTTGGGCATACGCCAAGAGGAGCGTCCCAAGGAACTCTAAACCATTAGCATCTCCTTCAAGCAGAACAAACTCATCGTCCAAGAGTCTCACGGTTAATTTGGCGCCCTTTTGGGCGTACTGTTCACTGACTTTGTCTGGACTCACAGCCTTAGCCTTCATCAGAATTTCTCCTTGAGATCGCCGTTATCCCAAACTGAGCGATCCCTCCTACCATTATCGTAGTCCTTTTTATTTCTGTATACCTCCCAATGATTCTTATGAAGCCGGTCTCTTTCCCAGACTTCGCCCGTCCGTGTGTTTCGTCTCGCGGGCGTCCCACGAACGTGCTCAAACTCGTCGGGATGTGTGACAGGCGTTCGCTCCCTGGCTTCCTCCTCCCTCTTAAGCCTGTCATGAAGGAGATAGATTCCTATTGCGAGCGCGGCACTTGCTGACTTGCTGGTTGGCTCCGGATCAACTTCAGCAAGGGCCACCGCACCCGCCAACATTGCATCCGAGCGCGACCTAGGTGGTTCCGATACTAGAAAGACTTCGATGACGGCAGGACCTTCGTCTCGCGAAGTGGTAATACCACCGCGACCGAAACCAGAAGCGTCGAATGCGTCTCCGATGTGAATGGTGGGATTTTGAAAGAACTTGTTTAGGTCGCCCGCCGAGACGTGAAGTATCTTAGCGAGGCTCGTTATGGTGTCTTTCTTGTTGTCTGATTCGTAACACTTACCGGCACCTGATGTGCAGTCAACCTCTTTCCAAAGGCCTTCGGGATCGGTAAATGTAAGGGGTGAGTTTCCAACGTAAGCATAGCCGTTCCAGCTTTGCGGATCATTTACATCGGCTCCCGCGTTATCGGGGTCAACACTAGTGAACCTGCCCTGGGTCGATCCATAGTACCTTGCGCCAAAGTAATCGAGTCCGCTTTCGTTGTCCCGTTCTTTTGAAGTGAACTTCTGGCGCTCACTGTCGGCAACGCCATAACCCATTCCACTCGTTCGTCCACCGATAGTAACCCCAATCTCTTCGCCAAACGGCAGGTAGTCATGGCGGCTCATAACTGAGCCACTGGAGTTTGTAACCACCCGTGGCGTCCCCAGATGATCGGACGTCATGTAGGACGTGCCTGCGCTCGGATCGATCGTCGCAATCAGACCTTTCGCGCCGTAAACATATTCCTTTTTCAAAGAGCCGGTGGAAATATCATACTCCGCGATCAGTTGGCCCCCACTGTAGACCATTCGCACCTGTTCGCCCAACGCCAAGTTCTTGCGCACCCGGTTACCGTCGCCATCATAGCCATAGACTCCACTGACACCATCCACCGTCGTGATCTTGTTCTCGGCATCAAACCCGTATGAATGAATGCTGTCGTTGGTGAGATTACCGGCCGAGTCATAATTGTATCCGCTGGTTGTGATGCGATTGGTGCTGCCGCTGAAACTTAGATTGTGCACACCGCCGCCATAGTCGATCCAGCGATTACCATATTGATCGTAGCCGTTTGTCTGCGACCAGCTACTGCCCGAGTTTTCATTCGAAGTAGTAAGTCGATTCAACGCGTCGTACCCAAAGCTCTGGGTGTAGCTCAGTCCACCGCCGGAGTAGCTGACACTCTGGAGATTTCCATTATTATTTGTCGTGCCGTAGTCGTAGCTCAATCCCATTGTGCTCGAATCAGCGCTCGACGCGCCCAACCCAATCTGCGTCGGTTGCAGACGATTGTTGAAGCTCGTGTGTTCCCACAAGCCGTTGCCAAGCTTCATCGCCGACACCGCCCCGTGTGCCGCGTACTGCATCCGGTTTGTCGCGTCGGTTGAAGCCGCGCCCGCATAGTAGACGCCGCTTTGCTGATCGCGCACTCCCGCCAATTTTTCTGCCGCATCATACTCGCTGGTAATTACACGTCCTGATGGATAAGTTATGGAGGTCTGCCCGCCGGCGAGATTATAACCATCGCTCATCGAATAGGTTTCACCATCGGTGACTTGATTCGAGGAGGTGAGCCTTCCCAGCGCGTCGTAGGCCGTATAGTTCGTAGTGGACACACTCGAACTCACCGAAGTCAGACGGCCTTTGGAGTTGGCGACGCTGGCGGCATCGTACGTGTAGGTGACGGTGGGCGTACTGTCGGAATAGCTGCGTGTCACCGCGCGATTCAAAGCATCGTAAGCAAAGGTCGTGGTGATCGGGCGCGCATCTGTCTTGCTCGTCAAATTGCCGTTGTTGTCATACTGATAACTGACTGTGCCGCTCTCGGGATTGGTGGCAGAAGTCAGCCGCTTGAGCGAATCATAAACGAAGTTGCGTGTCTGGCTGTCCTGCGTCACCGTGACCAGATCATCCAGCGGGTCGTAGCTGTAGCTGGTTTGATGATTGAGGCCGCTTGGATCTTCATAGACGCTCGACAGCCGGCCCAAACCATCCGTTACGCTCTGGCGTTGCTTGCCGGCTTGATCGGTAACCGTGATGGTGTTGCCTGAATAAGAACTCGTCACCGCCGCGCTGTCGGGCGTCGTTACCGAGACCACGCGGCCGAGAGCGTCGAAGGCGCTCGTCGTCCATACGGCAGCTTCACTTTGCCACGGCCGAAACGGATTCGAAGTCTTGTAAGCACGGCCTAGCGCGTCGTACTGCGTTTGCGCGGCGATGTAATTCGTTCCGCCTTCATATGTCCGCGACTCCGTCGCTCGCCCCAGCCCGTCGTAAAGCGCTTTGCTCACCAGCGCGCCATCGGTGTTGGTGGTTAAGTCGCTCGCGGTCGTCACGATGTGATTAGCGTCGTCATAGCTGAAGGTGGTCTGGTTTTGCAGTCCGCTCACTCCGTACGCGCGGATCACCTGTGTCGGCCGGTCCAGCACATCATTGTAGAAGCCGCTCGAGACGATCCCATTCACATCTTTACCATCTACCGGACGACCCAGATAATAATCGAACTGGGAATAGACGGTTTGATTGGCCGCGTTAGTCACGCTGGTAGGAAAAGCATAACTGGCCTGGCCCACCGAGCTCAGCTCCAGAGGCGCGCTGTTAGTGATCGCTTCGCCGTCGGGCGCGCCAAAACAATCCGTGTAGAAGAGGTTTGCGGCATTGCCGCGGCCGTCAAGAGTCTTAACCGGATTGCCTGCGATGTCATACTGCGCGTAGGCGGAGATTGAGCCTGTCACTGAACCGTTCACCAGCAGATACCGCGTAGTGGCAGTCGCGTTACCACGAGTCGAGTACGATGGGGTGAAGGAAGAATCGAGCCCGCTGATGCTCGGGCGGTCAAACAGGGCAGCGTGGTTCGTGTCCGTGGCATAGTAATCATACTCGATGGTTGTACGAGCCCTCTCTATGCCACCCGCATCATAAACAGACGATTGCGAAGCCAAGCTGCGAATGTGGATGTTTGTGGCGGTGTAGTCCGCGCCGTTGATTGAATTGGTGACGAGGTAATCGGTATGGATACGTCGCATTAAAGGTCCCGCGGTTCCTGCTCCGTAGTCGTATTCGTAGGCGTCGGTCTTGTTGTTGTACTGGTCATAAGCGAAGGTCTGCTGCGCTACCTGATTTGTATCCACCAACGTACTGACAGTCTGCGTCAGGCGTGGATCGTTTGCAGGAGCATCATCTGCGCCAAAGGTCCACCAACTTACCGGCGCCCGCTGCGCCCAGGTGTTGGTCACGCGTCGCAATACCGTCACCCCGTTTGTGTCCAGGGCTTCGGTCTGGTTTTCCTTACCCTCTTTCCAGGCTGAATAGAGATGTTGATTTGTTGGATCGCTTTGGCGAAATAGCGAAGCCGCTCCGCTGCCGTAGAAATAATGTTTCTCGCGGGCCAGTATCGTTCCGCCTGGGCTGACCTGGTCTACAGTGACGGTCGTGGACCAGGGGGTAGGATCTTCGGAACTGCTGTAGGTGGCGGAATAGGTTTGTTTTCCCTCCAGCGTGACTCCATCCGCATACATGCGACGCTCGACCACCCGGCGGTAAATCTGTAAATAGTCATCATTGTACAAAGAGTCGCCGGTGATCACGCCCGAACCAACGGTCATGTCGTATTCAACGGCTCCGCCCGTCGGCAACTCGACGCGCGCGAGCTCGCCATAGCTGTTGTAGTAAAACTGATAGCGTCGCGACCCGTCTGGCAGCCAGACTGCCGAGACGATGCTCGCAGGGTTGTAGTTGCCCGACTGAAAGGCGTTGAGTTCCGGAAACAACTGCTGGTACGTCTGAAGAGTATAGGCGGCGGGATGGTTGGAGTAGCTCGAGGCCTGACGCAGGACGCTGCTCAGGCTCGTCTTGGAAACGCGAATCACCCGTGGCGCTCCGCCGAAACCCTTAAAGGTGATCTGATCGCATACGCCATAAGGCGCAACGTCGGCAACGTTGTAGGCTATGGTCACTTGCCGGTTGAGTGAGTCCGTAATTTTTGTTGAACTGCCATATGTGAAGCTGAGGCGATTGCCATTCCGATCACGGAGCCAGGTCACCGTTCCATTATCGAAGCGATAACGTGTGCCATTGCGCAACATTAGATACCCTGATGGATAGAGCGCGCTTCCGCCCGGCGTGTTGCGATCGTAAATGGTGGTGTCGGAGATAAAAGTCGTGGCCTCGCCGTCATGAGAGATGAACACGGTGCCCCGCGAAGCACCTGTGACTGAGGAACACAGGTTCGGATAGCTGCCAAGCGGTTGTCCACCCGTGAGTTGATCTATTAACTCATGCTCTGAGCCGTCGGGTTCAAGGAAAGTGAGGCGCGTAATGGTGGCCCCAAAAGCATTCGTATTACCACCCGGGTAGCTGGAGCAGTCCGTAAATCCGGTTCCGCTCTGTCGCCCCTCAAGCTTTGGAACATAGCTGCTACTACCGCTCCACCAACCGCTTATGGGTTTGTAGTTGTCGTGAACGCCGGAAGGATTAGTGTGAAGAACACGCCATCCCTTGAGATTGAGCGCAAGCAGCAATGCCATCTGCGCGTCGCCGCGTCCACCTATCCCAAGTAGTGGCAGTTGAAAGTTGAGATTGCCGTTATAGAGATTGACGTTATCAAAGCCGCTCAACTCATACGATCCCGACGGTGAGCCGGGAGTCATTCCTAAAGGCGTTTTCCCATCAGTCGCTGTTTGTGCCTCAATACTCCAAGCGCTTATTACTATCAGAATTGCGGCCAGCACCAAGCTCTTAATGGATCGAGCTCGGATGAAGAACGTCTTAGTGGCATTGAGATTTATTCTAGTCCCGAGAAAATGGACGCTGCCGCTCGTCATGATGAGGCTCTCCTTAGTAAGAGTCGGGCGCTTAGTCGTCTCCGAGCAAACCATTTGATCCGCGAGGTTCTAAATGATTTGAAACCAGGCTCTCGTTTTTGGGGCCCATTCTAGAGAACTTAGGCTAACCGGCGAATATAGGGGACCGAGCCTCGGGGAAAGAGTTAGGGCAGGGAACCAACTTCAATGATTGGCAAGGAAACCTTGCGGCGACCATTAGATCTGATTCGCTCTGACCTTAGCAGCTATGCTTGGGGACTAAGTTGTCGCCGAATTGAGTTCAGTTTGTAATCCTGTTGCAGCGCGCGCCTTCGGCACTTCGGCGTCACACTGGGGCTTGGGTTTTTCGAGTTGATGAAGGCGTTGCTGGCGCGAGGCGAGAGGTGAGTGAGCGTGACCGGCAGGCCTGCTTAAGTCCGCAAGATACTTATCTCTCTTACGATGGAACACTCGCCCGTTAGCGTTAACCGCTGAAAGCCCACTCTTCATTTATGCCGGAGCTGTGATGCACGCGGACATGGAGTTGTTTTAGATCGGTCGCGCGAGGATTTAATCCGGTGGGCGACTACTTATCGAATCACGCCGGGAAGCGGACTCGATGCGCTGGCATACAGTCGCTTACTCATTCGTCCGGAGGTGTAGGCCAATCGGCCAGCCTGGATCGCGAGTTTCATGGCCATAGCCATCCCGGCTGAATCTTCAGCTTCGGCGATTGCAGTATTCATCAGCACCGCATCGGCTCCCAGCTCCATCGCAATGGTGGCATCGCTCGCGGTGCCGACTCCGGCATCAACGATGATCATCGCATCGGGAAGTTGCTCGCGCATAATGCGCAAGTTCGTAGGGTTCTGCACGCCGAGACCGGATCCGATTGGCGCCGCCAAAGGCATCACCGCGGCGCAACCCGCGTCCAGCAGTTTCTTAGCCATGATCAGATCGTCGGTGAAGTAAGGCAGGACGATAAAGCCCTCTTTGACCAGAATGCGCGACGCTTCGAGAGTCTGTTCGTTGTCCGGAAATAGTGTCGTCTGGTCGCCGATTACCTCGAGCTTGATCCATTCAGTGCCCAGAGCTTCGCGCGCCAGGCGTGCGGTGCGGACGGCTTCGTCCGCTGAATAACAGCCGGCGGTATTAGGCAGAAGTTTTAGTGTTGGATCCAAATGATCGAGAAACGATTCGCTGCTTCGATCCAGGGGCACGCGACGCACCGCGATCGTAACCATCTCAGCACCCGACGAATGGTGCGCGGCTTTCATCTCGTCGTAACTTCGATACTTGCCAGTGCCGATGATTATGCGCGAATGAAATGCGTGGCCTGCAATTTCAAAACGATCGACAAATGCGGTGGCCGGGGTGGACATGAACTAAACCTTCCCTCTCTGTAATCTCAGGATGACTTTACACCGCGCAGACTGGAAATAAAAATCTGGAAGCCGGAGCGCGGACATCCCGTCCGTCTGAGCGCGCAGCGCGAACCACCTTTTCAAGTAATTCCTTGTGAATCTTGGCGTCTTTCGCCTGATGGCGGACAGGATGTCAACGCTCCGCCAGCTAACCACCGCCAACAAAATGAACAATCTCGATGTGGTCACCTTCTCTCAGACTCGTCTGCGACCACTTGTCGCGACGGATGACCTGTTGATTGAGCTCAATGGCGATTCGCGTCGGTTCGAGCGACAACTCGCGGACCAGATCGTCCAGCATCGATTGATCCGCCACTTCCCTGTTCTCACCGTTAAGTTGAAGCAGCAACCGGTCCCCTATTCAGAAGATTTATCGGGCAGGATGATTCTCCGCAACTCCGCGGTCTCGCCGTCCATATGGGCCTGAATCAGGACCGCCGCCCGCCCGCCTTCGAATGATGGGAGCAAGATCGGAATTGCAGCGACGCCCTGCGGATTGGTCGTGGCCATAGTGGAAGTCGGCCGGAAAGTCGAGCCGAGAGCCTTCACCACCACGCGCGCCTTCCGCGCGGGTTCGCGGCGGTTAAGTCCTGCGCGACTCACCAGCACGCGCAAAGTGACTGATTGGCCCCCAATGAATTCTGTGTCATCGAGCAGGATCACTCTTAACGGTTCCTGGTCCTTGGCGGATCCGGAAATCGCGAAGTAATCCGGCGGGGCGGCCGGTTCCGTAGTGGGCTCGGCTTCGCTGGGGAGTTCGACGGAACGATCTGAATCGATCGATTCCTGCCGAAGCTTGGCCGCGGCGGCTTCGTGGCGCTGCGCGGTCTTCTCGCTTGCATCGCGCTCCCCAAGGCGCCTCAGATCCTCGATGCGGCCGGCATGCACGGCGGCGCAGATCAGTTTGTGTTGACGCGACAGCCTCGCGGCCAGAACGCCCTCATCAAAACCCCCGGCAACCAGATCGTCGTACGGCGATCGCTTGCTCGCCAGGATCGCGCCGCCGCTGTAGACCAAAGAAAGAATGAAAGGCGTCTGCAGACCTTTGTCTTCGGTCTGCACATGATAGACAACGCCGTCGTACTCTACATCTGTATTAAAACCTGTAAGCAATGTTCAAGTCGCGTTTCAAGCCGGGAGTTGATTTCAAGAACTTCAGGGAGGCAACTCGAACGTTAGCATACCGATTTTTCGACGGTCAATCTATTCCGATTCAGACGGTCAAATCGACTGAGCACCGGCTTGACACTCCATGATCCATGTCCTAGGATCCGCTTGTACAATGATTCTCAAGCGGAGTTGAAGGCGAACCGATGTCGCACATCTGTGCGGCGAACTGCGGGAAAGGCATGAGCTTCAATCCAATCGATTACCTGCCGGTGCTGCTGATGTTCGTCGTCGCGGCCGGCTTCGCGATCACTTTCATCGGCTTGTCTCAGCTTGTCGGCCAACGCAATCGCACGCGCACGAAGCTAATGCCGTATGAATGCGGAAAGGATCCGGTCGGATCGGCGCGCGAACGATTCTCGGTTAAGTTTTATCTGATCGCTATGCTCTTTATCCTGTTCGATATTGAAGTCATCTTTCTGGTGCCCTGGGCAGTGGCGTTCAAAAGGCTGTCCAGCCCTGAATACGGTTTGAGCAATGTCGTCTTCTTTGAAATGATCGTTTTCATAGTACTGCTGGCCGCAGGTCTTATTTATGTAATCAAGAAAGGCGCTCTGGATTGGACTGAAGGCGCCCGGCGCGAGGCCGAAGCAGAAGCCCGCCTGCTCGAAGTGGCTGAAAAGCCGGGCGGGCGCGCGCGCGCAGCTTAACAGAACCGCGCAAGGTACCAACTTGCGCCACAAGATTATGGGACTGGAACAAGTCATCGCTGAAGCACTGCCGGAAATCTTGACGACCCGGCTGGATTCGCTCATCAACTGGGCCCGCAAGTCGTCTCTGTGGCCGGCGACTTTTGGTCTGGCCTGTTGCGCGATCGAGATGATGAATGCGACCAGCGGGCGCAATGACTTGGCCCGGTTCGGCTCGGAAGTGTTTCGCGCGTCGCCCAGGCAGGCCGATGTAATGATCGTTTCGGGACGAGTTTCGCGAAAGATGGCGCCGGTCCTGCGACGCATCTACGATCAAATGCCCGAACCCAAGTGGGTGATCTCGATGGGGGCTTGCGCCACGTCGGGCGGCGTGTTCGACAATTACGCCATCGTTCAGGGCGTCGATAAGATTGTTCCGGTTGACGTGTACATCCCGGGTTGTCCGCCGCGTCCTGAAATGCTGATTCATGCAGTGATGATGTTGCAGGACAAAGTAATGAAAGAATCAATTCGCGATCGGAGAGACGCTCCGGACGAAGAAGCGCGCGAAGCCATAGCCCCCGGCACGTTGCCAATCACTGATGGTTCCACCATGCGCGACGGCGAGTCAGCCAGACCGCAGCCGTACACGATCGCGTCGAAACACGAGAAGCGCCGTTCATTCTGAAATCATAGAAGGTAAAGCTCCCCGGAATCGAAAGACTAATGGAAGAACAGGACAATCAGACAGGCCACGCTGATACCCCGACGATCAGTAGCCCTGAGGGCTCAGCGCCGTCGCCAGTAGCGGCGGCGTTACAGCGTGAGCATCCGGAGTGGGTCAGCAAAGTCATCCAGGCGCTGGGTGAAACAACCATCGTCGTTCCGCGCGACTACATCGTTGCGGTGTGCTCTTTTCTCAAGACCGCTCCAGGTTTTGAGTTCAACTTTCTTGCCGATTTGTGTGGCTTTGATCGCGGTCCCGAAGAGGAACCGAGGTTTGAAGTTAATTATCATCTGTTCTCGACCATCAACTACGGACGAGTTCGCGTAAAAGTGATATTGAACGAAGACGATATACATGTCCCGACGGTGAGTGACATTTGGCGGACTGCGAATTGGCACGAGCGCGAGACTTACGATCTGTTCGGAGTCCTGTTTGACGGTCATCCGGATCTGCGCCGCATTCTTTTGCCGGACGACTGGCAAGGTCACGCGCTGCGTAAGGATTTTCCACTGAGAGGTTATGAGCCATACAGTCTTGAATA
>DATNNY010000633.1:0-6130 GCA_035601635.1 Pyrinomonadaceae bacterium
AATCGACAAGCTGCGTCAACTCGAAGAGCGGAACCCTGAATTCATCACTCCGGAAAGTCCTACGCAGCGCGTCGGCGGCAGACCGGCCGAAGGGTTTCCGGAATTTTTTCATCGCCGGCCGATGTTGTCACTCGACAACAGCTACAACCTTGACGAATTGCGCGCCTTCGATGAACGCTGTCGCAAATTGGCGGACGGCGCGGCGCTGGAATACGCTGCTGAACTCAAAATCGATGGGCTGTCCCTCTCAACTCATTACCAGGACGGACTGTTTATTCGCGGTGTCACGCGCGGGGACGGTCAGCGCGGTGAAGACGTGACTTCGAACGTCCGTACTATTCGCAGCGTGCCACTGAAACTGCGTGCCGTTACCGGCAACGTGGGCCGTGAGATTGAAGTCCGCGGCGAGGCCTACCTGCCGCGTAAGGTCTTTGAAAGGATCAACGCCGAACGGGAGGAGGAAGGCGAGTCTCGTTTCGCGAATCCGCGCAATGCCGCTGCGGGCGCAATCCGGCAACTCGATCCGGCCATGGTAGCCAAACGCAGGTTGGACATGTTCGCTTACGATCTGCTGGCGGGCGAGCGCAAACCTTTTGCAAGTCACTGGGAGGCCCTCGATTGGATGGAAAGCGCGGGCTTTCGCGTTAACCCGAATCGCCGGCTCTGTAAGTCGATCGATCAGGTGATCGACTTCTGCAACGCAATGGAGCTAAAGCGCGACGACCTCGGTTACGAGATCGACGGCGTGGTAGTTAAAGTTAATTCGACGGCACTGCAGGATGAATTTGGCGCGACCGGAAAGGCGCCGCGTTGGGCAATTGCTTATAAGTATGCCGCGCGACAGGCCACTACGAAAGTGAACGACATCATCTTGCAGGTCGGGCGCACCGGCGCGCTGACGCCAGTAGCTGTGCTTCAACCGGTGCAGCTGGGGGGTGTCACGGTCTCGCGATCGACGCTGCACAATGAAGACGAAATCGAGCGGCTGGGATTGCGCATCGGCGATTGGGTTCTGATTGAACGTGGCGGCGATGTTATTCCTAAAGTCGTAAAGGTGGTCGAATCTAAACGCACCGGCAAGGAAAAGAAATTCAAGATGCCGGGGGAATGTCCGGTGTGTGGCGGGCGCGTTTCTCGTCCGGAAGGGGAAGCGCTGTCACGATGCGTGGCAGCTGATTGTCCGGCCCAGTTGATTGGGCGTTTGTTGCACTTTGCGTCCCGCCGGGCGATGAGGATCGAGGGACTCGGATACGCGCTGGCGGAACAGCTCATAGCAAAGAAGATGATCCGGGATGTGGCTGATCTCTACCATTTGACCCTGGAAGATCTGGCATCGCTCGAACGGATGGCGGAAAAGTCGGCGTCAAACGTGCTGTCGCAGATCGAAGCGAGCAAGGCGCGCGACCTTTGGCATCTCATTTTCGGCCTTGGCATTCGTCACGTAGGCGAACGCACGGCCGGTATTCTCGCCCGTCAGTTCGGCTCGCTCGAGCGTTTGGGCCAGGCAAGCGTGGCCGAGCTGGATGAGGTTCACGAGATCGGGTTAACCATGGCGCAGAGTATTCGCGATTGGTTCGAAGATCCCGGAAACAAAGACCTGTGTCGCCGTCTGCGTGACAGCGGAGTGCGCACCGAGACCGAGAATCAATCCGGCGGGCCAGGGGATACGGGCGATCAAAGGTTCGCGGGAAAACAATTTGTCTTGACCGGTTCATTGCCTTCCATGACTCGCGACGAAGCCCGCGCTGCGATCGAAGCCGGCGGCGGCCGGGTCACATCCACGGTCAGCAAGAAAACTGATTTCGTGGTTGCCGGCGCTGAGCCGGGATCGAAATTGGACAAGGCGGTTCAGTTGGGCGTGCCCGTAGTCGATCAAGCTGAATTCAAAAAGATGTTAGGATAAAGCCGGTGAAAAAAATGGAATCTGGTGAGCAGAAAAAACAGGAACAGAAACTCGAACTTGTGTACACACTCTTTTGCGATGACGTGCGCCTCGAAGTCGGGAACAAGCTCTCGTATATGGGAGTTTTTCAAAACATAGTCGTGCCGCAACTGCCCGTCTGGCTGCCCAAGCTGGCCGTCGTCAATCATTGGCGAGGTGATGGGTCGCATCTTTCGGAGGTAAGAATCTTAATGCCGGATCGTCAGCAGGCGCTGGTGGCGTCACAACCGTCGCCCTTCGAGATCGTTCACGGCTCGGCCGATAACATCAGCTTCTTTGTGAACGTGACCTTTCCGGTTACCGGCCAGTATCTGGTCCAGACCTTGATCGATTCAAACCTTTTTGACGAGCGGGTGTTGAATGTTTCTGACCAGCAGCTAATCGCGCCAGAGGAAGAGTCCGAGGCCGTGAATTAGGTCGAGCTTTCTGTTTAGAAGAGGATCGCCAGTCCTACTAGAGCATTTCGTAAGACTTGATCTTGTAGTTGAGAGTAGTAGTGCCCAATCCTAAAATGCGCGCGGCACGTGCCTGGTTTCCCCCTGCGAGTTCAAGAGCGCGCGCAATCAGCCGCATCTCAAAACGGCGCACTTCGTCGAAGAAATTCATGCCTGATTTCTCGTTGAGGTTCTCGACCGCGGCCGAGGCTTCGGCCAAAGCGTTTCCGTGTGCCAGCGACTCGGCTTCCTGAAGCAGAGCGCTGGCCATGTTCTTAATTTTTTCCAAACTATCTGCCGGCGCAACTTTTCGCGACGGCAGTCCCCGCAAACGTCCCTTGGAAATCGTTTCAACAATCGCGGACTTCACAGCACTCATTTAAATGCCCCCTGAAGGTCCTCACTATTAGGATCTGGTTCGTTAACAATTGCGGTGCCTCAAATCTAAAGACGCCCCAGTTCTGCAACTGGTTCCAAGTTTTTTTTTCGATCTAAGAATTTCCGTTAAGCCACTATGAAGCGCGCAGTCTGATACTGGTTAACCATTCGAGGCTTGTGCACCTATTGCCTTCGAACGGCCCTTTTTTCAGGATTGTGTCAGGAAATAAGTCGGATTGGAGATCGGTTCTGTTTATGACTGGCCGGAGTCTATCGGGAGGACGCGTGAAAGAATTCCTGCGATATCATCTAGTTCCGCTGTGTTGGGGCCGCGCCTTTTGGCCATTGAGATGGACCTTTGCCCCAATAAGACGTACGCAATCAGCGCCTGCGGAAGGTTGGCGGTCTTTAGTGCTGCGAGGTGCTTGCGCACCGTAGAGACGTCCCCGCGCTTGAACGTTCCGGTCAGAGCCCGCGTGGGATCCTGTCTTTCGAGATTTGCCACCGTGCTTTTAAGAAGAGGCAAAAGCACCCTTTGAGCCTGCTTCCGGGACAAGCCGCAAACGCCGAGCATGTCGAGGGCGATGTCGAACAACGCCGTCATGTTAGGCGAAGCTGTCACTGCGGCGGCGTGATACAGCGCTTTGCAGCTGGAGTCGATTGTGAAACTCTCTCCACCGAGGTTTCTGACGATCGACCGGCCAACGCGAACTGCTGCCGGGTCGCCTTCGATGGAAAAAAAACCACGGGTGAGAAGCTCTGCTCCCGACCGCGACTCGCTGATGGATACCAAAGGGTGGAGCGAGCCGATGGCGAAACCGGAGCTTCGCATGGGCTCGAGCACCTCCGAAGACAGAGCGCCACTGGTGTGTAGAACAACTCGGCGCACGGCCCGAGGGCGCTTGCCTTTCGCCGGACGGATTTGGTTTGAGGCGAATAACCCGGACAACTGCTCAGCCAAAGTCGCGGTCGCGTCGTCGGGCGTGGCTATGAGCACGAGCGAGGAGCGATTAAGGAACTCGATCTGACTTTGGCTCGGACTCTTCAATTGACGGGAAGAGATGGCGAGCGTTTTTGGGCCGAATGCCCTGGAAGCGCGACTTACCGAAGCAGGCCCTTTCGCCACGACAACCTCTATCTGGTAGCCGATTAACTTGAGAGCCAGGCCGAGAGCTGTGCCCAATCGGCCGGCGCCGATAATCGCTACGGTAAGCTCTTTGGCCGACTTCGCCGTTCGTGGTCGAACCTGGACGCGGCGAGATGTCTCGGGGAAAGTTTTAGTAGTCCGTCCCATCCTGCTTATGACGATACAGTTCCGGGTTGAGAGGTCGGACTCTAACACGCGTTCCGATTCGCGCGCAATTGCGTAGGTTTTTAGGTTGCGGTGGTCTATAATGCAGCCGACGCAAAACGCCGGTCGTTAAGAAAAATTGAGTTCAAAGGCTTGGAACTTCAGCGCAACCTCGACGGTGAAGCCAGCATCCAAGCGGTGCGTTAACGATTGCAGCGCCCGTGCCTCTGGTGCTGCCCCCGAAGAAAAGTAAAGCGGCCGCTCGCGAAACTGCACGGCCACCGGAAGATTGAGCCCGGTCTTTCTCTCCCGGCGTCGGAAGTTGGAGGTTTAGATGAAAGTTCGCTTCTCTCGCGCCGTCACCGCAATCGGCTTAGGAATTAGTCTGTGGGTTGGCAGCGTCGCCGCATTGGCCGCGCCGCAGCAAACAAAAGATCAATCGGCAACGCCACAGACTGGACAACCGAGCCAGGCCCCCGCGGCGAAAACCCCTCAGCAGCCGGCCTCAAACGGGAAACCACTGTCGACCAATGAAGACCCTACCAAGATCGGACAGCGTAATATTAACAAGGGCATTTGGTCAGGCGGGATTTTGGGAGCGAAGGGTACCGAGGCCGAGGTTCGCGAGGGCCGGATGCTGGCCGCCGAAGTTGATAAAGAAGCAAAGTTCATCGACGATCCGATAATTACCGAATATGTGAATCGGGTTGGTCAGAATATAGTCCTCCACTCAGACGCCAAGATTCCTTTCACAATCAAAGTAATCGATTCTGATGAAGTAAACGCTTTTGCTCTTCCGGGCGGGTTCTTCTACGTCAATAAGGGTTTGATCCTGGCAGCCGATAACGAAGCCGAACTGGCCGGGGTTATGGCCCATGAAATTGCCCACGTTTGCGCGCGTCACGCGATGGAAAATGAAGCCAAGATGCGCGCCCTCGACTATGGCTTGCTGGCAGGCATGATCCTGGGCGGCGGCATAATTGGAAACGTTCTCTATAACACCGGCGGAATGGTCGAGGGAATGGCGTTTTTGAAGTTCAGTCGTGGGGCGGAAGAAGAGGCCGACAGGTTGGGCATTCAGTACATGTGGGCCGCGGGTTACGATCCGAATGCCATGGCCACAATGTTCGAAAAGCTCGAAGCCAAGAACAAGAAGAAGCCCGGAACGATATCGAGACTCTTTGCATCACATCCGGCGCCCCCCGAGCGGCGAGCCGCCGCAATTGCCCTGGCTGCGCGTTTTCCCGAGCGTGACGAATACGTCATCAGCTCTTCAGAATTTCAACGTGTGAAGAACCGCATGTTGAGACTGTCGAATGCGCGCGCGACAACCGCGGGAACAATTGGAGGGTCCGACGACGGGACACCCGGACGTCCAACTTTGAAGCGACGGCAGCCGACGCCTGACGATCCGACGACTAACCCGGATGGCACGGCGAAACCGGCCAGCACTAAACCGGCTCCGCCCAGTCTGAAACGCGAACCGCAGCCTCAGGCGACACCCACACCACAACCGTGAAAAATTGTGGCGCAATTGTGGCGCATTAGCCCGACCGTAAACGAGAGGCTCAACTTCGAACTAAGAAGGCTCTCAAGCAAAATTGCTTGAGAGCCTTTTTTCTGGCCGCCCACGGGAAGCAGGAGTTCAGAGTACCGACTTCAGTCAGGTCTTATGGCTCAAAAGAAAACCCGACAAAGTCGGGTACTTGAAGACCTGACACCAATTGCCATTGCTGACGCGCGGCCTCTCCGGCACGCTATGGTTCGTGATACTGAACCGCAGTCGCTGGTGCGGCGCCGGTATTCGCGGCCGGCGCTTCCCGCCAGATGACGCCCCGGAAGAAAGCGCGGAAGTATCCGTACATCGAAAAGATTGAAGAGATCACTACGACCCAGAGGAGCGCCCGCCCGGCCGTGTACAGCAAAACCTGCCAATCAGTCCAACTCATGCGGACGGGTCCGGTAAGATGCGACCAGGCGAGTCGCAGCTCAGGCACCGTCCAGAACTGAATCGCCGGAAAAGGCCGGCCAAAATTTGAAACGTGCGGCGACCCGCCCGCGGGCGAGACCGACAGGATCAACAGA
>DATNNY010000634.1:0-5341 GCA_035601635.1 Pyrinomonadaceae bacterium
GAAGATCGCAGCGGTCAATTGCACGGCGAACACTCGTTCACTCACGACGTCATCCGCGTCGGGCGCGATCCGGCTATGTGTCATTACTTCTTTCCTCAGGAACAGTGGCCGATGGTCTCGCGCAAGCACGCTGAGTTTCAACTCAGCCAGGGACGCTATTTGGTAGCCGATGCCAACTCGCGTTTCGGCACGTTTGTAAACGGCCAGAGGATTACTGAGCCGGTGGAAGTGCGCGTTGGCTCTCAAGTTCAGCTCGGCACTGGCGGTCCGATTCTGCGGGTCATTAGTATTGAACAATCAGCGGTCTCGCGGCCTGAGCCCAAAGACTCCGAACGCGGCCGCATGGAAACACTGCACGAGCCGAGCGGGAGCGCCCGAGACCTTGCGCCGGCGCAGCCGCCCTCGAATCCTCCAAAAACACCGGCGGCCCCGCCATCGCCGCCGCGGCCGGCACCGGTCAGAACTGGACCAGCGCACCTGGATCTGATCGATCCTGACACCAAACAGGTCAAACGTATTGAGCTGAACCGGGAAGTCACGCGTTTGGGCCGCGATCCCGAAGCCGAAGTTGTGATCGATGCGGCCGCCGCAGTGGTCTCTCGCCGGCACGCCGAGATCAAAAAAACCGGCGAACAATTTTTCATCAGCGATTTGAAAAGCTTCAACGGGACGTTGGTCGACGGCAAGAGAATTACCGAGACCGTGGCCCTGTTTGATGGCGACGAGATTCAACTGGGCGCGGGCGGGCCGCTCCTGCGCCTGATTGACCCCGCACACCCAGCCAGTGCGAAGAGATCTGCCGGCGTCCCCAGTGCGAGCCAGGCCGCAATTCCGTCAGCCTTTGGACAGATCGCGGCCATAGCCAGCCGGCAAACAATCGTCTCCACCGGAACGGGTTCGCTGCAGGCAACGACTCCGCCGGGATCTGCCCAACCACAATTGCTCGCTCGGCTTTCATTCGATACGCGCCCGCAGCTGTCGGTCGGTCGCGCGCCGGACAACGATCTCCGTTTGGACGGGTTACAGATTTCTAATCATCACGCACGCTTTGCGCGGACCAACGGCAGCGTGACCGTCGAAGATGCCGGGTCGACGAACGGTGTGTACGTCAACGGCGATCGCATCAGCGGCCGTCGCCCGGTCCAGCTGGCGGACATAATTCAGATCGGCCCATTTGTCCTGCAGGCTGACGCACATCAGGGTGTCGCGGTTTACGACACCCGATCAAAGACGCGTATCGACTGCATCAACATCGCCAAGGTAGTTACCAATCGATCAGGCGGCGGCTCGATCAGGTTACTGGACGACGTCGGCCTCACGATCCAGCCGAACGAGTTCGTCGGCCTGCTGGGTCCCTCGGGCGCCGGCAAATCGACGCTGATGGATTCGCTGAACGGCATGCGCCCGGCGACCAGCGGTTACGTGCTCATCAACAATCTGGATCTGTACCGGCATCTCGACTCGCTAAAACAATCGATCGGTTACGTGCCGCAAGACGACATTATTCATCGCGAGTTGACCGTCTATCGTACGCTTTATTATGTCGCGCGGCTGCGTCTTTCGCGCGACGTGTCCACCCGCGAGATCGATCAAATCGTAAATGAAGTGATGGATGTCACCGGGCTTTCAGAACGCCGCGACGTACCGGTGGGACAACTCTCCGGTGGACAACGCAAACGTGTCTCGATTGCTGTCGAGTTGATTACCAAACCTTCGGTGATCTTT
Source organism: Pyrinomonadaceae bacterium (assembly GCA_035601635.1). Classification (GTDB taxonomy): domain Bacteria; phylum Acidobacteriota; class Blastocatellia; order Pyrinomonadales; family Pyrinomonadaceae; genus UBA11740. The sequence goes on from DATNNY010000634.1 coordinate 1,726, forward strand.
CTTGACGAACCAACTTCCGGCCTTGATCCGGCGACCGAAGAGAAGATCATGAAACTCTTCCGTCAGATTGCCGAGAGTGGCCGCACCGTCGTGCTGACTACGCATGCGATGGAGAACGTGAAATTGTTCGACAAGATTGTAGTGCTGATGCGTGGCAAACTGGTTTTTTATGGAGCGCCACAGGAAGCTCTAGCGCACGTAAAGGCCGAGAGCTTCAAAGATTTATATGACAAGCTGGAAGGGCCCATCGATCAACAGACGGCGGCGTTGCCAGCGCTTCCCCCGAACGCAACCAAGGCACAGAAACAGGCGCGCAAACTTCAACGCGAGCAGATTTCAGAGCAGGTAGCCGAAGATTGGAAGCGCAAATTTCAAACTACGGAAGCCTACCGGCACAACGTGGTCGAGCCGCTCAGCCTGCTGTCGCGCGATAAACCAGCCGTGGCGCCGCCCAAGCGACGCGCCTCCCCGGTCGATGCCCTGCGCCAGTGGGGCACGCTCACGCGCCGCTATCTGGAAGTCCTCAGCCGGGACAAATTCAATCTGCTGATTCTTTTCGGGCAGGCGCCGATCATCGCCTTCATGACTTATCTGGTAGTCGGCTCGAAAAGTCCGCGCGACTTTCCTTTTTTCATGTTGGCGCTGGTGTCGATCTGGTTCGGCACTTCGGTGGCCTCTCGCGAGATCATTCGCGAACGCGCCGTCTACACGCGCGAGCGCATGGTCAACTTGCGATTGTTGCCTTACGTCGCCTCGAAGCTTTTTGTGTTGGCCCTGATCGTTTCCTTCCAGTGCCTGCTGTTATTTGGCTCGTTGAAATTCATGCATTACTCCGGCTTGATGAATCTACCGGGCTGGGCGATACCACAACTAGTCATCGTTATGTTCACGGCCATGGTAGGCATTGCCCTCGGATTGTTGGTGTCGGCGATGGTAAAGACATCCGAGATGGCTACCAGTCTGGTGCCGCTGATTCTGATCCCGCAGATCCTGTTTTCCGGATTGGTGGGCGTGCCGCAGGGCACGGCGAAGGTTATCGGCACGTTGATGCCCGCAACCTGGGCGTTTGATGGGCTGAAGCGCTGGTCAACGCTCGACACTCTGGACGAAGAAGGATCGGATCCGGACGGCGAGAACAAAGGCCGCGGTCTTTACAAGCATTACGAAGACCTCAATGACGAGCACATCACCACCGCCAAGGACGATGTGGCCAATTACAAGAAAGACGCTGAAGCCGATTCGAAAGACTACGAGCGCAAAATGAAGGATTATGTTAAGGCCTTACAAAGCGGCCAGCAGGCTGACCAGCCTCCCGCGCCGAAGCTGAAGCCTGCGCCGGAAGTCCACCCTGCGGAAAAAATTCCTGAAGACTTGAGCAGCTATATAAACTTCCTGCATCCGTGGGGCAATAGAGTGATCGATCCATTCGTGCTGATCCTGATGTTCTTTTCCCTGGTAATCGCGGCCATCATCACGCTCAGGGCGCAGGATATTTTGTGAAGTTGCTCCGCGGGAGTTACTTGCGGATGATTGTGATAAATCCTTACTAGGCTAACGCCGATGCCAAATTCATTACATTGCTTTTAGTTTTCCAACCCGCTACCTTACCCGCCCAATTTGTCCGTCGAGGTTCAGAGGCCCGAAGGGCCGCGATGAAATAGCCACGACCGTAAGGTCGTGGTCGTAGACCAACCAATCGGACCCAAAGGCCCGCAGAGCCGACACCGAAGGAAACGATTGATATGGGTGGTAAGCACATTAGCCTTCTTATCCACTTCGTATCGAGCACTGCGGGACGCGAACCTTGGATTGGAACGGACTGGCAAGACGATTTATTTGGATACATAGGTGGGATAGTAAAAAATAAGAATGCCCGATTGATATGCGCTGGCGGAATGCACGACCACGTCCATCTCTGCGCATCCTTACCGTCGACGATCACTATCGCTGATTTTGTAAGCGTCGTTAAATCCAACTCGTCGCGGTGGGTTCATGAATCCTTTCCTAAACGGAGGGCGTTCGCTTGGCAGGAGGGGTATGGCGCCTTCAGTGTCAGCAAGTCAGCGGAAACTAATGTGACTCGATATATTCGAAATCAGCAACATCATCACCGGAAGAGAAGTTTCAAGGAAGAGTTTCTCGAGTTTCTTGATAAATACGAAATTGAATATGACGAAAGATACTTGTGGGACTAACCAATGTGTCGGCCCTTCGGGCCTCGGAGATAAGTCCTGTTCCCGATCCACGACCTTACGGTCGTGGCTATTACATGACGGCCCTCCGGGCCTCCGTTAGCCTTTCCTTAGCGGACCGGATAGTGGCAGTCGCCCTCTGAACGATAGGGTTGGGCGTCCCTCCTCGGCGTTACCCTGCATTACTTAGCCGCCGGCCGCTCCAATCGCGATTCAGGATCACATCCTTGTCGCCAGGGACTGCATCACAGTAAACTCAGACAGTGGCAAATCAGCGGCAATCCAAGCCTGGCCCGCAAACAGTAACGACCCGGAGTTGAAATACCATGAACCACCATTCGCTTTATTCCCGCGTAATCGTTCTGACCTTGATGCTGTCCCTGTCCGGTTTTATCAAACCGGGGGCGTCATTCGCGCAAGACATCAGCGGGGGTGCTTCCTTCGCGACCGACATTAGCGGCGGCGCGAATGTTCTGCTGGCGAGTGCAGACATCGAGGCCAAACTGGGCAAAGGTATCTTTAGCAGACCGCAGAATCGGGCCCACGCGCCCAAGGCTCTGGAAAACAAGACAGTCGTCCGTTCCGCGCATCTGGTCCGTCCGCAAAGAGAAACCACCGCCAGCAACAGAACTGAGCGGAACAACTCCCGAAACAATTCGCGGAATAATTCCGAAGCTGGGAAGCCGGTTTCCGGCGAGTCTTCAAAGCCTCTGGGAGAGGCGGCCAGGCGGGTCCCGGTCGCCGACGACTACCACAAGCAGGGTGATGATTTTTTCGACGCCGGCCAGTATCAGAAAGCTGTCGACGCGTACCAGCAAGCGATCCGCATGCGGACAAATTACCCCGAAGCATACCTCAACCTCGGCGAAGCCTATTTCAATTTAGGCCGGTATGACGACGCGGTAGCGGCAGAGAAGCAGGCAATTCAGCAGAAGGCCGATTGGGCTGCTCCTTATCATGCGCTGGGCCTGGCCTATCTCAAGTTGGATCGATCGGCCGAAGCCCTGGAAGCTTTGAAACAGGCGCTCACGCTCGATCCCACGAATACTGAAACGCGCGCATCGCTTAGTCTGGCGTATTACGATCAAGGCGTGGCTGCATACAATGCCAGTAAGTATGAAGATGCGGTCGCGGACTATCGGCAAGCGATTACCTTGAAGTCGGATTACGCCGAAGCTTTCAACAATCTGGGTGACGCGTATCGCCGCCTCAATAAACTTACGGATGCGGTCGAGGCTTATAAGCAGGCCGTGCGCTTCAAGCCCGACTCAGTTGACGCTTATAGCGATCTCTCCTGGACCTACGACCACCTGGGCAAATATCCGGAAGCCGCGGAAGCTTACAAGCAGGTGATTCGCCTCAAGCCCGATGACGCCGAAGCAAACAACAATATGGGTTACGCCCTGGGCAAGAGCAAACACTGG
>DATNNY010000635.1:0-5069 GCA_035601635.1 Pyrinomonadaceae bacterium
TCCGGTATTTGACGGAACCCTGAAGCAGGCTTTGTCAGTTCAGCTTGGTCAATCACCATACCTGGATATTTTTTCGGAAGATCGCGTGCGCGAAACCCTCAGGTTTATGGAGAAGCCGACGGATACGCGCATTACCCGCGACGTCGCGCGTGAAATCTGTGAACGGCAGGGAATTAAGGCGATGTTGCTGGGAACGATTTCCAGCCTCGGCAGTCATTATGCGATTTCTATGGAAGCTGTGAATGCGCACACCGGCGATTCGATCGCCAGCGAGCAGGTTGAAGCCGACGGCAAAGAAGAAATCTTGAAAGCGCTGGGCCAGGCCGCATCCCGGCTGCGTGAGAAGCTGGGCGAATCGCTTAGCTCAGTGGAAAAGTTCGACGCTCCCATCGAGGCGGCCACAACTTCATCACTGGAGGCACTCCAGGCCTACTCGCGTGGCTTCGAACAGCATTCCAGCGGTAAATACGACGCTGCGATCCCTTTTTATAAGGATGCAATTGCGCGCGATCCCTATTTCGCAATCGCCTACGCCAGATTGGGGACCTGCTACAACATCACGAAGCAAAATGAGCTTTCCCGCGAGGCCTTTCAGAAGGCCTACGACCTGCGCGACCGAGCGAGCGAACGTGAGAAGCTATTCGTTTCGGCGAATTATTACGGCGGGGTGACGGGAGAATGGGACAGGCAAATTGATCAGTTGGAAATCTGGAAGCGCACCTATCCCAAAGACCCGGAACCTTTTATTCTGCTGGCCAATAAATACACCCTGGTCGGCCCATTCGAAAAGGCCATTGACAACGCTCAGGAAGCGATCAAGCTGAACCCAATGGACGCGCGACCGCGTGCCAACCTGGCGGTTGCCTTCATCGGGCTTAATCGCTTTGACGAAGCCAATGACGTGCTGCGTCGAGCGCTCTCGCAAAAATTGGAAACCACGAAGATGCACGCTCGCCTCTATCAAATTGCGTTTGTTAAAGGCGATGCGCCGGCGATGAAGGACCAACTCGCCTGGGCTGCAACCAAACCGGAAGAAGCCCTGACGTGGCAGGCGCAGACTTCCGACTTCTCTGGACAGTTAGCGAAAGCCAATCAGTTTAACGACCATGCGATCGAACTGGCCCGGCAGAGCGGAGTCAAAGAAATTACCGCGCAGGCGCTGTTGCAGCAGGCCGAAAGAAATGCCGCTTTCGGAAATTGCGCGCCAGTGAGTGGGATTGTGACCAGCGCGTTGGCCCTTTCGCGCGAGCAGGCCAACCTGGTTGCCGCCGCCTCTGCGCTCGCTGGTTGCGGGCAAGCGGCCGCAGCTCAGGCGAACATGGATGAAGTATCAAAGGCGTTTCCGCAGGATACTTTGCTCAACACCATCTCGATCCCAATAGCCCGGGCCCAGTTGGAATTGAATCGCGGGAATGCCGCTCAAGTAATTCAACTGATCGAGACGGCGAAGCGGTACGAAGTTGCCGGCGAGTTCTGGCCGCAATATCTGCGCGGGCAGGCTTATCTGAAACAGGGCAATGGTGCGCAGGCAGCCCTGGAATTCCAGACGATTGTCGATCATCGCGGCTGGTACCCAGTCTCGCCGCTTTATCCGCTGGCTGAACTCGGGTCCGCTCGCGCCGCGGTCATCAGCGGCGACAACGCGAGGGCCCGCAAGTACTATCAGGATTTTTTCACCCTCTGGAAAGACGCTGATTCCACGATTCCTTTCCTGATCGCAGCGCGTGCGGAATACGAAAAATTGAAATAATTTTGGAGTGCGGTGGCTTGTCAACGCATTTTGTGACGCGACGGAGCAGGCTAAGGCCCGACCGGTCGCCCCGCTCCAACACTTATGATATATTCTGGCCTCAAACTCAATCACAGAAAATTCTTTTAAGGATCGATAAGCTCAAATGTCCGGACATTCGAAGTGGCATTCGATTAAGCACAAGAAGGGCGCGACCGACGCCAAGCGCGGTAAACTCTTCACCAAATTCATTAAGGAAATCACCGTGGCGGCCCGCACGGGCGGCGGCGATCCGGATGCGAATGCGCGTCTCCGCAAAGCTATCCTGGATGCCAAGGCCGGCAACATGCCCAACGATACAATTGATCGCGCTGTACGCCGCGGCACCGGCGCGGAAGAGGGCGTTAACTATGAAGAGATCACTTACGAAGGTTACGGTCCGGGTGGCGTGGCCCTCCTCATCGAAGCCGTGACGGACAACCGCAACCGAACGGTGGCCGAGATTAGACACATGTTCTCCAAAAACGGCGGGAACCTGGGCGAAGCGGGCTCGGTCGGCTGGTTGTTTGAAAAGAAGGGTTACATCGTCATCGACAAAACCGCCAAGCCTGAAGAAGAGTTGTTTGAAATTGCCATTGAAGCCGGAGCCGACGATCTGCGCGACGACGAGGACAACTTCGAGATCATTACCTCGCCGGAAAACTTTGAAGGCGTTCAGTCTGCGATTAAGGCCGCCGGTATCGAACCGCAGATGGCCGAAGTTTCAATGGTCCCCCAAACCTACGTAAAGCTCGAAGGAAGCAGCGCACAAACAATGCTGCGCCTGATGGAAGCCATCGAAGACCATGACGACGTGCAGAAGGTCTATGCCAACTTTGATATCGACGAAGCCGACATGGCCGCGGCTTGATTCTTATCGAATCCAGCGCGGACATCCTCTCCGCCTGAGCGCGCAGCACGAACAAAATCAATCGGTTCTTTGTCATGAGTTCGAGCGGGCTTTGGCCGCCGGCAGACAGGATGTCCGCGCTCCATCACCCTGCTCGCCATCCACCCGCCTCATATTTGCAACCAGCATTAAGATCCTTAACTCTCAAGAGAAACACACAACTATAGAAACCGCTTGATGCATGCTGTAAACTCGGTCCCATTGTGCGTGTCTTAGGAATCGATCCTGGCAGTGAGACGACCGGTTGGGGAGTCGTCGAGGGCGACAGCCGAAGTTACCGGCTGGTTGAATTCGGCGTGCTGAAATTATCGATGTCGACGAGCCACTCTGCGCGCCTCTTGAAAGTCTATCGCGGTCTCGAAGAAATCGTCGATAAGTTAAAGCCCGACGCTTGCGCCATCGAAGAGGCGTTCTACGCAGTTAATCCGAAGGTCATTCTAAAGCTCGGTCAGGTGCGTGGCGTTGCGCTCCTGGTCGCCGAGAGTGCGGCGCTGGAGATTGGCGAATACGCGCCGCGCCTGGTGAAACAGACGGTCGCCGGCTATGGCAACGCCGATAAGCGCCAGGTCCAGGAGATGGTAAGGGTGCTGCTGCAGTTGCGCGCGGTTCCCGAACCACACGACGCGGCGGACGCGCTCGCAGTTGCGATCTGTCACTTTCACCATGCGGGCGTTCGCGAGCGGCTGATGGCCGCTGAGGCCCGCATGAAACTCAATCCCACGGTTGCGGCAAAACGTCGTCGCGCGACACGTTAGGAGCGCACGCATCCTGCGTGCGGAACGCAGGCATCTCGCCTGCCAGCAACAAAGCAGTGACGCCGCGAGAGTTGCCTTTGCAACCTCATCTTGTAGAAGGAGGCCGAGTCTGTGCCATTAGGATCTCTCAAGACCTCAACTCAAATTCCGCTTTGCATTTCTAACGAAGCATCTGCGCCTTTGTCGTCTGACAGTGTGGTCAGACTTTGCCTTACCCGTCTCCGGTGGCTCTTACAAATGACAGGCTGTGCCTCCGTTGCAGATTTCGTTATCCACCGAGCGAGGCCTTTGCGAATCCACATGATCAGCTTGGCCGTGCTGGTCATCTGTCATTCAATCGGGTCTGGTGTGTTCGCACAGAAACGTCGCTTACCGCCAGGCAGCCATCTGGCCGTCGTCGCCGATGAAAGACTCGCCGCGTTGCGCAGCACACCGGAACCCACAGCTCGTCTGCTGCGCCGCCTGAACCGGGGTCATTTCGTTTCGATCAGAGGCGCCAGCCGAAATCGTGATGGTCTGGTCTTTTATCATGTTGTGGTTACTCGGCGAACTTCGGGTTGGCTGCAAAGCGAGGCGGTAATTGCGTCTTGGCGTCCGGGCGATGATCGGCGGCTCGCGCGTTTGATTGGCGGCGCCGACGAATTTGATCGCATCGCCCGCGCGCGCATTTTCCTCGAGGCCTTTCCACGCTCACCCCTGCGCCCGCAGGTCTTGCTAATGTACGGCGACGCTGCTGAAGAAGCGGCCGCAAAACTTTCACGCGAGGCCGAGCGCCGTTTTGAAAGACGCGAGCTACCCGCCGAAGGCGCCCCCGAGTTCAGCTACTATTTGAACTACGCCGGCCTGGATCGATATAACCGCCAGGGCGTAATCTTCACCTTCGATCGCGCCGCGAAGAAGTTTCACTACAACGGCGCCGCCTGGCGCGAGATCATTCAACGCTATCCGAACAGCCCGGAAGCTGGCGAAGCACGAAAGCATTTGGATGCGCAAGCCGCCGTAAAACTCAAATAATCGCGAGCACTAAGAAAGCCCTGGCAACAGAACGCTAATGACTTCAGGATGGGTCAGGTCAGGTGTTCGCCGGGTCTGCCCAGGCACATACCATGTGTCCGGTCTAAACAGGCCGTTAAGCCTTCGGCTTAACGGGTATTTCTCGTATTTCTTTTACGGAGGCTATGCCTCAAAGTCTGCTGAGGCATAGCCTCAGAAAATAAAAGAGTACTCCTCCTCGGAAAGCATAGGCTTTTCGCACTATGCTGCGGCATAGCCGAAAAAGGAGAACGCAGACACGCGTCGGCCCTGACCTCATTCCTTCCAAAACTTCAAGTTTCTTCCTTCCGGTGTTAATAATCTCTACCGAGGAGCGTTTTATGGGCGGAAAGGATTTTCAAGAGGAAGCTATGCTGGCTGCTGTAAAACCGCTCAAGACCGCGCACTCGACGATGTCCGAAGGCTCGCAGCCTGCGCTCCTGCGCCAACTCTCCGCGGAAGACTCAAACAGCCTTGAGGGGCTTTTTCAAAGACATCACGGACGGGTTTTTCGCACCGCGCATCGGGTTACCGGCAGCGCGGCGGACGCGGAAGATGTTCTGCAGACGGTTTTTTTGCGCATTGCTCGGGGGCAGGAATCGGT
>DATNNY010000636.1:0-2358 GCA_035601635.1 Pyrinomonadaceae bacterium
AGGTGGTAAAGCCAATAGCCGGCATGACTGGCTGCTGTGGGGGCGTCGCAACCGGCCACGTCGCCGCCGCGCCGCCGAGAAGCGTGATGAACTCGCGCCATTGCATGTGTCCCCTAAGAACACGTCTCGTCCAGTGGCTAAAGCCTAGCACTTTGCGAATGGGCCGCGAGTGAGAAATGGCACCCAACCAGCCTTAGACATTTATCAGGCTCGATGTCTCGGTTGGGTCAATCGCTACCGAAATGAGCTTTCGGTGCGATGTCCGGTTTACCCCCGATAGCGACCGAACTGCGGACATCGATGGAGATCCGGTTCGCGCCATTAGCGGAAATCACGGTCGCGGCCTAACCGATAGGTCGAAGATGACTAGCTGTTTGACTGGATGCGCTATTTTGGCCCATAGCTGCGCATAAAACGCCTTGTTAGACTGCCAACGGTGGTCATGATCGCGAAGAAAGCCCGATAATGGAACGAAATCCGACAATTGGTAGACTTCTTCGGTTTTGATGCAATCGATGGCTGCCGATCTCCCCCACGCTTCAAGCGAAGAAACGCAGCGCCTGGAGCAGATGCTGCGGGAGAACGAAGAGCGTTACTTGCTTGTAAGCGAAGCAGTTGCTGAGGGCATTTACGATTGGAACATCGAACAAAATACACTCTTCGTTTCCTCCCGCTTGATGGGGATATTTGGATTTGAAGGGACCGGCCTAACGGCCGAGGACTGGTACAAGCGGGTGCATCCCGATGATTTTGATGGCTATCGGCTGGCGCTAAGAGATTGCTTCAAACGCCAGCTAGTTAGGCTACACTGCCATTATCGCATCAAAGCCGCTGACGGAGATTATCGCTGGGTCGATGATCACGGAATGCCGATCCGCAATGAATCTGGTCGCACGATTCGACTCGTTGGCGCCGTCTCCGATGTCACCGCGGAAAAGGAACAAGCCCGGCAAGGGGAAATTCTATTTCAGCAATTCAACGCCGTCCTCGATACAATCGATTATGGCGTGCTTTTCATGGGCCCTGAATTGCGAGGCAAGATCATTAACCGTGCATTTCGCAAAATGTGGGGAATCTCAGATCAATTTATCCAAGATACCCAACCGAGTATGGCCGACCTTATCAACTACAACCGGTACAACGATATATACAACGTGCCAGAGGCCTCGTTCGACGACTATGTTGCGAAACGCGTCGAGGTCGTGCGCAGCGGCACCGCTTTCGAAGGGGAGCTACGCCTCCGTGATGGCCGCATTATACACTACCAGATCCAGGTGCTGCCGGACGGCGGCCGATTGCTCACCTACTTCGACATTACTGAGTTGAAGCGCAACGAAGAAACGGCGCGAGAGGCGAGAGACGCCGCTGAGATTGCGCTCGAGGAATTACGCACTGCACAGGACCGCCTTGTTCAGGCGCAGAAGCTCGCCTCGCTCGGGCAGCTCACCGCAGGCATCGCGCACGAGATCAAGAACCCCCTCAATTTCGTCAATAATTTCTCCGCGCTCTCCAGGGAATTGATCGATGAACTGGGCGATGCTCTCAAACCGGTTGCTCTTGACGACAAAAAGCGAGAGGAACTCGTCGAGTTGACGGATATGCTGAAAGGCAACCTTGAAAAGGTGGTCCAGCACGGCAAGCGTGCCGACTCGATCGTCAAGAACATGCTGTTGCATTCGCGGGAGGGTTCTGACGAGCGTCGGCCGGTCGATGTCAACTCTCTCGTCGCGGAGGGCCTCAACCTTGCCTATCACAGTGCGCGAGCTGAGAACCAAGAATTCAAAATCAGGCTGGAGCAAAACTTCGATCCGGCCGCCGGCCAAGTCGATCTGTTCCCGCAAGAAATCACGCGGGTGCTTCTCAACCTGATTTCAAACGGTTTTTACGCCGCAATGAAGCGCAAGGCGGAGATGAAGGATGGTTTTGAGCCTACCCTTGCAGCCGCGACCAAAGACCGCGGTCACAGGGTCGAGATCACGATACGCGATAACGGTAGTGGCATTCCACCGGGAGTGAAGGAAAAAATGTTCCATCCCTTCTTCACGACCAAACCGCCAGGCGAAGGAACAGGTCTTGGCCTTTCGCTTAGTTACGACATTATCGTCAAGCAGCTTGGTGGATCAATCGAGGTCGATACCCAGCCCGGTGAGTTCACCGAATTCAAGGTCATTCTTCCGCGCTAAGAGACCCGCGGCAATACTTGAGCTTCCTCGTTCTCGTCGACGGCGACGAGCTGAGTGACAAGTGCCACGCAATGGCCGACCGCCATACTTTGAGCTGATGTCTGTTCAGGGGTCATAAGCGGAAATACTCATGATGAGCAACGCTTTTCCGCTATTCCCCCGAAAGATGGGGTAA
>DATNNY010000637.1:0-3124 GCA_035601635.1 Pyrinomonadaceae bacterium
GTTTGGGTATTCGTCCTTCGCACTTGGTAACATTAATCTTCAGGTAGCGCCGGCTAATCTACTCTGGCCAATCATCATCAGCGGTGTAGGCGCATCGTCCATGTATGTGCCCGTGGCCACAGCGGCCATGGGAACGCTCAGTCAGGAACAAATGGGCAACGCCGCTGGCATTTTCAATTTGATGCGCAATATCGGAGGGAGCATCGGCATCGCGGCGATCACGACCCTGGTTACGCGTCACGCGCAAACGAGCCAGGCAGCTCTGGTCTGGCACATGTCGAAGTTTAATTTCAACTTCCAACAACAGTTCGCGAACATCCAGACCGCACTCGCGAGCCACACCGGTAACTGGGCGGCGGCGAAGAAATCGCTCGCAGTTCTCTATAACATCCTTCAACAACAAAGTTCGCTTCTCAGTTACGTTTACGGATTTCGTTTCTGCGTACTGGTCTCTCTGGTTTGCGCAGCGCTCGCACTTCTGTTCAAGAAAGTCGGCAAAGCGGCTGGTCCCGTCGCAGTGCACTAAGCGGCTAAGTGATGAACCGAACCACTAGTTACTCACACAAAGAAAGGAATATATGAGCAGGACAATTGAAGCAATCATGCGGCACATGACTGTGCCGTCGAATAGAACCATAAATCAACAAAATGGAACAGAGAAGCTGGAGAAGGCATTCACGGTAAGGAAGCGGCATTACATCTGGTCGGAGTCCAGGTTCGTCCGCACGATGATGCCGTTTCATTCCAACGTGCGTGTGGGCTATGACGGCAAGGAAGTGGACGGCAAAAGCGTTCTCGACCTCATGACGCTCGCGCCGCCGGAAGGATCGACAGTGCGGGTCCGTGCTGAAGGACCCGACGCGGTAGAAGCAATTCACGCGGTCGAACAACTCGTGCGATCGCGAACTGATGAGAATTAACGATATGAATGAGCAATTTACTAACGAACGTAACGAGAAGCCGCGGATCCTAATCGTCGACAATAACTGCCAAACGCAAGTAAACGCCCGTCGCTCGGTGTTTAACTAGAAAATGAAACACTAAATGGAGATCGAACCATGTTGAGACTAGAAGGCAAAGTGGCTTTGGTAACTGGGGCGTCTAAGGGCATCGGAGCGGGGATCGCCAAGGGGCTGGCCGCGGCCGGAGCGTCGGTCGCGGTGAATTACGCCTCCGACCGGCGCGGCGCGGAAGCTGTGGTTGCGGCGGTCACCGCCTCCGGCGGCAAGGCAATCGTGGTCCAAGGCGACGTTTCGAAGGCGGCTGACGTTGCGCGGCTTTTCGTCGACGTCAAGTCCGCCTACGGTGCGCTAGACGTGCTCGTAAACAATGCCGCGGTCTACAAGTACGATCCACTTGAGAAAGTGACCGAAGAAGAATTCCACCGAGAGTTCAATACGAACGTACTCGGTCCCCTTTTGATGATTCGTGAGGCCGTCAAGTACTTCGGGCCGAGCGGCGGCAGCATTGTCAACATCGGGTCAACCGCGTCACAATTGAACCCTCCTAACCTTTCGATCTACACGGCGACTAAAGGCGCCCTCGATGCAATCACACGGGTGCTCGCAAAGGAGTTGGGGCCGAAAAAGATTCGAGTGAACTCGATCAACCCCGGTGCGACGGCAACCGAAGGCGCTCGCGCGGCCGGCATAATCGGAGTCGGAGGTGATATCGAGAAGCAATTGCTTGCCATGACGCCACTCGGTCGCATCGGGCAGCCCTCGGACATCGCACCGATCGCAGTGTTCTTGGCCTCCGACGAGGCAAGTTGGCTTACGGGAGAAATAATTTTGGCCTCTGGCGGTCTGCGCTAGGCCGCGATTCGCAAGAAGAAACTGAGTTGAGAAGGTGATTCAAGTGAACAGCTCAAGCAACCTGCTCGTATTGGGGGCAACAGGACAAGTGGGAAGACTTGTCGCAAAATATCTTAAAAAAAAGGGAGCAAACTTTTCGGTAGGGACGCGAAAGAAAGCAAATCTGGAAAAGCTCTCAAAACAATTCGGATTATCGCGCTACATCGATCTCGATGATCGCCGAACTTTCGATGAGGCATTGAAGGGTGTCACGGGACTGTTTCTGCTCACCGCTTATACAGTCGACATGCTTGTGCAAAGCAAAACACTGATCGATGCGGCAAGACGTAACGGTGTAAAGCATATTGTGCATCTCGGCGCCTTCTCGCGTGAGCACGATAGCTACACTTCAGTTTTCGTGTGGCACCAAATGATTGAAGCCTATATTCGCGACAGAGGCATAGCGTCGACGAATTTGCATCCTAATATGTTCATGCAGAATTTCCTCGGATCATGGCCGGTCAAAGGTGGTCTGTACACTACATTCACTTCCAAACCGGTTGGGTTTACCGCTTTGGAAGATGTTGCAGAATCTGGCGCCGTAATTCTCATGGAAGGGCCAGAAAAGCACGATGGGAAGGACTATTGGTTTTCAGCGGATCCACTGAATCCGCAGCAGGTGGTTGAAACTCTCAGCGCGGCTACGGGAGGTAAGTTCACAGCATCAGTTCTTGATCCCAAAAGATTCCTAAATGAGATCGCGCATACGGGTTCAGAATTCGAACCAACGTATGCAAAAGGGGGAATCGAATTGTTCGTCGAAGTCGAGGAAGGAAGAATGCCGTACGTTGGAACGGCAGTGGACGATACGAAGAAGGTCCTTGGTCGCGAGCCACTCCTGCTGAGGGATTGGGCAAAATTACACGCCGATGAGTTATTGGAGATCGCGAGTAGCTAAAAAGAAAAAGGAGAAACTATGAACATTGGATTGATTGGACCTGGAGAAATTGGTGCAGTGATTGTCAGAAAGTTTAGAGATGCGGGTTATCCGGTGAAAATGGCAAATTCGAAAGGGCCAGACTCACTCAAGAAGCTTGCACCGGAAACGGGAGCAAAACCTGTTTCAGTTGAAGAGGTCGTTCAAGATGTCGATGTCCTCTTCATTGTCGTCCCTGAAAGGGCGATTCCAGAGCTGCCTAAAGGACTTCTAAATAAGGCAAAAAAGGAAACCATTGTTATCGATGTTGGCAATTATTACCCCTTTCGCGACGACCGTATCGATGAAATAGAAAATGGCCTCACGGACAGTGCGTGGGTTGAGAAGCAGATTG
>DATNNY010000638.1:0-12800 GCA_035601635.1 Pyrinomonadaceae bacterium
CTCCTCAAACGTTCCATCTCCGCGGTTATGATAAAGGAAGTTGTCCTCTCCATAGTTTGAGACGTAGAGGTCCGGGTAGCCGTCGTTATCATAGTCTCCCCAGGCGACGCCTTTCGTGAACGCGACGCGATTGACGCCCGCCTTTGCCGATACGTCCTCAAACGTACCGTCACCTTTGTTGCGGAAGAGCTGGCTGGGCGTGTGCTCGTGACCGACGTAGAGGTCGACCCAACCGTCATTGTCGTAATCGGCCCAGCCGGCCGAATGAGTGGGATGGTCCACACTCAGAAGCCCACTCTCGAGAGTCACGTCAGTGAAGGTGCCGTCGCCGTTATTGCGCAAAAGCGAGTTGCGCATGGGCCATTCCCATCCGCCGCGCATCACGTAGATGTCGAGCCAGCCATCGTTGTTATAGTCGGTCTGGACGATATTGATTCCTCCGAGCTGCGTGGCGAGATGTGAACGCTCAGAGACGTCCGTGAACGTGCCATCGCCGTTGTTGTGGAACATTCGCATCGGCTGACACGGATCAAAACTCGTCTCGACAATGTCGAGGAATCCGTCGTTATCAAAGTCGTCGATGATTGAGCCCCCAGCATCGCCAACCTGGTCGAGACCGAGCGCCGGAGCAACATCGACGAAGCGGCCGATATTCTCTTTCGACTCGAAAGCCGCGGGCGGGATCAGGTAGGCCTTCGGGACTTTGCCCGGATATTCGCCGAGCGTCTGGTAGGCAACGTTGAGCAGCCAGCGTATCTCGAGACTCGACGGTTCACGTTGGAGATAGCGCTCGAAATACTCAATGGCCCGCTCGGAGCCTGACCGCAGAGTGTGGCGCGCAGCAAGCGACAGCGGAAAGATGCACATGTCCGCCGTGTGAAGAGTCGCGCAATTCTCAACTTCCCCGCGACGCATGTGGGCGATTCCGAGCGCCGCCAGGTCGATGCTTTCCATGGTCGCAAACTTGGGGTCTTCTGTCGCATGCTGATGTGCAATGCGTACGCCCTGCTCGAACTGGGCGATCGCCGCTGCCACGTCGCCCTTGTAAAGAAAGACCACGCCCCTTGCATTGTGGAGCCGCACGGCAGCAGACGGATCGACCGATTCGTTTGCAAGGAGTAGAGCGCCGTCGATGTTGCCCGTAATTTCGTCGACGGAGGTCCGCCTGACATCACAGAGCGTGCTTAAATTGGTTCGCTCTGCGGGCAGCTTTGCGAAGCTATCGATAAGATTGAAACCAGAGAAATCGGGCAGGCCTGTCTCTCCCTGCGCTTGCGTTGGGGGCTGCATCTGCGCCTGGCTGGTCGTCGAACTGAAGACAAGCACCGATAGAACCAGAAGCACTAGCAGTAATGAAGTTTTCAAGTTTTGAGCTCCGCCGCGATCTCGACTGCTTTAGCGCGTAAGGCGGGTTGATTCTCAATCAGCGCTGGTTTCCAGGTCAAGGCTTCGATTCATAGATACCAGCGAAAAGCGGCTGACTCAACGCCAACCGCAAATCACTGAAAGTCTGGATGAGCCAGGCAGAACTGAACCGCGACCCACTGTTGACTCAAAATCAAAACATGGCTTGAGGCGGAGACGGAAAGATACGCGGCGCGCTGTTAGCGGAGGTTTTAGAGAGATCAAAGCCTCGCGAAAATCTCCACGTAAACCCCAGCGCTACTCCTCCTACCGCGTGAATATTTCTGCCCCAGACGGTCGTTGCGTAGGCGAAATTGATATCGAGCGATTTACTCAGTGAGTATGAGGCTCCGCCTCCGAGACGTACGAAGTTCGCTCGCGCCACCCGATCGTGGATCTCGTGGTCCTGTTCCGAGTGAAGATCGATGGGCAGGTCAAAACCTCCATCACTCTTTTGCGCGGAGCCGAGAAATCGCAACGTAAGACTCTTGGTGGCGATCCACCCGACCTCCCATTCTGCATTGCTGCGATTGACATTCAGGCCCTCAAACCGTTTAAGAATCGAATAGGAATAGCGGCCATGAACGTAAAGGTTCGGGAGCATTGGTCCCAATTGCCGCCCGACGTTGATTCCGATCAGCAGCTCGTGAAAACCTCGGCCGATGGCGGAATGTCCCCGGACCTGATAGTCGTGAGTGGGAATGGTAACGCCGATGAAAGGAGTAACCACCAACGGGTTCTTAAGCAAATTGTAGCGCAGATGAAAATGCAAATCCTGGAACGTGGGATGATAGAACCCGTCATCCGATGGACCCTCGGGCACCGGACCTTTGTAGCTCGAGCCCACGTAAGTCAGGTCAGCATTGAAAGCAAGCTTGTCTGTGACGCCATACTCAAAATCCATAATCGTAGTATGCGCATGCACAGTTCCCAGCCCGCTGCTTCGCGTTCCTTTGAAATTGAGGTGGTCGCGAGCGTCAAGGTTCTGGTAGGTGAAGGTCAAAGAGCCTTCTCCCTTTTCCGGAACCCACGCTTGAGATCGCGAGCTGGCGGGAAATCCGAGAAAACAGCCCAAAGCGAAGATTAGAGTCAGGCATCGGTGGGGCATCGCTCCGTCCTCTGGTAGTTGCGGGAAGGTCTCAAGTCTTTTTTTGGACCACACGCACTCTCGATCTCATTGCTTCGTCGATCGCATCAAGATATTCGTCACCGTTATTCGCATTCCTGACTACGCATCGATAGCGCTTTTTCGCCGCGGTCAACTCGGCCTTTGTTGATTTGAGGACCACCGGCACAATCGATGGCTGCGACGATAGAGACTCAATCTGTTTTTGCACCCCGGCAACTTCCGCGAGGTCCGTTAAAACCACGTCATATTGTCCCGAGAGCAAGACCTCACCAAGGCGATCCATACCCTGGACCACTCTGGCCTTATGACCTGCCTTCTTCAGGAACGATTGAAGCTGAGGTGCTCTAGTTGACGCTGTCGCCGATGCGGTGGATGGCAGATAAATCAGTATCGTCGCGGGATGCATTGACCGTTGAAACCTGGCGCCGCGACCCATCCTTAACAACTTGTCGCCGCAAGCATCTGCAACTGCGATACTCAACAATAAGATTCCCGCAACTACCGTGAGCGTGGTTATGGTTTTGCGCATGGGACCTCTTTACTGATGTCCAAAAAGTCTCGGGTTGAGCCGCGGACTCATACGAGGCGTCTTAAACGGCTTCGAGTTGTCATCCCTCGTGAGCTAGCGGATGTGGGCGGATACTACGCTCGCCCTTTATTTCAGTCAAGGATTTCCGCTTCTGCCACCCGGTCTGTTGAGCGTGAATTATTGACAAACTCTCTGGTCAGTCAGAACGGTTTCGCAAATCGCCGGATTTTCGATTACTTTAGTCCCTCAATAAGAAATAGATCCTGCAGCCCAATCCAATAGGTATACACGTATGATCGGCCGTCCGGCGTGATTTGGATACCACCAGGGCGCACTTCGAGACCAATCAGCCCTACCGGATCCGGCAATATCTTTTTCACCAGTGCCCTTCGTCCACTGGAAAGATTCATGCGATAAATCGTAGCCTCCAAATCTCCGCCGTCGCGTATGAAGAGAGAGCGGTTATCGGTGCTCCACTGAATCGGCACCTCCCCCAAGCCGAGGGTTAAGATCGGAGTGAGCGGAGAGCCATCGAGCGGACATAAATAATACTTACCATCCGGGCCTTTGTCCGGTGCCCACCCCACAAGGCTTTTGCCGTCTGGCGAGACCAAAATGGCGATCATCCCCTCTGGCGTAACCGGATGCAGTTCACCCGTGGAAATATTCTGAACGTACGACCGTAGGGCGCGACCCGACTCGAGGCCCGTGAGGAGGATCGCTTGCCCGCCAGGAAACCACGAGGCGTAGTGATATTCACTGATGCTACCGCGTGGAAGAAATCGTGATTCGCCCGGGCCTGTTGACAGGAGGACAAGCTGTGGCGGCGGACCTTCTTGCAGAGCCAGTGCCCACTTTCCATCAGGCGATAATGCCAGCGCCTTGCCTTCGCCGAGCCGGACTGGATCATTCGATCCATCCGTTTTTCTAAAATACACAAACGGAGATCTGCCGGCGGCTACTCCCCATTCGTAAAAAAGCAGATTCTTTCCATCAGTTGAAAGATCCGCGGAAGTGGACCAGTCAAACCAGGACAAGTCACGCTCTCGTTCAGAGCCGGCGACGAGACTAATCATGCGACTGCGCGGATTTCCACTCGAAACCAGAACACGTCCTTCGCGCGAGATGTCATGAAGCCGCAAGACACTCGGCGCCTGAAAGACCAGGCGTTCAATACCGGAAGTTGTTACAGCGTAGAGACCCTCGGTTCGGCTCTTCCCAGCAGAAAACCAAACCTCATCGCCTGAAGCGGACCACGCCAGTCCCTTGCAGGTCAGCCACCCCGTGGACAGAGTCCTGGTTTTGCCGGTGAGGTCTACCACTATGATCGAGCCGCTGACATTTCCTAACACCGGATGATCGATGAAGGCGACCGTGTCGCCCGTCGGTGACACGCGCATCTGCTCGATCCAGCCGGAGGCTTTGTATAGAACGTTGCCGATGGGAAATTCAAGCTGATACACACCTTCTGCCACGCGTATGATTGCCAGGTCCTTGCCATTTGGGGACCAGTCAGCTTCGAAGATATTTTCCATCATTTCGCGTGGTGCGCCTCCGACCAGGGGCATCCGCGCGAGCGTGCCGTTGTGGCAAACGCCCCACGAGAGCTCGCAATCCAGCAAGACGGCCATTTCGCCGCTGGAAGAAACCGATTGAATTGCGGCGACGCGATTATCGACTTGAGCTTTCAGCGATCTCGACTCCGGACTTTCGAAGCGGCTGGTAAACAGCTCTTCGGACTTGCCATCAAAGGCCGCGCTATAGATAAGCGAATTCCCATCGGGCGCAAACCGCGCAGTGCTTACGAGGCCGCGGCGAAAGGTGAGCTGACGGAATGCCGGCTGAGAGACTTGATGCGCACGCCTTAGGCCTACATAGAATGAGATAAAAGAGAAGAGAGTGAGGGTGGCTACGCCAATGACAATCATTCGACGGATCGGCAACCCGGGTTGGCGCGAGATATCAAGCTGGCTTACCCCAGTCGTCGTTCGCGCAACAATTTCGGCTTCGCTGGCTTTCACAGCTTCCGCTGTCGAATTATCCCCAGTCAGATCGCTCTTCGGGGCTATTCCTCCGTCTCGCGATGTCAGCGGAGCCAACCCATTCAGCTGCGCCTGCAGAGCCAACTCCTGCTTGAGTCGCTTCAGATCTATCTGCAGCTCTTTGATCGTCTGGTATCGTTGATCCCTGTCTTTCGCCAGAGCCTTCTTGATCATCCATTCGAGCTCAATCGGGACTTCGCTTGAGTAATGCCTTAGCGGTATCGGCTCCCTCTCGAGGATGGAAACCAGCACGTCGCTGGTAGTTTCACCAGGGAACGGCACGGTGCGAGCGAGCATCTCGTAAAGTACGATTCCCAGACTAAAGACGTCGCTGCGGAAATCCACACCGAGCCCGCGGGCCTGCTCCGGTGACATATAAGTGACCGTACCTATTACCAGTCCGGATTTTGTTTTCACCTTTGCCAATGTTGAGATTTCGTCATCATTGGTTGGTGACTTTCGCTCAGTGAGTTTGGCAAGTCCAAAGTCCAGCACCTTCGCGTAGCCGTCTCGGCGCAGCATGATGTTCTCAGGCTTGATGTCTCGATGAACAATGCCGGCGGCATGAGCCGCATCCAGGGCGCTGGCGACTTGGATAGCGACGTCAAGCGCCTCATGAAAAGTGAGACGCCCCTCAGTCATGCGTTGGCGCAATGTATGACCATCGATAAACTCGGTGACGATAAACTGGGAAGTGTTGACTCGCCCGATTTCGTGGATCGTAACAATGTTCGGATGATTGAGTGCCGAGGCGGAACGAGCCTCCAGCTCGAAGCGGCGCACGCGCTCTGCATTGATGGTGAATTGTTGCGGCAGGAGTTTGAGCGCAACCGGGCGCCCCAGCCTGGTGTCCTGGGCCAAATACACTTCGCCCATGCCGCCAATTCCCAGTACCGACCTTATTTCGTAAGGACCGATGTGCTGGCCGATTGTTAGTCCACTCTGGCCTCGGGCCAGCAACTCCGCCGCGAGATCAGATGCTGGATTTTCAATGAAACTTTCAGCCTGGTCATGAGAGGAGATGAGTAGATCTAGCTCACTGCGCAGAGCCTTATCATCTCCACAAGCACGGTCCAGAAACTGCGCCCTTTGAGACGGCCCCTGCTCCAGTGCCAGGTGAAACAATTGATCAATCCGCTGCCAACGTTCAGGCTGCATAGAAGTCCGACTATCTCTTTGACTGGTGCCGAAAAAAGGGCCGTAGGCAAAAGATAGTTACTTGAACAAACATCTAGAGTTCAAAGATTGTCCTATTTCCTGCCATGACAGACCTAACAGGTGGACCCTCAAACAGCCACTTCGATGCCCAGGCTCTCTTCCGATAGAGATTCCCCAGCGCTCAGCAATAAAGCTAGTCATTCTCAACGCGAGAACCAGGCTGCTATCCTCTAACACCGCGGATCACTTTTCGCTGGTCATCTCTTTTCTGAGCCATGCTTTTGCCAACGTCCAGTCCCGCATTACGGTACCCGGCGAAACCTGCAAAACTTCAGCTGTCTCTTCAATACTCAAGCCACCAAAAAATCTCAGCTCCACGATTTGACCTTTACGTGCATCAATCTCGGCCAGGCTATTTAGCGCATAATCGAGCGCGAGTACCTCCGCGCTGCGTTCTTCAGGGACGATGAAGGTTTCATCCAACGTGACCCGAAACGCGTCGCCCCCGCGCTTGGCGTAGCGACGATTACGAGCGTAATCAACCAGGATGCGACGCATCATCCGAGCAGCAATGCCAAAGAAATGGGCACGATTCTGCCACTGCACGCGTTTCTGATCAATGAGTCTGAGATAAGCCTCGTTGACGAGCGCCGAGGTTTGTAGAGTGTGGTCCACTCGCTCTTTCCCCATATATCCATGGGCCAGCCTATGCAGTTCGCCATAAACGAGCGGCATTAACTCTTCGCGGGCAGCCTCATCTCCATTGCCCCAGGCGATAAGCAGTTGAGTTAATTCATGGGGCGAGTCTGAGGGGCTTGTCATGTCGTCACCTTAATGATTGGACGAATCGCGGGCGCCACGAATTATACACCGTGGAACGATTCTCGTTCTCCCGCAATGCAGGTAACACCTCGTTAGAGGTTTTGGAAGGAATTCTCGCGTTATGGGTGGACCAGAAACGGATCGCTCTGCGAGAACGATCCTATTACCGAAAGCGAGGTGACGCTGAGACCTTGCGAGTGTCGCCGTAACTCATCCCTAAAGGAGGATACACTGATGTTTTCCCACTTCAACAACGAACCGATCGTCCGCGGTATCAAACTCAGACTGGGATTGACGCTGCTTATTCTGCTGGGCGTTGCCGGCATGGCCCACGCCGATGCTGTTACTGACTGGAATGTGATTGCCTTAAACAACGCCGCCGTCTCCGGCAAAAACCCGATCCAGCAAGCACGTGTATTTGCGATGACTCAAGCGGCCGTGCACGATGCCCTCAACGCAATTGATCGCCGGTACCAACCTTACGCCATGGATCAGCAAGCCGACCCAAATTCTTCCCCTGCGGCGGCCGTAGCCGCGGCAGCTCACGATGTTCTCGTTCATGAACTTCCCACGCGACTGTTGGCGCTGGATGCGGCGTACGCTGCTTCCTTGTCGTTGATCGCCGATGGATCCTCAAAAACCGACGGGATTGCCATTGGCCAGCAAGCAGCAGCAACGATTATCGCCCTGCGGAGTGCCGATGGTTCGAGCGCGATCGTGCCTTACGCACCCGGATTTGGGCCGGGCGTATGGCAGCCCACGCCCCCGGCGTTCCTCCCGGCATTGCAGCCAGGCTGGGGCGCTGTAACGCCGTTCACGTTGAGGAGCGGCTCACAGTTCCGGCCAGATAGTCCTGAACTTTTAGACTTAACCAGCGAGCAATACACGAGAGACTTTAACGAGGTCAAGGCCCTCGGCAGTATGAACAGCACCACACGTACTACTGCACAAAGCCAGATTGCCATGTTCTGGTACGAGCCTTCACCAGGCGGGTGGAATCGGATTGCCAGAATAGTTTCGGCCCAGCGAGGTCTCGATCTTTGGGAGAACGCACGGCTGTTTGGCCTGCTCAACTTCGCGATGGCCGACGGCCTCGTCGCCGGATTCGACGCAAAATACACTTACAATTTCTGGCGACCGGTCACCGCCATTCGCGCCGGAGATACGGACGGCAACGATCAAACGCTGGGCGATCCAGCCTGGACATCGTTTCTCGTCACTCCCAACATGCCGGATTACCCTTCGACGCATAGTGTGTTGGGTGCTGCCGCAGCGGAGGTGCTAAGCGGATTCTTCGACGATGACGATGTTTCCTTCACTACCACAAGCGGCAATCCGTTTTCTGGGATCACTCGTTCCTTCACAAGCTTTTCTCAGGCGGCACAAGAAAACGCTGACTCGCGCGTCTATGCAGGACTCCACTTCCGCACGACCTGCACGGATGGGCTAAAACTGGGCCGCCAGGTGGGGCGCTTCGGATTTAAGCACTACCTGAAGCCCGCCAAGAACCACGACGATTAGGTGGCAATTGAGGTCCGGGCGTTCCCACCTTGGCCGCGCTGTCATCAAATAAGAAAGAAAAGCCGTACCTTGGCCGGACCATCACCTTGATGCGCCGGTCAGGTGCGGCTTCTGCTCGAGATCTAAATCTGAAGGGCTATGCGAGGCGATCAGAGACGGCCTTCACACGGTGAGTCTGCGTTCCAACAATCCGCAAATCACTGAAAGTCTGAAGAGCCAGGCCGGTTGACTAGTTATCCGCGGCTGCAGCGCTATTGAGCAAAACACCTTTTTCCCTATGGCGCTCGTGCGCTGTCGCGTTGAGCAAGAGCGCGATCCAACTCAGCTTTCGATGAAACTCCCTCGCGATAGAGCCTCGCAGCTCGCTCATATTCACTTTCGGCATTCGTCAGTGTCGCTTGGGCCTGCAGCACTCCGGCCCGGTGCTTAATTTTTTCCTGCGGCCGGGAACCCGCGCGCACTATTTCTTCCGCTGGTCGGTTGCGCAGGAGACCTCGCTGGAGTAACTTTCGTCGATCTTCGACTAAGCCCCGAACTATAACGCGAGACACGACACTTGAAGACATCAGCAAAGACGTACGAACGCCGGACGGTAATTAAGAGTTTAGGCTATACCGCATTAGGGGTCGCGTTTGGTGGCAACAGAGTGCTCAGCCATGCATTCTCTTCAGCAAACCATGGGTTTGTAAGTAAGCGTCCAACGATTGGCCAACGGAAGTTCGTGAGCGAGGCGGTTGAAGCGAAGATCGTCCAGGTAAAACGCGCTATTACGGATGCCGAACTCGCCTGGCTGTTTGAGAACTGCTTTGCGAACACGCTCGATACGACGGTCACCTTCGGCGCGCACGAGGGCAGACCGGACACCTACGTGATCACCGGAGACATAAACGCGATGTGGTTGCGTGACTCGACCGCGCAGATCACTCCTTATCTGCCATTCGCGCGGGAAGATAAGAAGCTGAAAGAAATGATTGCCGGGGTCATTAACCGCCAGACACGCTGCATCCTCATAGACCCTTACGCAAACTCATTCGACTTCGGAGCGAAAGCCTGCCCCTGGGGCGAGCGTGACAAACCCCCGATTCGAGCGGAGTTGTGCGAGCGTAAGTGGGAGATCGACTCGCTCTGCTATCCAGTGCGACTCGCACATGCTTACTGGAAGACGACGGGCGACTCTTCCTGTTTTCATGCCGACTGGGTGCAAGCGAACAAGCGCATTGTGCAGACGTTTCGCGAGCAGCAGCGTAAGAAGGACGCTGGTTCTTACACTTTTACGCGAACTACTGACAACCCGTCCGACACGGCGCCGTTTGAAGGGCGTGGCAACCCGACCAGAAGTGTGGGGCTGATTCATTCGGCCTTTCGGCCGTCGGACGATGCCTGCATCTACCCGTTTCTCATCCCCTCGAATTTCTTCGCGGTGGTTGCGTTAAATCAGCTGGTGGAAATCTTTTCGGTGGAACTTTCAAACAAGTCGTTCGCACGAGAGTGTCAGGACTTAGCGCATGAAGTGAAAGCCGCGCTTGAAACGTATGGTAAAGCCCGTCATGCGAAGCACAATTCAATTTATGCGTATGAAGTTGACGGCTTTGGGAACCAGCTTTTCATGGACGATGCGAACGCGCCGAGCCTTCTGTCTCTCCCTTACTTCGGCGGTTGCGCCGCTGACGACGCCACCTACTTAAACACTCGGGGATTCGTGCTGAGCGAGGACAATCCTTACTTCTTTCGCGGGCGCGCGGGTGAAGGCATCGGCGGGCCCCACGTCGGGCTGAACATGATCTGGCCCTTGGGAATAATTATGCGGGCGCTAACCAGCCGCGACGATCGCGAGATTCTTTTCTGCCTCAGGATGCTCAAGACGACGCATGCGGGAACAGGCTTCATGCACGAATCGTTTGATCGGAACGATTCTCAGAAGTTCACGCGCTCCTGGTTCGCCTGGGCGAACACGCTCTTCGGCGAGTTGGTGCTGAAGATTCATTCCGAACGCCCGCACCTGTTAATCCGTTGAATCAAAGGCCGCAGGCTCACTTCGGCAATTGCTCGGCGATCAGATGAGTTATTTTGGGAGGCTCAGGGCCGAGGTGAAAAGCCTCAGCGCGTTGTTCGACTTCGCGATCCTCGGCGGTCACTCTTTCGTGCTGGCGCAAATGGTCGGCCCACGATTCAGTCACAAAAGTCTCGATGTACCTCTCGGGGTCCGCAGTGTCACGCAGGAGGTTCCAGCGGATCGCGCCGTCACGTTGTCGAATCCGCTTCATCTCTTTCATGGTCTGGAGGAATTCTTCGGCGGTTTTTGGATCGATCCGATATTCAACCAGAGTAACAGCCGGGCCCTCCGAAGCCTCAGGATCGATCAGCACTATTGGTTCCGGCCAATGGAGCGAAGGCGTTAGCGACAACTCTTCGTCGTCAACTAGACGATACCGCCACGTCGCGACGAGACCGATGAGCAGCCCAACCGCGGCGAACATGAGCGCGGAAGAAACGCTGACACGCGCGGCGACAAAACCCCAGACGGCGCTGCCGGCGGCCAGCCCGCCCATGAAGACGAGCAGGTAAACAGCCATGACGCGCGCACGCACCCAGGAAGGCGTAACTGTCTGTGCGGAAACATTCAAGCTTGAAAGCACCGCAATCCACGCGACGCCACCGGCCGCTAATGCAAAGGCAAGCACTGCGAAAGAATGAACATAGGCAAGGGAAGTGGTAGCTAGCGCAAACACGATTGTACTCGCCGCTACCAATTCATTCATTGAGAGCCGTTCTCGGACTCTTGGCAGCAACCATGCGCCCACTATGGCGCCAAGGCCGATGCAACCCAGAAGCAGTCCATAACCGAACGAACCCAGGCCTAAACCTCTGCGAGCCTGCTGCGCCAGCAGGGCCCACAACGCGCTCGCGCAGATAGTGAAGATGCCACTGCGAACCAGAACTGTTTGCAGTTCCGGCGAGTGGCGCAGATAGCGCGTGCCGGCGCGCATGGCGCCAATGATGTCTTCCGGAGGCAGCTTGCTTTTCCGTGAGGCCGGACGCCAGCGATATACGACGACCATGATCGCCATGAATGAAGCTGCGTTAAGGATAAAGACTGCCCACGGGCCAGACACACCAACGATAAAACCACCTAACGCGGGCCCAATTGCCCGCGCGATGTTAATGCCGACCGCACTTAACGTAATCGCCGCGGGTAAATCCGGCGGACGAACCAACTCGGGAGTAATCGCCTGCCAAACCGGGTTACTCATGGCCGACCCGACACCAAGCAGAAAAGTCAGCGAGAGCAGACGGGCCGGAGTCATCTGGCCCATCAACGCCAGGACGCCCATCGCGCCCGCGGCCATGACCATCCAGCTCTGCAGTACGATAAGCAAACGACGACGATCGACTACGTCGGCGAGCGCTCCTGCCGGCAGAGCCAGGAGCACAACTGGCAGGCTGCCCGCGGTCTCGACCAGCGCCACCAGCACAGGTGAGGTCGTCAACGAGGTCATTAACCATGACTCGCCTACGTCCTGCATCCACGTTCCAATGTTTGAAATGACCGTGGCTATCCAAAGCGCTCTGAAGACCGATTCGCGGAGAGGACTCCAGGCTGATGCGACTTTTTGGGAAGCACCTTCCGGCTCAAGTTTCTCAGCCGCGCTTTTCTTAGCGGACTTCGTCTCCAGTTGAGCTACTCCTGAAAGATAATCAGTACAAGCATTGACAGGCAGGGCTCTAATTCACGGGGCTACCCGTCGAGATCTGAGGATACCATCCTCTGTAGTCTACGGTCTCTTAGGTTTGTTCCTCTCGCAGCGTTTTCAAAGCGCCGCCCCAGGCGATGACCTGATCAAGCATGGCGTTGACAGACTGCTCTTGCTGAGGAGCGGGCTTGAAGACGCTAAAGTTCTCGAAGTCGGTGAAGAGTGAAAGACCGACTTGAGCGCGCACGTCGGCAACCTGCATTTCCCCCATGATCAATCGCAAATTCTCCACCGCGCGCACCCCAGCCGCGCCACCGTAGCCGACGAACCCGGCTGCCTTGTTGACCCATTCGTGATAGAGAAAATCAATGGCATTCTTGAGCGCAGCCGAAGTCGCGTGGTTATACTCGGGCGTCACGAAAACGTAGGCGTCGAAGGACGCGATCTTCGCCGACCAAACCTTGGTGTGCTGATGGGTGTATTGGCCCATAATCGGCGACACG
>DATNNY010000639.1:0-5842 GCA_035601635.1 Pyrinomonadaceae bacterium
CATCGGAGAAACGCGCTTTAGGTGGATTGGTGTGAGACCTAACTACTCTCGGGGCGTATCTGACAGGAATGAGAAGTAGCGAAATACTCTTTGGTGAATCGAATGAAGGGGCCTGGATGAGCCCGATCACACACAGAACTCTAGCACAACGACGTTGAACGCGTCAACGCATTGTTTGGCCATATCTAACGGCAGAGAGTCTCTTCTGATATCTTCGGGAACTTATCCGGAATTCCACCTTTAGTTTAGAGTTGATTTGGAATAGAAAGTATCGGGCTCGGGACACGCGTTTTGAGGGAGAAATCCCATTGACAGC
Source organism: Pyrinomonadaceae bacterium (assembly GCA_035601635.1). GTDB lineage: Bacteria > Acidobacteriota > Blastocatellia > Pyrinomonadales > Pyrinomonadaceae > UBA11740. Next base: position 317 of record DATNNY010000639.1, read on the forward strand.
AGTTCCTCTATGAACTAGAGTGATGAGCCCTTAACCTGGTTTCTGACTCAGTACCGTGCGTAAATTTCGCGTTGGCCCCACGTTGCTGAGTTTGATGACTCCGCTGCCTGGGCGGCGGTAGCCAGTGAATGTCAGATTTTTTCGCCACGCGGGAAGTGAGTGTCTCGTGAAGATTTAATCTGAGGTTGGCCAGAGCGATCGAGGTGTTCGGGAGATCCCCTAGTTGCAGTAGGCAGCGCTTTAGCTTTCTGAAAAAGCATTTCAGTCACCTCTTCGAGCCTTGTTGGGAGATTCCTCTTACATAGCCTGCGCGTTCGGTCCAAAAACCTTTTCATACAATAGCAACCTGGCGCACCGATAAAAGCGACGCCCACGAAATAGCTTCAATCGATCTCCTGGGACGATCGACGAGGTTCGGATTCGCTTCTCTTCTTTACGGCAGTGACGATATCGCAACCACTCTTACCAAGAGAGAGAGAGAGAGCTCAAATTGAGGGAAAACACTTAACCGCGGAACAAATAGGAAAACACGCGACCGCCACCGCGCGGATCGTCCCAGGTTTTTCTGAATGCTGCCTCGCGAGAGAGGTTTCCCCTCGGGGTCCCGCATGAATCACACCGATACATGCAAGCGCGGAATAGTGAGCGCCGCCAAGCAACGAAATGAAAGAGAAAGAAGGTCAATCATGAGACTGGCTTTGAAAACCACAGTCCAAGTGTGCCTCAGTAGCCTTTTGCTGGTCTTCTCGACCCCGGTGTCGAGAGCACAGGCCCCAGCGGTGGCGAGCGGAACAACTGCTAGAACCGTTGGCGAACAGGTCGCAGCCACGAAGACCGAGCCGGCAGCGACAGACACACGATATCGAATCGGGCCGGGAGATGTGCTTGAGATCCGAGTGGCGCGGGCGCCCGAACTCTCTCGCGAAGCAGTGCGAGTGGATCAGGGCGGCAACATCCGCATGCCGATGCTGGACATTGATATTCCCGCGGCTTGTCAGACCGAAGGCGAATTATCGCAGAACATTGCCAGGCTTTATCGGAAGTATAAGAACGATCCACACGTCGACGTCTTTGTGAAGGAGTTTCAATCTCAGCCGGTGGCAGTGATTGGCGCGATCCACGGCGCAGCCCAATTCAAGATGCAAAGGCAAGTCAGATTGCTGGAGCTTATAAGCCTGGCTGGTGGTCCTACCGACAGCGCCGGACAGACCATTCAGATTGTCCACGCCGGAGGCGGCCCTATTTGCCAACAATCGGGTGGCGCGGGACCTGACACCACGGATTCTTCGGCGTTCGTAACTTACAAGTTGACCGATACCCTGCATGGCGTGCCGGAAGCGAATCCCTTTGTGCAGCCAGGTGACATTATCTCGGTGCCGCTAGCGGATCAGGTTTTTGTTCTGGGTAACGTGCTGAAGCCGTCGGCGATTCCCCTGAAAGAACCACTCACAGTCTCTCATGCGATCGCTATCGCGGGAGGCACCGCGCCCAGCACCAAGAAAGACAAGGTAAGAATCCTGCGGCAACTACCGGGTAGCACCCAGAAGCAGGAAATCTTTGTTGATCTGACTGCAATTGAGAAAAACAAGGCGGTGGATGTCGCCCTGTTGCCGAACGATGTCGTAGACGTACCGATCTCCGGAACAAAGAGCATTTTGCGGAGTTTGCTCGGGACAGTTGTGCCGACAATTTCGCAGTTACCGGTACGTGTTATTCCTTAATAATTTGCGACAGTGAATTTAGTCAGGAGAATTGAGATGGACCCCATTGAAAACGAAAAGCCTCCGTCGGAAATCGCCAGGGCTTTAACGGTGATCTCAAATGTATCGCGGGGGCTCCCCGCGTCGTTTTCCGCCGCGGAGGAAAACCGATACCCCGGCAGCTATGGTCCGCCTAATCGAGTCGACGAAGGTGTGAAGCTGCGGGACGTATGGACGGCGATCAACAAACGTCGATGGCTGATTGTGCTGATTGTGGTATTCATCACCACCGCCACGGCCGTCATGCTGGCGCGCAAGCCGGACATCTTTCTAGCCGAAACGGACGTTCAGGTTGATACCGAAGGCCCGGCCTCGGGTTTGACTTCCGGAAAGGGCAATATCATCGTCGATACCGGTACCGACCCCAGCTACTTCAATACCCAGCTGCAGATTGTTACGAAGCCCGGCCTCCTCCGGCGGGTCGTGAAAACTCTGGATCTCGAGAACAATCCGGATTTCCTGCGAACTCAGGCTAATGACACAACCTGGCAGCGCCTTTTGCGCACCTTTGGCCTCGGAAGAGCTCCGGCCGCGGCCGACGCCACTGCCAAAAAAACAGACAGCGGCAAGCTATCGCTCGATAAAGAGGTCGCTTCCGCCAGTGCGACTGACAATTTGGAAGAGTCGACCCGACTCGAACCCTATGTCAGCTCGCTACAAGGCGGATTGAAAGTCGATCCGATAAAGGATGATCGCCTGCAGTACAGTGAAACCCGTCTGATCAGTATAAAGTTTATCCATGCGAATCCAGTGGTAGCCGCAAAGGTGGCGAACGCGGTCGCCAATGCCTTCGTCCTTTCCAATATGGAGCAGAAGACCAAGTTCACGAGCACGACCGGGGACTTCCTGCAACAGAGAATCGCGGAACTACAGTCCCAGATCCGCACCGATGAAGAGCGCCTGATCAACTATGCCAAAGGGCATGAGATCCTCTCTCTCGACGCGGCGCAAAACACAGTCGTTGATAGGTTGTCTGGACTCAACAGGCAACTGCTCGAGGCTGAAAACGATCGCAAGATTGCCGAGGCCGCTTTTCGCGTTAGCAAAGAACCTAACGCGCCGAATGTCCTTGCGGGAAACAGCATCAAGGATTTTGAAGGTCAGCTTGCCGTCCTGAAACAAAAGCGGGCGCAATTGCTCGTCGATAATACTGAAGAATGGCCGGAGGTTAAAGAGGTCGAGAAACAGATCGCCGCGTTGGAAAAGGACATGCAAGATTCGCGCTCAAGAGCCGTTACTACGCAGGCACAGACCATCGAGGCGCGCTATCACGAAGCGCTCCAACGCGAGCAATCGCTGCGTACAGCTTTCGAAGAACAACGCGGCGCTACGCGGACCCAGAACGAAGCAGCAATCAATTACAAGATCATTCAGCAGGAGATAGAAACCAATAAGAGTCTGCTTGATGGTTTGCTGCAGAGGTCCAAAGAAAACGATGTAGTGCTCGCCGGAACGCCTAATAATTTGCACGTCACCGACTATGCGACTCCCCCGCGGGTTCCGATTGGCCCCAACCGCCTGCAGGGAATAGTGCTCGCGTTTCTTTTTTCGCTCGGTTTCGCCGTTTGCCTGGCAACGATGCTTGAATATCTCGACGACAGTATTCGATCGAGCGAAGATGTGAGCAAAATGCTGCGATTGCCTACGCTGGCCACCATTCCGGTGCTTAAGAAGAATAGGACGCGCGGATTGCTGGGCGAAGGTACTACATCTCTGAAACTGCAAAGCGCCAATGGGAACGGCAATGGCCACGGAAATGGGAACGGCAACGGGAACGGGCACGGGCACGGAACAGTGAACCCGGCCCTGCTGCTCGATCTGGATCAGCGTTCGCCGCTAGCGGAAGCTTATCGACATCTGCGGACTTCCGTTTTGCTCTCCTCTGCCGGACGCGCGCCCAAAACATTAGTAGTCACCTCCTGTGTTCCGGCTGAAGGAAAGACTACGACGGCAATCAACCTGGCGGTGACTCTGGTTCAAACCGGAGCGCGCGTGCTGGTCATCGATGGTGACATGCGGCGACCGAGCGTTCATGCCTCCTTTGGCGTCGAGAACAAGAGCGGACTCAGCAATATTCTTTCGAGCGAGATGAATGAAGCTCAAATGCTCACTTTCATCCAGCAGGAAAAAGAGAGCGGCTTATATTTGCTTACCTCAGGACCGCCGCCGCCGAACCCGGCCGAGTTGCTCGGATCCGATCAGATGCGCAAGGTTGTGATGGAACTCGGCGCGACGTTCGATCATATCGTGATCGATTCTCCACCCATTGCGTCATTCACGGATGGCGTTTTGGTGGCAGCGATATCCGACGGGGTCATTCTAGTAGTTCACGCCAACGAGTGCTCGCGCAAGGTAGTCCAGAGAGCGCAGCAAGCTTTGCTGGATGTAGGCGCGAAGGTTCTCGGCGTGGTACTTAACCGCGTCAACGTGCACTCGCCCGACTACTACTACAATTATCAGTACTATTCGAAATACAGTGCGGAGTACAACGAATCGGCCCCGCGGGCGTAACAGACATCAGCGTTTAGAAATTTTCGGAGTCTGATTTCGGCTCCGCGTTCTGGTTGCGGTAAGAATTAGCTTTGCTAGTCACCAGCACCAGCGCTTTAGAGTGGTAACTTGAGTGACCTTCATGCCCCTTTCTGACTTCATAGTTTTCGGCGCGCCGAAAATCGAGCAGGACGAGATTGATGAGGTCGTGCGCTGTCTCGAGTCCGGGTGGATCGGCACCGGCCCACGAGTCGCCCGGTTTGAAAAGGAATTTGGCTTGTATAAGGGCCAGTCCTTTGCCGCGGCCGTCAGCTCTTGCTCTGCTGCCATGCACCTGAGCGTACTTGCCGCAGGCATTGGCGAAGGTGACGAAGTAATCACCACGCCGATGACTTTCTGTGCGACCGTCAACGCTATTGTCCACTCCGGCGCGACACCCGTGCTGGCCGACATCGACCCGCTGACAATGAACATCGATCCCGCGCAGGTTGAAGCCAGGATCACTTCGAAAACCAGGGCCATTCTGCCGGTCCATTTCGCCGGACGAGCGGCGAACATGGATGCGCTTGCCGGAATCGCAGCGCGTGACGAACTTAAATTGATCGAAGACTGCGCGCACGCCATCGAAACCGAATACCATGGCCGCAAAGCCGGCACCTTCGGCGACTTTGGCTGCTTCAGTTTCTATGCCACCAAGAACGTCACCACCGGCGAAGGCGGCATGGTGTTGACAAAAAATGAAGCAGACCTGGCGCGGATCAAGATGCTGGCCTTACACGGCATGAGCAAAGACGCCTGGAAGCGTTTCAGCGATGAAGGCTACAAACACTACTTCGTTGTTGAGACGGGCTTCAAATACAACATGATGGATTTGCAGGCAGCGCTTGGCATTCACCAACTGCAGCGCGTCGAAGCGAACTGGTTGCGTCGCGAAGAGATCTGGCAGCAATACAATGAAGCGTTTGCTGATTTACCCCTGACTTTGCCGGCAGAGCCTGAGCCGAACACGCGCCATGCTTATCATCTTTACACAGTCCTGATTGACGAAGCGCGTGTGGGGATCAGCCGCGATGAATTTCTTGATGAAATGACGGCGAACGATGTCGGTGTTGGCGTGCATTACTTGAGCGTGCCGGAGCATCCGGTCTATCAGGATAAGTTTGGTTGGCGACCGGAAGACTATCCGAACGCGATGCGCACGGGGCGGCAAACCGTCAGTCTGCCGCTGTCCGCGGGGTTAACTGACAGAGAAGTCTCGCGGGTGATTGAAGTAGTG
>DATNNY010000640.1:0-4284 GCA_035601635.1 Pyrinomonadaceae bacterium
GTGGAGGGATCGAGCGATTCACCTTACGACGTTCCGAATGTTGATTTGACTGCGCATCATCCGACGGTAAACGTACCGGTGTTGTCACACAGGTCAGTGGGTTACGGGCATAACAGTTTCGTCCGCGAGACCTTAATTGAAGAGTTAGCCGATCGGGCTAAAGCCGATCCGATCGAATATCGATTGAAGCTTCTCCACAAGGACGCATACAAGTTCCGCGCAGTTCTCACACTGCTTAATGAAAAGGCGAGTTGGCGCGCTTCGGTTCCCGCAGGGCATGCGGTCGGATACGCGTGCAGTGAATACAACAACACCGCGTGCGCGTGTGCCGCCGAAGTTTCGATCGCTAATCGACGTCTCAAGATTCATCGCGTTACCGTAACCGTGCACTGTGGGCTGGCGGTCAATCCGCTTACGGTTGAAAGTCAGTTCCAGGGAGGGATCGGGTTCGGTCTTACGCAAGTTATGCCACGCGGTGCCATTACCTTAAAAGAAGGTCGCGTCGAACAAGGAAACTTCGATCGATATATGCCACCTTACATTGCCGATGCGCCGACTGAAATTGACGTCCACATCGTGCAGTCAACCGAACCGCCGACCGGAGTCGGTGAAGCGCCCGTCCCCATTATCGGGCCTGCCGTCGTTAACGCCCTCTACCATCTTACTGGCAAACGCTATCGTTCGCTGCCATTAGTCGAGCTCTAAGACAGAGCGAAGATTGAAGTCAATTCCAGGGTCATAAGGAGAACTTCTTGTGAGTCAACACGCTACTATCTCCCCAGTCGAAGCCGCGGATCGCCTGGCGATTAGGGAACTCGTCGAGGCATACGCCCATTGCGCCGATCGTCGTGACGCGAAGGGTCAGATGGCTCTCTTTACAGCAGACACCCACTTCGTCGTGTATATGAATGCTAAGGATCCAAAACCTTCACAGGAGCTGCACACCCGCGAAGAGCTCGCCCCGGTATTCGCGGAGTTGAACCAATACGAGGCCACCACGCACTTTGTTGGACAGAGTACAATCTTTACTCTGACGGGTGAGCGAGGCACCGGCGAAGCCTACTGCCTCGCGCATCACGTCACGGTCGACGGCAGTAAACGGCGCCTGATGGTCGCTTCACTTCGCTATCTCGACACGTTCGTGAAATCCGCTGGCGCATGGCTGTTCTCGGAGCGCCTGCTCTACGTCGATTGGGTGGACGAACGCGCACTATCATGACGGCACCCGAGAAGCAGATGCGGCTGGTTATCGTCGGCGCGACTGGAATGGTCGGTGGATATGCCCTGCGCTACGCGCTCGATCACGCAGCCGTCGGATGTGTCACGGCGATCGGACGCAGGGCGCTCGGCATCTCGCATCCCAAGCTTAGGGAGATCCTGCACCACGACTTCGCTGACTGCTCGACACTGGCGGAGCCGCTGTCAGGTCAGGACGCTGCGGTCTTTTGTCTGGGTACGTATACAGGGTCGGTGTCGGACGTGGAACTTCGCACGATAACCGCAGGTTATACAGTCGAGTTCGCACGAGTTCTTCGCCCGAGGAGCCCGACAGCTGCTTTTTCATTCTTGAGCGGGAGTGGAGCTGATCCGACGGGACGAAGTCGGATGGCTTTCGCACGATACAAGGGAGAAGCAGAGAACGCGCTCCACGCCTCCGGTTTTCCCTGCGTCTATATCTTCAGACCCGCGTATATCTATCCTGTACAGCCACGGAAAGAACCGAATTTGAGCTACCGCATCTTGCGCGCGATCTACCCAGTGTTTCGGGTGCTGTTCCCCAATCAAGTCATTCGGGCCGACGACTTGGCCCGGGCAATGGTGGATGTCGTCGTCCGCGTTGCGCCAGAATCGTCAAGCGTTGTTTTTGAGAACCGTGACATCAGAGCCATCGTTAGGTCTGTTCATGGCCAAATCGAATGATCGATAAGCACACCATCGCGCTGATCAGCATCATTGGTTGTTCGCTTGATCTGCTGGGCGCTATGTATCTCGCCTATGATTTGCTCGGTGGCGAACATGGTCCGCTGCGGACTTTGACCAGAGCTGTCACCTATGGCGGGTTGTTCGGTGTGGGTTATGGGCTTGGCCTGGGACCAATCTTCGGCTTGGCGGCTGGAGCCACGGCAGGTGTCACTCTGGGCTGGGAGTTTGCGCGGGCAGCGAAGCACCGACCTAAACCAGGCTTTTGGTACGACGTGGCTATGAGTGCTATTCGCGCCGCCGGTTATGGGCTCGGCGTTGGTTATCTCTATGGCGCCAGATTTGGAATCACCTTCGGAATATTGAGCACAGTCGGCCAAGTCTTCGCCTACCGCATCGGAATTAGACCCACGATTGATTACCAACCAGTTGCTCGACCACGCCTGACTAAAGCCATCGCTCTGAGCGCCATCACTCGCACGATTGGTTACCTGGTCGCGGGATATTTGAGCGCGCTCGCTGCCGGACAAGGGGCGAACTCGTTAAGCATCGCGCTCAGGGTAGGACTGACAATCGGATTAGTCGTGGCCGTCCTGAGTGCATTTACGTCCTTCATCGAGTGGGGTTCCGATCATGTTCCCCAAAAAGCCATGGGCGTTTTCGGCGTTGGCCTAATACTGGTCGGCTTTTTGCTCCAGTCATTCCAATATTGGGCAGCGCTATTCGACTGGGTTACGCCATAATCATTTGAGAAGTGGTCTTAGAATAATCGTCAGTTGCTACTCCTTTGGATCATCGCAGTTTTGTTGGGCAGTGGAGTCTTGATTTACCTGCTCGTTGATCGAGCTCTATCTGCGCCTCGCTATCGAGGTCAAACCACAGATCACTTTGACGGCCGGAAGTTTCACAACCTTGAAGGTCCAGAAAGGCGCGGGTTTGTTGATTTTTTGCGTTGGAAATTAACTGGTAAACGTGGCGAGTGGCATAGATGGAATGAGTCTCAACCGGGCGCGCCACCGCCCATGCGTGTAGACGGAGAGAAGTTAAGGATAACGTTTGTCAACCACGCCACGGTGTTGATTCAAACCGGCAGCCTGAACATCCTGACCGATCCAATCTGGTCTGATCGTGCGAGTCCGTTTACCTGGGCTGGTCCAAAGAGACATCGCGCGCCAGGCCTGCGCTTCGAAGATCTTCCACCAATCGATGTCGTGCTCTTGAGTCACAACCACTACGATCATTTGGATATCGCCACGCTTAACAGGCTGAAGAAGCAGCACCAACCTGGCTTTGTTAGCGCGCTGGGCAGTCGAGCGCTGCTTCAAGATCATGGAATAACGAACGCGATTGAACTTGATTGGTGGGAAGAGACCGAGCTGTCCGATCATGGGAGTGTGACTTGCGTCCCGTCGCAGCATTTCTCTGGTCGCAGTCTGAGCGATATTGACCGCACACTCTGGTGCGGTTTCGTCATTCAAGCTACTGCGGGAAACATCTATTTCGCGGGCGATACGGCCACGGGCATCCACTTCAAAGAGATCAAGAAGCGGTTTGGCAGATTCCGTCTGACCTTATTGCCAATTGGCGCTTACCTACCCGGATGGTTCATGCACCCTGTTCATTTATCACCTGCCGAGGCCGTCAAAGTCCATCAGTTGTTGAGACCGAATGTCAGCGTCGCGATCCACTTCGGTACTTTTGCGCTTGGCGATGATGGAGAGGTCGAGCCAGTGCGCGACCTCCGCGAAGCTCTAGGAAATCAGAGCTCGAATTTCTGGGTCTTAGAGCACGGTGAAGGTCGCGACATTGATTAAGATGAGAGGACACAATCCGTGTCCTACAGCATATTGACCTTGTTGACTCGCAATCTTTACGACGTCTTCGGTGCAAGACCGGCGCGTAGGCGCGCGCCAATTGACGAGATCTTCAGCAAAGGTGCGTGTTCGATAAACCCAAGGGGGCATATTGTGGCCGAGACGAGATCAACCGCGTCACCGGCACGACCGAGGTAACTTCCCCTGACTTTCGTTTGGATTCCGCTCACTGCTCATGTTCCTGCTCCTGCGTTGACGGCTTTGAGTGAATTGACTTGATTAGAAGCGGGCCGATTGAGTAATTGCCCTACGCAAATGATCTTGATGATCGTCGCCCCATTTGCCCAACGCCGTTATTAGCGGCAATACGGTTTGTCCCAACGCGGTTAATTCATACTCCACTCGCGGAGGCAACTCCGCATAAATTGTCCTCGATATAAGTCCGTGCTCTTCTAGCTCGCTCAGTTGAACGTTCAGTACTCTGCGCGTTGCTCGTGGAATTCTTCTCTGCAGATCTCCGGGACGCTTTGCACCTTCGGAAATGAAATAC
>DATNNY010000641.1:0-3328 GCA_035601635.1 Pyrinomonadaceae bacterium
CGGGCAGTCTCGCCGAAGCCTCATTCTGGAAGCTCTGTTCTGTCGATCCTCCTGAAATGTTCGATCGATAAGAGCGAGTCCGCCTTCAAGACGCATTATTCCCACGGTATCTTTATAAGCATAACGTTCACTCATTGTAGGAGAATGAATCTTCCTTGCGATCCGAAGCTTAATCCCGTTATGACTGGTCCGAATTCGGGCGACAAACTCGGAGTTCCGGAGACCGAAAACGCGAGAAAGTTGGGCGGCTGGCGCAGCCTTTGACTTTGAATTTTCGGGTGCCGCACTCTTCACGTTTTTTGTGAAGGGTGCGGGTTTTTGTTAACCGATGAACAGGATCGATTCCTGGGCTCGTTCTATAAGCGGAAGAGATGTCAAAACCCCGTCCCTTCCAAAAACGGGAAGAATCGGGCACCCGCAATAGCCAAACCGGTAGACCAGAATGGACGTACTGGAGTGTTCAAGCTAGATTGCGAGCGCCCGACAACAGTAACGACATGAAATGGCCGGCCACCAGCCCCCAACATTGAAGGGAAGCCATGTGTGGATCGAAGGGAGCTAGGCAGTCCCGCTCGCTTTTGATCGGCTCACCAGGGTTGTGGTTCCTTCCTGGCGATTGCCGCTCCCTGCGGCAAATTCTTCAGGAATGGTCACTGCACCGATTTCGGGCAGCACGATGTCAATATAATGGGTAGCGATTTCACTTTCTTTCTCATTCGCTGCATGAATCAGAGCCTTCATCTTTGACAGGTGGTCGATGGCCACAGGTGAATCATCGATGTTCAACCCCATCTGTTTACACGCATCGCTGTCAAAACAATGGCCGTGAGAAAAGGTATTGTGCGCCAGCTTCATAGCGATAGACAATCGCATTTCGGGTGGATACTTCGCAGACTCCAATAACTTCATTGCGTAATATCGAGCTTCCCAGACAACGGTCTCCATTTCCCGGTAATAAACAAGGTCGAGTTGATCAATCATTTGTTTCCAGGGAATTGGCATTTCCTCAGGGGCGAGTTTCTTGAATCGCTTCTCTATATCAGCGACTTTTTCAACGATCCCATAACTAGACACCCATTCGCCCCTATACCTTACTTGTGGGTCGATTGGTGTGACGTATCCCAGCTCACCAAGAGTAAGCTTGTTGCCTGCTAAAGACATTAGAGTCGCACCACTAGCAGCTTCGTAGGGAACAAAAACATGTAGGAATGCGAACTTTTTTCTCAAGAAGCGAGCGATATTATATGAAGACGAAAGATTTCCACCTGGGCTATGCAAAAGCAGGAATGCCTTATCGACGTTTTTGTTGTGTTCTCCCAGGGCTTCTTCGAGTCTGTAAACATCGTTCGTTGAGATCAAGGTAGAACTAAAGCTTGCGGGGCTTAGTCTTATTAACTTGTCCGGCGCAATAAAAGTTATTATTGCGGCCTTTTCATCAGTGGCCATCGCCTTTAGGGGTTCTAATTCAGTCGACGTAAACATAGAGAGATCACCCTAGCATGATATTCACCCTTGGTAAAGAAAGAGGGTCGCACTTGAAAAGATTGCGCGTTGCACACCAGCTAGTTCAAAATGGCTCAAAGCTTGACCTACCCGCCCTTCGCGCGAAGGCTGACGCACCTGGTAAATCCTTGCAATGTTGCTAGGAGAATTTTAGTGAACCCCTGTTAGTCCAGGCACAGCATTGTCGCGCATACCCCCAGTCGGGACCATTGTTCTATTCCCTTGCTCTATTTGTCTGAGCACCGCTGCTTCCTTCTCATGAGCGCTGCGATCTTCACTAAATAGGACCAACGGGGGTGGCATTGTCAGGGAGTGTGGAGTTTGTGATTTCGTGGGCTGCCCATGTTCGGAACTGTCGGCTCCTACGACTCGCAACCGGGCTGTATAGTTCTTTTGGAGCTCGTCGTGAACCGCATTTGCGATATCAGTTTTCTCCGCCGCAATGAAATCGTAGTCAGCATTTAGTAGACTCCGTGCGTCTGAAAGATGAGACTGTATTTCGTCGTGAATTTTCTTCGCCTCCGCAGCTGAATTAATATTTGGAACCTCCGCTTCGGCCAAAAGGTAGAGGGATGCCCAAGGCTTCACGCCTCCATAACTTAGTGCATCCAATGGCTTGGCAAAGAACCGTTTCTGATAGGCAACCTCGACGATGAAATAGCTTACCTTTTGCACTCGCCCATTGTTGTAAGTTAGCTGTGCCCCATCCCATTGCAATCCTGGATTACCAGGTGCCAAGTATTTCGCATAGTCTGCATTTGTATCGCCAGCCAAACACACGTAAACTCCGGGGCGGAGCAGGCCGGTCGAAGGAATTGGTGATTGGGTACTGAGTTTTTTGACGAGCAGCCTTTTGCTAAATAGATAATCAGCCAAGCTCTTCGAAAGAGTGATGATCCCAAGTTGCTGCTGCGTGATTGACAGGGTAGGTGGTTGGGCCTTCGACATATCGGCGGCAATTGTGATCAGGTCGTTCAACCCGTCTTTAGCTGTTTTATCAATCTCAAGATTGAAAGTCATTCCGCTGAATGTTGTAGGCAAGCGCTCGACCACGATTTCGCTGTGTCCAAGATCTACCATTGAATCGTTCTTCCTCAACTCGATAGGGTCTCCCAACTTGGTCTGAGAAAAGTGAGTACCCGCGACAGTTCCGTCCAACTTAACAGTCAGCACGGATTGTCGGTTCTTCTCAACCAGCTTCGTCCACCAATTCGACATCTGATAAGCAGTTGCTGCCCGCACATAGACAGTCATATACGCGGCGCCTGGTGACGGGCTCTCGTCGTCTCCCATGTCAGTATTGCCGATTTTCTTCCACGTAGACGTGCTTTGGGCAGAGACATTTAGAGAAAGAGACAAAAGAAGGAGTCACCGAACGGCGGTACGAGACATTTGCGTCCTCCAGTTAGCGACCGGCGTTTTACTCCCGGGGCTTGGACTCGAATTCGAAACGATCACGAGGGCCTGACTGCCAGAGGCTAAGACCTGTGACGTTTCTATATTGTTATAATACTCTTGTCAAGTGTATTTGCGTTTATACGATATCCGTTAACGACGCTGGATCTTACGGCGGGCCTCCTGCCCCGGTGGCACCCTTGGACCTGAAGTTTTCGGTGACCCGCGCTTCAGATTCCTTGCGCATGGGGCCGCTCCCTATTTCCAAGCTGCATAGGCCGGCTTGCCAACCAGCAGCGCCGGATTCGCGCCCTGGCGCGGGCGGAATTTCTGCGCGCGGCCGTTGCCGACTTCGGCCACATAAAAATTGCCTTCCTGATCGACGCTCATTCCGTGCGTGTTGAATAGGCCTCCGGGCCAGTCGGCCAGC
>DATNNY010000642.1:0-3149 GCA_035601635.1 Pyrinomonadaceae bacterium
TATTCGGCATCCGGATCGCTGTAGACGAATCCATCGCGAACAGTCTCGGCATCAAGGCCGCGCATAGTAACGATGTAAGCCAGAGTGGCTTCGTCGGGTTCGATGATGCCGGTAAAGCCGCCGGCTTCGACCGACATGTTGGTCAAGGTGGCGCGTTCGTCCATCGACCAATTCATGAGATCCTCGCCGGCAAATTCCAGGACCTTGCCGATGCCTTTACTCGTTTTCATGTAATCGCTGGCGAGGATGAAAAGCATTATATCTTTGGCGGCGACGTCGGCTCGCTTGCGGCCTTTCAAAACATAGCGCACGGTTTCCGGCACGCGGATGCGAATGTCTTTCGTGAACCAGGCGTTGGCCATATCGGTCGAGCCGACCCCGAACGCAAAGCACCCCAGCACGCCGGCCATGCATGTATGCGAGTCAGTGCCGACCACGATCTGCCCGGGCAAAGCGAGATCTTCGACGACCGCGTTATGGCAGATTGCCTCCGAACCGCCTTCGGGACTCTCGCCGTAAAGCCTGATCCCCTGGCTCTTCGTAAACGATTCCTGAGTAGTAGCTAACCCGTCGGCCTTTTCCAGCAGGCCCATCTCGCGATGCTTCGGCGACATTACCTTGTTGAGAAATGTCAGGTGATCGCGGAAGGCGAAGACGGATTGCGGCTCAGTGACGCGCGCGCCCGCTCCCAGCGCCTGCTTGAAAAGCGACTCGGCCATCGGCGTCACGTACTCGTGAGAGAAACGCACATCGGCCACGGCAAAGAGGGAATCACCCGGCTTCACAGACCGGACGCCGACCTGTCCGGCTTTGACGAAGGCATGACGGGCAATGATCTTCTCGACAATATTCATCGGCCGCCGCGATTGCTCGGTTGACGTTGCGGCCGCCTGCTGAATTACATTTTGAAACATCTGGCTGTCAGCATCGGCGCGGCTGACTTGGCCCACCTCGACCAATTGGCGCGTTAGTGACTGGGTCTCGACCGGCGGCGGCGAAACTTCTCCGGTCAAACGAGCCTTGTTGTAATTGAATAACCCGCCGTGCTCCACAATCGATTGCGAGATTGGGTCGACGCCTTTAGTGAATTCTGCCAGAGCAATCTCTTCGCCCTGCCGAATGCGTTCAATCAAACCGAAGTCGGTCGAGGTCAGAAGCCCAATGTTCTGCGAGTTCTGGCCGTAAATCTTCTCGATACTCTTGGCAATGACCAGTTGAATGCCGGCCCACTTTTCAGCGTAGGGCGCAGTTTCGCGTGACGAGCCGCAGCCTTTCGATAGGCCCGACACGACTACCGCAAAGCCGCCGTTCTTCACCTCGTCTTTTTTGACCGCGCCTTCACGCATGCCGACATAGACGTACTGACCCAGAGTCTCGTCGTAATAGAAGCAAACCCAGCCCGGCGTGATCTCGTCGGTCGAGATGTTGTTCATCAGCGGCAGATCGTCATGCGACAGACGCTGTGCCAACTCGTGCTCCAAAGCTTTCGCTTCGTCGCCGGCGGCTTCGAGTTGTTGTCGAATTAAAGAAGTATCTTCGGTCAGGAAAAGGATGCGCCCTGTGAACCGGACATTATCTGATCTCCTGGTAAATCCCGAGCTGGTCATTGACTCTTTCCTTTATAAACAGTTGTTTCAAACTCTAATCCTAACGTGATTATAAGCTGGAAACGTGAAGAAGTCGCTCGCACAGCGGGAGTGGTGCGAGCGACCATCAGGCAGCAGGACGTGGCGAGATTGTTAGAACTCCAACTTCGCGGACAGCTTCACCGTCCGTGCGCCCCCGGGGTAGTAGTTCGCACCGAAGGTGCTGCCGGCACTTCCCGAGGCATTCCTCGCGGCGTTCGTAAATGACTGGCCAAAGGTTGGATTCCAATGAATCGTATTGCCGGAATCGAATCGGGTCCCCAGACTCGCATCACCGCCGGTGGGTGCGGCGAAATTTGGATGGTTAAAAATGTTCGACACCTCTGCGCCGAAAATCAGCGTGACGTCTTCGTTGAAATTGAACCGGCGCCGCAATGCCAGATTGAACTGTGAGAGAGGAAAGCCGCGCAAAGCGTTCCGGCCCAGCGTTCCCTGCCGTAAGTCCCGCGGCACCTCAAACGCCGCCGGGTTGATGCGCCTCGCGCCGCCAACGGCAGCGTCATTCAAATAAAATGGCGCGCCGGCAATCACATCAGGTCTAAGATATAGAAACCCGAAACTCGTCGGCACAGCATAGAAAACATTGACCGGGTCAGCGGAACGAACGTTAAAGACCGAATCAATGCTCCAGTTGCGCGTGAGCAGATTGGGAATGCCCGAAGCGAACAGAACGGGCGGCTGGTAAGACACAAAGCCGGTGAGCGTGTGACGAATATCGAAATCGGACGGACCACGCTCCGCTTCGGAATTGACGCTTCTGAACAAGGCGCGCGCGGCTGAGTCCTGAGAGAAGTTGTCCACGGACCTGGCCCAGGTGTAATTAACCGTGGCGCCAAGTCGCCGTGACAGTCTCCGGTGAAACTGGAGTTGCAGTGAACGATAATCAGATGAAGCGCTGTTGTTGGTCAGTCGGATAAATCTGAAATCAGAGTTTGAGTTTAGTAACGTGCTGGTCAGCAGCAAATGCCTCCCTGCGTTCCCTATGTATGCCGCCGAGATGCTTTGCCCGGACCCGAGCGCGCGTTCTACTGAAACACTCCATTGCAGCGAGTACGGCAACTTTAACCGCGGATCAAAGACCGAGAACGGCACGGTAATCGGTGTGGCCGAATTCGATGAAGACGAAGGAGGCACGAAAGAAAACGGCACGTTAGATTGTGATCGTCCGTTGAGGAATGGATACGAGTCGGCGAACGCATCTCCCGCGGGCCCGTTGCCGACGTCGTACAGAACACCGAAGCCGCCGCGTATAACGAACTCATTTTCTTTGAAAGGTTGATAAGCGAAGCCGACTCTGGGGCCGAAGTTTCCATAAGTAGTCGCCCAAAGGCGCGCCCCAGTTGAAGCCGGACTGAGTTGCGCAGGATCGTTCACGTTGGTTACGGCCAAAGCGTCTCTGCCATTCGATTCGGTCGGCGATGGGCTCACTTCCCAGCGCAAACCATAGGTCAGCGTTACTTTTGAATTGACTCTCCAATCATCCTGTCCATAGACCGAGAGGTC
>DATNNY010000643.1:0-9657 GCA_035601635.1 Pyrinomonadaceae bacterium
TTATGTAGTGGAAGTGAAGTTCAACCCGGAAGATACAGTTCGTTACTGGATTAACAAGCAATCCTTTCTCATCGATAAGATAACCACTCGCTTCAGGAGCCAGGTGCTGATCGAAGAGCAGCGCAGCAACTATCGCCGGGCTGATTGCATGATGTTGCCGTTTCACGTCATCACGCGCCTGCAAGGGCAGCCTTTCGCCGACCTGGACATTGTTAGCTATGACGTCAAATCCAATGTCCCGGCTTCGCGTTTCACAATCACTGCTACCCCTTAACGAGCCTTCGGCTTCCGCAGGTCCAGGGTCCTCTCGCTCTGGATCTGCGGAAGGTCGGCCGCCATCTGCTCCGCCGCCGTAGACCCGTGCGTCCCTTCCATGACAGTCCCCCCGATGACCGTTGACAATTCTCTTTCCCCGGCATATCGTGCGCTTGTTTCCGTTAACAGGCAGTGTCTCAGGCGTTAACTGCTACGCTCACGCGCTGCTTCCATTGTTCCATCAATCTTTCAAGCTCCGATCCCAGTTGGAGTGAAGTGATCATCACAAGCCAACGAAACACTCCTCGTCTCAGACTCTATGTCGCGGCCAAACTCTGCGTAAAGGAGCCGTAGGCCCAGCGACAGTTAGCAGTCTGCCAGGTGCTCGCAGTCTTATCAGTTAAGATACGTATTCGGAGATCTCTCATGACCGACCAACCCACCGATCAGACTCCAAAGACGCTCGACCAGGACGAAAGTCAGCCGCCGGAAAAACTCGAAACAACTCAGACGCCCGAGACCGGGTTAACGCCCGGAGCTGAGAGCGTTTGGTATGGGAGAATTTTTTTGGCCTGGTTGTATCCGGGAATCGGGCTGGCCATTTTGTGGTTTTCCAAGCGGGACTTCGTCACAGCTCACTGGATTCCTATCGGAGTTGTATTCCTTCTGTTGGGCATTGCCGTCTCAATTCCATCTTCACAACGATGGTACAGCAAGGCCACGGCGCAACGGCGAATCGGTATTATTATTTTTAGCCTAATCCCGCTGATCATAGTCTTTTTCGTGGCCGTATTCCTACTTGATACAAAGTACCAGACAGCACTGTTGCGCACGATGTTCTTGATCGTCGTGTGTTCTCTGCCGGCGCTGCTGTACTATCTTTTTATCGCCACCAAGAAGTCTAGCTTGCTGAACGAGTTTGTTATTAATCTCGGCCGGCTGGGCCTGCGGGATCCGAAACGAGTACCTCCGGCGGGCTTTGCCTTAAAAGTCGATGTTGCCCCAAAAGTAGGTTTTCTGCCTCAAAAGTCTTTTCACATTCGCATCGGGTTCGCTGATTAAGATCTACAACCGCCAGTTTGCGAGTTTGTTTAGGTATCGGCCGCCGGTTTAATTTGATAGGTTTGTGGTTGGACTGAGACCTATTACCTCACGTAAGAAAAGTACTTGAATTGATTAGCATTGACTTTATCTGTCCTTTGGACGTATACCATCCCAGCGCTTCTAATCGGACGTTTTACACTTAACGTAAAGCGACTGAAAACAGCACCCACTCACAGTTTCCTTTGCTCAGGAGGTGCCATGAAAGATCAACCGAGCGGTCAAGCTACTAACGTCATTCCCGTCGCTGGACAATCCAACGAGGAAAAATGGTTGGTTGAAAAATATCCCAATCCAGGAATTCCTCCTCTCCGGGGCTTTCTTCAATTATGTGCCGACAGGCGATTCCACAGATGCCTGCAAGATCAGTTTCAAAAGGACACCGGGATAAATTCGCCTCAAGATTATTGGATACACGCGGATGCCGGCGGAACCCCAAAGATGGAGTGCCAAAGAATTGCACCAGACTACTGTTATTACGATCAGGGGGCGCGGTTGATGGGGTGGTCGGCACACGGAAACATTTGCGGAGGGTTTGGGAAAGATGTCCCCGATGACGTAATACAGAAAGCATTGTTGGTAGTAGCGCGAAGAAAAATACAAGATTACCCGGAAGCAGCCCACTATGTTTACTTCGCGACCACGATTAAGGCGAAAGATGCAGAGGACGCGGTTGTTTATTGCCTGAAATACGAAAACAGTAAAGGCAAGCCGTAAGCGAAGGCTGTCCCGCAAGCGCCGCGCGCCGCCACCGTCAGCTTTCAGTGGGAATCTTAGTTCCGGTCTCAATCAGGATGACTTCGCTGACAACGTCTAACGCTTTCGCATTCGCGTGAGGGATGTAGCCTGCGCAAAACGAAAGTTACCTACTTCTCGACAGATTCTGAAAGGAGCCCCCATGCGTTCCAGCCCTAAATCCAATCTGAAAGTCTCGCTCATTAGCTTGATTCTCATCTTCTCGTTGTCAGAGGTATCACAGGCTCATGACCATCAAGAGAGCTATGCTCATAACGGACGTCGGCAGGGTAATAATCCCAATTGGATGTCTGCCCTTCCGGATAGTGTTCGCCTCAGCGAGTTATCAATTCCAGGAACTCACGAAAGCATGGCACGGTTCGGAACAGACCACGCAGTATGTCAGAGTATGACTCTTCGTGACCAGTTAGAGTCAGGCATTAGGGTTCTTGATATACGTTGCGCATATGAACACGTCCAAAAGTTCCGCATTTATCACGGCTTCGTTAGCCAGAAGGTGTATTTTGAGTATGTCTTAGATACGGTCGTGGATTTCTTGAGCAGAAATCGCCGTGAAACCGTATTGATGCGCGTCAAAGAGGAACATACTGACGGCCCAGTGCGTTTTGAAGAGACCTTTCGTCGGTATTGGAACCGCTACAAAGACCATATGTGGAATGTCCCCACGTTAGCGGAAAACTATCAGAACCCAACGCTAGGTGAAATGCGAGGTAAAATAGTTATCCTCCAGGATTTCGCCCGCTGGCAATGCAACTCTCCCTCCTCCAAAGGAGAATTCGGCCTATGTTACCCCCAACCTGGAACCCAGCAATTTTTTCCAAATTTCAAAATCCAGGATGCGTTTGATATGAGTGGGAATGAAGCTTTATATCCTAAGTGGTTGAAGGTTAAGGGCCATCTTTGCGCTGCGAATACGGATGCGGATAAGCCAGGTAACAGGGACATCATATATATGAACTATTTAAGCGGGTCTGGCGGAGCTGGCTTGCCGTTCCCCTTTTTTGTGGTAAGCGGTCATGTGAACCACAGCACGGATGCAGCTCGCGTGTGGACCGGACGTACAACCGTAACCATGCCGACGGGCTGGCCGGATTTCCCACGAATAGGCGGCCTCGTCTACTTTGAAGGCACAAACACACTCACTTATGGAGGCATTCGTACTGGGTACTATACAAAACGCGTCGGGATCATTATGACAGATTTCCCCGGCTGGGGATTGATCAACCGAATTATCTGCCTCAATGATCCGAATAATCCGTGCAGGAATTCAACAATCCCTAGAAGGTGTTAGAAAGTAACTCGACGGGGTCGCCCTTCCAAGTAAGCTGACGGATCGGGTTGGGGAATCGATAAGAGTCCTGGCATGAAGGAGAGTAACGGACATCTTATTTTTGGAGCTTTATGAGGCGTGGCCTCGCAGCCCGATCGCAACAAACCCTTTCGGAATACCTATCCTCGCTGAATACCCACCCAATCCAGTCAAATTGATTTGTGGGGCAGAAATGCCGTTTGCCTCAAAAGTTCGCAAATAATCCGAGTTTTGAGGCAAAGCCCCTCCGGCGCTCTTATTTGCCGGCCTTGAGAAGGAAACCGAAGGGGAGCGCACCGAACGCATCTCGACATACATACAAAAGTTTGAAGCGGTCTATGGCGCAGTGCCAACGAATCTCAGCAGAATGTTGCTCGATCCTGCTTACCCCGGCGCCAACGCCCAGGAAAAAGGCTCCACTAGCGGCGACTCTTCGGGACTTTCGATCTTTACTGTGGATACCACTATCCCGGTCATAGTCGCGACGGTGTTGATTGTTCTGGGTTGGCTAATCACGCTTCCTCCCTGGCAAGGCCGCTTGGAGTTTGGCAAGCAAAGTACTCAGACAGTGATCGAGGTACAGAGCAACAAAGCTCCTGTCCCGTCAGCTCAACAGGAAGCACCGTCCCCATTGACCGCTGGCGTCTATCAGCCATCTCCTACACCGCAGGTCACAGTTTCCGATCCCTCAACGGAGAAATGGTTGGCCGTCTACACTCCTATTTCTTCTCCGGTGCGCTTCGCTTTTCTGGGCGCCTACTTTTTCGCTTTGCAACTTTTGTTTCGACGCTATGTCCGTCGCGACCTGCGCGCCAGTGCTTATGTTGCGGTCTCACTTCGGGTGATTCTTGCTGTGATCGGCATTTGGGTCGTCGTTGAAGCAGTGGCGATGACGCCTCTTTCCTTTGTCGCGTCCGACGAGCAGAAGCACACCATGGAAAAATTTCTTTTGGTGCTTGGTTTCGTCATCGGCGTATTTCCTCGGGTAGCGTGGCAGGTAATCCAATCAGGAATTAAGCGCGTCGGCTCGATTATTGTGCCCAGCCTGGAGACGCAGTTGCCGTTGCGAGATTTGGACGGGTTGACTGTCTGGCATGAAGCTCAGTTCGAAGAAGAAGACATCGAGAACATCCCCAACATGGCGACGGCCGATCTGGTCGACCTGTTCATTAATACGCGATTCGCACCCGACCGAATTATTGATTGGGTAGACCAGGCAATTCTTTATACCCATATCGGGCCGGCGCCAGAAAACGGTACCAAAGTAAGTATGCGAGAGCATTTGGCCAACCACGGCATTCGCAATGCCACCTCGTTGGTGGAAGACTACAACAGCAGCGAGTTTCATAAGGACCGGACTGACTTTGAAAAGATTATACCCACCAGTGAACGCAATCCGGTGCGCTCGCTGGTCGACGCTATTGGTACAAACCCTAACCTAAAGTTGATTCAGACCTGGAAAGGACTGACGCCGCACGTTCATATTCCAGCGCCGCCTGGTTAAGAAAGCCGGGACAAGTTGGCAACAGAGGACTCGTCTCGTTTATTCTCGCCAAGCGAATCCAGGCGGCTCGTGCCCTTGAGAAAACTTACAAGACAGAGTTTGGCGGAAGCGGCGGAAGACCTGGCTGCGCGGGATTGCTATCTCAGGTCGATTTACCAAACTCACGGCGTACCGCCGATGTGGGTAAGACCACCCGGCTTCCTCACCCTATTGCGTATTGTTCTTGAGCAACAGGTTTCGCTGATCTCAGCGCGCGCTGTCTTCGAACGGCTCAAATCAAACATAGAACCGTTTACCGCTTCGGGGTTTATCGAAACAGGCGAGGCTTCGCTGCGGGCGCTCGGCGTGACGCGACAGAAGGCGCATTACTGTGTTCAGGTTGCCCACGCCTTCACTAATCGCGATCTGCAACGGATTGGCCGGATGAACGATGAAGATGCTCATGCAGCGCTGATGAGTATCAAAGGCGTCGGTCCGTGGACGGCCGGCATTTATCTCCTGATGGCGCTGAGACGCCCGGACATCTGGCCCAATGGTGACATCGCCCTGGCGGCCGCAGTGAGCGGACTACGTGGAATGAAGGAACGTCCTTCGTTTAGGCAGCTTGAGGAAATTGCCGAAGGTTGGCGTCCTTATCGTTCCGTAGCTGCGCGAATGTTGTGGCAGTACTACTTGGCCATGCGAGCCGGTACCAAAGCCTTCTGATGTAAATGATTTTTCTTTGGCGCTGTTCGATGGCGACCGATGTTAATGGAGTTGGACGGTGCTGCTTGACCGCGCTTTGGGGTTTATTTTGCAATCGTGGAGGGCGCCCTGGAAGGCTGGCCAACCCCGATACTTATCTCGTGCGGAGGTACGTGTTCCAGCGTCAGCTCCGTCAGGCGATCCACCACCGCTTTCAAATCATTCGTTTCTTTATAGACGCGCAGTTGATCGTCGGCTGAAGTGCCGCGCTCGAGAATCGTGTGGATATGCTCCACCTCTTTCCGCGAGCCCAGGTCGTCGAGCACGTCGTCGACAAAATCCAATAGCTCGCGCACCAGATCCTTCGTAGGGACTTCCTTCTGCTTGCCAAAATCAATCATCATCCCGTCCAGCCCATAACGCACTGCGCGCCACTTGTTCTCCTGGATCAGCATGCGCCGGTAAAGACGGAAGCCCAGGTTCTTTTCAATGAGTCTGGTGAGCTTGGCCACGATCGCCTGGAACAGACCGGCGATGGCGATCGTGTCATCGACGCGGGTGGGAATATCGCAAATGCGAAATTCCAGCGTCGGGAAAAACGGATGCGGACGGCAGTCCCACCAAATCTTCTTGCCGTCGTTGATACAGCCCGTCTTGACCAGCAGGTCCACGTAACGTTCAAAGCCCGGATACGAATCGAAGTGGTCCGGAATATCTGTACGCGGGAACTGTTTGAAGATTTCCGAGCGATACGATTTCAAACCGGTATTGTGGCCCATCCAGAATGGCGAAGAAGTAGTCAACGCCAGCACGTGGGGCAGAAAATAACGTGAGGCATTCATGATATGAATCTGCCGCTCGCGATCGGCAATACCCACGTGAACATGCAATCCGAAGATTAAGAGCGAACGCGCAACCGTTTGCAGTTCCTGGATCAGTAATTCATAACGAGCGTCGTCGAAAATCTCCTGATCTTGCCAGCGCGAGATCGGGTGCGTCGAGGCGGCGGCGATCCTCAGGCCGTTCTTTTGCGCCAGCGACGAAATGATGGCCCGCAGACGCGTGATGTCGGCGCGGGCCTCCTGGATGTTCTGGCAGACTCCGGTGCCGACCTCGATCTGCGATTGAATCATCTCCGGCTTGATCTGCTCGCCCAGCAGCATCCGGCCTTCGTCGAGAAACTCCACCACGTGAGAGCGCAACTCGCGCGTTTGCGGATCGACAATCTGAAACTCTTCTTCAATACCCAGAGTGAATTGATCGAACATATCTTAGTCCGCGGAATTCGAGGAGCAGGCCACCGTCCAACAAATCTACAGCGCAGGCAACTCGCTCTCCATCAAAGCTCGCTTATCGTTTGATAGGCGATGAAACCTGACGCCGACACCATGTCCGGGCAAAGTGTAGACGACGTCACCTCTGACGACGATATGCTGCTGGCCCATCGGGATTCGCAACGTCAACGTCGCTCCCTTCGGAATGTCGGCTTGCGTGCTCAGGTAGAGTCCGCCGATGCTCATGTCCTTGGTGCTGGCTACGCCGGTCGAATCCGCCCCATCGAAATGAACGTCGACGATCAGCCGGGCACGGTCGAATTGGCGACGCTCGTCCGGAGAAAACTCGTCCACTTGAGTTTGGTCAGCCATTGAATTGCGAATCGAGAAAGCGTGTCCACTTTCTTAAAAGGTCTTTATTCGCACCGATAATACTCGATTCCCGTCCTGACGGAAACCTGGGCGAGCGTCGGGTACTGGTTCAGTTTCAGATCGGCCAGATCCTTCGTGCTGGGAGCGCGGACGGCTCGTCCGCCCTGAGCGCAAAGCGCGAACGAATTAACCGCTACGAGTTTCTCGAGGAGGGCGACGACTTCGCACCTTCGGCGCGTTGCGGACGAGACGTCCGCGTTCCCAGCAGTAAGGTCATGATTCCGTTCAAATTGAACCAGTACCGAGCGTCGAAGTCGTTGCGTCCGTTTCATTTCTCTGCCTGGCCGAGCGTCAGTTGGGTCGTGCGAAGGCATTGCGCCCGCGGTTAGCAAGCTCTCTTGAATTGACACTAAAATCATGCACACGCTACTATCCGTCCTTCTGCTTCCGACCTCTTGCATTCTGGGTTTAGGACTTCTTGGATTCTTTTTATGGGTTTTGCTACTACTGCTATTCATGCCGGCCAGGAGCCGGACGCCGGCACCGGTGCCGTCAGCACTCCAATCTATCAAACCTCGACGTATGCTCAGGAGGGCCTGGGGAAAAACAAGGGTTTTGAGTATGCCCGCACCTCCAACCCCACTCGGCTGGCGCTGGAGCGCAATCTGGCCGCCCTGGAAGGCGCACGATTCGGATATGCTTTCGCGTCCGGCATGGCCGCAATTGATGCCACGATGCGACTGGTGAAAGCCGGCGATCATGTCATCGTTTCAGACAACACTTATGGCGGCACCAATCGTCTGTTCAAACACGTCCTGGCCAATTATGGAATTGAATTCGAGTTCGTCGATACGTCCGAGGTTACCAACGTCGAGGCAGCAATCAAGGACAGCACCCGCATGGTGTTCGTCGAGACGCCCACGAACCCCGTGATGATTGTGACGGATCTGAAAGCAGTTTCAGACGTGGCGCACGCCGCCGGCGCACGAGTGGTTTGCGACAACACGTTCATGTCGCCCTACCTGCAGAGGCCGCTGGACTTTGGCGTGGACATAGTCGTGCACTCGACTACCAAGTTTCTTAACGGTCACTCAGACGGTATCGGCGGCGCCGTCGTGCTCAATAATGAGGATGATGCCAGCTGGATTGGGTTTATCCAGAACAGCGCCGGCGCAATTCTTTCACCGTTTGATTCGTGGCTGGTGCTACGTGGCACTAAAACCCTGGCGCTGCGCATGGAACAACACGATAAGTCAGGCCGGGCCGTGGCGGCGTTTTTGGAAGATCATCCGAAGGTCCTGAAGATTTATTATCCGGGTTCGCCCTCGCACAAGCAGCACGAGCTGGCCAAGCGTCAACAGAAGGGATTCGGCAGCATGGTTTCGTTCGATGTTGGATCTCTTGAAAATGCGCGGCGGGTGCTCGAGTCGACGAAGGTCTGCACCCTGGCGGAAAGCCTGGGCGGCGTCGAAACCTTGATCTGTCATCCGGCCACCATGACGCATGCCTCAGTCGCGCCTGAGGTGCGCGAACGTTTGGGAATTACGGACGGACTAGTCCGAATTTCGGTGGGCATTGAAGACACCGACGATATCATCGCCGATTTGGATCAAGCGTTGAGCGCGGTTAAGAAGTGACAAGTAACGAGCGAAAAGATAAAATCCTGACGTACCCATAGTCTTCGGAGTCGGCACTTACGATCCCCAATTATGCTGGTTGAGCTGCATGCAAAGTCTGACGTTGGCCGCGTCCGCCGCGGAAACGAGGACAACTTTCTCCTGCTGGATCTCACTACTCCGCGAACGTGGAGTGGCTCGGACGGACCCGTGGGTCCCGAGGAAATGAACAAGTTCCCGCTCGGCGAACACGGCCTGGTGCTGGTAGTTTCTGACGGCATGGGCGGCGCACTGGCTGGAGACGTCGCCAGTCGCATGGCAATCGAAGCCGTGCATGATGTTTTGATGGGCAAGCAGGCCGACGGAGCCGGGTGTGAACCTGGCGCTCCATTAGTAGATTGCCTGAAGCACGCCACGATGCAAGCCAATCGGAACATACACTATAAGAGCCTGGAAGATAGCCGTTGCAGCGGCATGGGCGCCACGTTAACGGGCGCAGCAATCAAGGGCGACAAACTTGATCTGGTGCAGGTCGGAGATAGCCGCGCTTACGTAATGCGCGGTGAGCAGATTCGCCTGGCCACAAAGGACCAGTCGCTGGTGCAACAGCTCGTGGACGTGGGCCAGATTAGCGAGGAAGAAGCTGAGACCCACATGTTTCGTAATGTGATTCTCCAGGCCCTTGGCGCTCAGACTGAACTCGCGCCGGCTACTGCTCGGATTCAGATTCGGCAGGGCGACATGTTGCTGCTCTGCAGTGATGGACTTTCCGGCAAGCTGCGCAAT